>CAYXUS010000094.1:0-15341 GCA_964468415.1 uncultured Caldithrix sp.
TGGCCTGCTCCGGCGACATGTACGCCGGCGTGCCTACAATCATGCCCGTAACGGTAAGACGTGTGGAAAGATCGTCGCGGGCAATGCCAAAGTCGATGAGTTTTACATTCCCGTCATAAGAAACGAGGATGTTCGAAGGTTTAATGTCGCGATGAATAATGTTGTGCGAATGGGTATATTCCAAACCGCGTGCTACCGAAAGTGCAATAAGAGCGGCAATTTCCGGAGGCAGCGGAGCAAGATGATCGATAATCGTCCGCAGGTCCTCGCCATCTACGTATTCCATCACAAGATAATAGCTGCGATTGGAATAAATGAAATCGTAAACGGCGATCAAATTTTCGTGGTGAAACGAAGCACTAAGGAGCGCCTCTTTTTTAAATCGCTTGATGATTTCCCGGTTAGGATCTTTAAGCTTTTTGATGACAACAGTACGCTTCAGCGAAGGCTGCAAGGCTTTGTAAATGTAGGCCATTCCACCCTCGCCGATCTTGTCGAGAATTTTGTACGTACCGATGTATTCTGTTTGTTGTGCCATGGAAATTTTCAGGCTAAAAGATGAAAAAACTTTCGGACACATTGCAGTCCGAAATGCAAAATTTTACGCAGAGCTAAAAGTGAATAATTCCTTTGACAAAATCAATAGGTAAGCTAATGAACAAACCATTGCCCGGCTCCTCCAAATCGCCAATAATGTGCTCCAACGTCTTGACCATTTTAGGGATCTTGTCGTCTTCCACCGCGCAGAAAATGGTTTTGTTACCGGGACGACTTTCCTGCAAAAGATTCCGGAATCCGGCAAAAATGGGGATGTCATGGGCCAGAATGCGTGCCATTCCCACCGAATCGATAATGGTCGCCCCACCGACACCTAATTCGACAAAGGCTTCCAGAATATCGTTCAAATATTCTTCTTTATTCAAAACAAAAATTGCAAGTTTCATAAAATAAAGTCCTTGTGCGCCCGATAAAATAATTTTCGGGCCGCGAAGGCCGATTACGCTTGGAAATTAACTATTCGATTTCGAAGAAGTAACTCTCTTCTTCTTCGATGGCTTCCAGAACATCATTCGGAGTTTGGGCCTTTAAAAGCTTTTCGCGCAGTTCCTCATTACTCATCAGGCGCGAAATACGGCTTAAAAGCTTAATGTGCATGCTCGGATTATTTTCGGGGCCGACCAAAAGAAAAATGATGTGCACCTTCTTTTTATCGATGGATTCGAAATCTACGCCATCGGGATGAATGCCCATAGCAACGGCAAAATTAGGACAGGAACTATGTTTGCAGTGGGGAATGGCGATGCCGTTTCCGACGCCTGTGGTCATAAGTTTTTCACGTTCCAGAATTGCCGTAAAGGCTTGTTCCGAATCGGCCAATAAATTTTGCTGATTAAGAGTATCGATTAATACACGAATACATTCGTCGCGGGTTTTGCATTTTAATGGGATTAAAATATTTTGTTCGTTAAGTAAGTCCGTTAGTTGCATTCTTCCTCCTTAATTTATTTTTGCTAATTTATGGAAAATATCTTATGAAGCCAAAAGATTTATTAGGAAGAATCGGCGGAAAATCGCGTTCCACAAGGAAAATGTTCATTTATTATTCATCCGAAAAACAAGTTCGAAATGATACGAGGCGGGCATTAATTTTGAATAAAATTTAAGTCAATTAAGGAAGATGCAAAAAATCGCGTGCCACTATAATTTTACCACGAAAATGGCGCGCCGTTCTTTCTGCCAGATCGGGAGTATCGTTTTCCGGGTAAATATGCGTAAGGACCACTCGCTGCCATCCGGCCAGTGTGGCAAATTGTCCGCATTCTTGTGGCGTTAAGTGCGTCTCCTGTTTCAGATGATCGGGAAGGGAGCATTCCAACACTCCCCATGAGGCTTTTTGAGCCAGGGGAAGAAGGGCCGGGTTGTAACCCGTATCACCACTGTAAAAAAGAGCATCAGATTGGGAAGCGGGACGAATTAAAAAGGAAAGGCTGTGTTGTGTGTGCCCGTTCGGTTGTGCGGTAATTTCCCAGTCGTCCACATGCCACATCGCGTTTTGCCAGGGGTGCAATCGGGGAATGTGTTCGTTCAGCCATGCGCCTTGAAAAGCCAATTGTGCCTCAAACCA
Source organism: uncultured Caldithrix sp. (assembly GCA_964468415.1). Taxonomy (GTDB): domain Bacteria; phylum Calditrichota; class Calditrichia; order Calditrichales; family Calditrichaceae; genus Caldithrix. Next base: position 2,126 of record CAYXUS010000094.1, read on the forward strand.
TGCGTTCAGGTTCTCCGGCCCCAAAATGTGAAGTCGCTCATTACTTGCGGAATCTAACAAATAGCGATTCAATAAAAACGGCAACAGATCGGAACAATGATCGGGATGAAAATGACTGATGGCAATAGTGCTAATACGGGTCAGGTCAACGTTCAAATGTTTAAGACGCCGCAATATCCCGGGGCCAATTTCCAATAGGAGTAACGAATCCCCGAATTCAAGCAAATATCCGGCGGGATTTCGTTTCACCGGAGAAAGAATCGTTCCGGAACCGAGAATTGTTATTTTCATGCAACCCTTTGTATTTTTTGAAAATTTTCTTATTTTAATACCTGCACGTCTTATTATAATTTGGAGGGCCTTATGAGAATTTTTAAAGCTTCTTTCATCTTTTTAATCATCGTTAGCCTGCTTTGGCAATGCGGGAAAAATCTGGAAACCGAAGGCGATAACGCCTACGCCCGCGGAAAGTACAATCAGGCTTTGGCACTTTATCTTAAAGTTAAAAAAAACAAGCCCAACAATGCAAGGTTAAATGAAAAAATTGCGCTTACCTACATGCACCGGGGTTTTAAGCTGTACAAACTACGCAATAATGTGGATGCCTTCCAACTGAATTATGAAAAAAGCCTTGAATTTATTCCCAAAGATTCGCTTTCGGAAAAGTTTAAAAAGGAATTCAGCAAACTGCTGTATGAATTGGCGATGGCTTACCATCATGCCACTCCGATGAATGACATTCAGAAAGAAAAATATTTCAACTTAACACTCGATTATCTCGAAAAAGCGCTGGAATACGATTATTCCAACACACAAGCCGATGCCAAGCTTTCCGAAATTCGAATGGCCAATTTCCAGAAATATTTTAACAAGGGAAAGGAATTTTATCACCGTGCGTTAAAAGACCCGCGAAACACCAATTTGTTCTTGAGCGCCGAACATTATTTGCTTCAGGCGGTGCGCATGGACGAGAATAACCCTGAAGCGCAAAAGCTTTTGAGCAAAGTGCGTAAAAAGACGCTGGCCATTCTGGAAATCGACAACGATTTTCCCCTGGCTCTGGCCGTAGGCGGGCAGAAGTATTCCGCGGGAAATTTGGCCTTGTCGATTACGGTGTTTAACAACACGATTGATCCCTTGACCATTGATCCCAGGCGCTTTCATTTGTACGACAAAGATGAAAATGAATATCTGGTTGACCTGAAAGCGACGGAGAAATACGGAAAAGGCCTGACGGAGCCTCAGGTAATCAAACCGAAAAAAGAAGCGGATTGGGTTATTGTTTTTAAACTCGGGAAAAAGGTACCGATTAGCCGGCTTATTTACGAGATGGAAGACGGCACGGAAATTGGCAAGTATTTTCCGTAAAAGATGGGTACAGAGAAAAAGGGACGCTTTGCGTCCCTTTTTTGTTAACCGGAAATGTCGGTGTAATCTTCGATGCGTAATTTGGGCTTTTTGGTGGCCAGCTCGGAGTGCATGACAGAAATGAAAATTTTTACCAGTTCCGGGTCGAATTGTGTCCCGGCCGAACGTGCGATTTCCTCCAGTGCTTCTTCGGGCGATTTCGATTTGCGGTAAACCCGTGTGGAAACAATGGATTCATACGCATCTACGATGGCTAAAATTCTGGCCAACTTAGGAATGACGTCTCCTTCCAGCCCGTCGGGATAACCGGTTCCGTCGTATCGTTCATGGTGGTGCCGAATAATGGCGGCTACCTCTTTTAGCTCGTCAATCTTGCCTACAATGTTGCTGCCGACAACGGGATGTTCTTTGGCGATTTTGTATTCCAACTCGTGCAGGTGTGATGCTTTGTTCAAAATGCTGTCGGGCATGCCGATTTTACCGATGTCGTGCAAAATAGCCGCCAGTTCCAATGTAAACTGTTCGTCGTCACTCAGTTCCATGGCAATGGCCATCAATCGGGCATGGCGGGCAACGCGCAGCGAATGTCCGGAAGTGTAAGGGTCCTTGGCTTCCAGTGCGGCGATAAGTGCCTTGATGGTTTTTAACAATACAATGGCCTTCTGCGGAGAGTTTTTCTTTTTTTCCAGCCGGTTGCGTTCCAGGTTCCGTTCGATAATGGCTGGCAGGTTGCGCAGGTTAAAGGGCTTGTTCAGAAAATCGGTGGCACCTTTTTCCAGGGCTTCGTGGATAATTTCCATGTCTTCCATTGCGGTAACTACCACAAAGGGAATGTCAAAGCGGAATTGCCGCACTTCTTCCAACAGATCGATGCAGGTCCCGTCGGGCAAGAGATAATCCGCCAGAATTAAATCGAAGGGGACTTTTTTAATGAGTACTTTGGCCTTGGCCAGGGTATCGGCACCGTGGCATTTGTATCCGTAAAATTCCAGAGTTTCGAGAATGGTCTGATAAGCGACACGATCGTCTTCGACCAATAAAATGTTTTTTTGTTCGTTCATCGGAATGCACCTATTCCTGTTATCGCCTCACCCACAATTAAAGTGTGGATATCATGTGTTCCTTCATACGTATAAACCGATTCAAGGTTCAACATGTGGCGGATAGTTTGATATTCATCGGTAATTCCGTTGGCTGCCAGAATGGAGCGGGCCGATCGGGCGATCTGAAGGGCCTGATGCACGTTGTTCCGCTTGGCCAGCGAAATGTGATAGAATTTAGCCTTGCCTGCGTCCTTTAGGCGTCCCACCTGAAAGTTGAGCAGGGTACCCTTGGTAATTTCGTTAAGCATTTCCACTAACTTGTGTTGCACCAGTTGAAAACCGGCAATGGGCTTACCAAATTGCAACCGATTTTTGGCATAATCCAGCGCCTCTTCGTAACAGGCCATTGCGGCGCCCATTGCCCCCCAGGCAATGCCGTACCGCGCCTCGTTCAGGCAACTTAAAGGAGCCCTCAGGCCTTTGGCCAGCGGTAGCTGGTTCTCATCGGGAATTTCACAATCTTCGAAAACCAGTTCGGCCGTATCCGAAGCACGCAAAGAAAATTTTCCCTTAATTTTGTTGGCCGTAAAGCCGGGTGTGCCTTTTTCTACCAAAAAGCCGCGAATGCCATCTTCGGTTTTGGCCCAGACCACGGCCACATCGGCCAGGGTGCCGTTTGTAATCCACATCTTACTTCCGTTTAAACGCCAGCCGCCCGAAATTTTCTCCGCTTTGGTTTCCATACTGCCGGGATCGGAACCGTGATCGGGTTCTGTCAGGCCGAAACAGCCGATTTTTTCTCCCGTTGCCAGAGCAGGCAGCCATTTTTTCTTTTGCTCTTCACTTCCGTATTGGTAAATGGGAAACATGACCAGACTGTTCTGCACCGAAGCCATGGAGCGCAGACCGCTATCGCCCCGTTCCAATTCTTGCATGGCCAATCCGTAAATAAAGTAGCTCATGCCTGCTCCGCCGTAAGCTTCCGGAATGGTAATACCGAAAAGTCCCAGCTCACCCAGCTTGGGGATGATCTCTGTCGGAAATTCGGCTTTAGCGTGGTATTCCCGTACAATGGGCATAAATTCTTCGCGGACAAAATCACGAACCGTTTGCAAAACCAGTTGCTCTTCGTCATTTAATTCGTTAAACAAAAACAGAAAATCACTTTCCTGATACACGTTACGCTCCTGTTTGTGAATGTTTTGGCTCATCCAACTGGAAAACTTGTTTTCCGGCAAAATAGCAATCCATTTCGCAAATTTCACAGGATTCTACATTGGTACATTCATATTCAAAGGTTTTGAATTGCTCCTGAAATTTCTGTGCGAGCTCGGCGCCGGAGAGGTAAAATCCGACAAAGGACATCAGCTTTTGTCCGGTGGATTCGTCCAAAAGATGCTCAATTTTGCAAGCCTCGGCCTCGGCAATTTCCGGGGGCATGTTCAGGATCTTTTCAAAAAACAACTGAATAATACGACGTTTGGTCAAAACGTTGTTAATAAGTTCTTTACCCTTTTGCGTAAAATGGTAGAATTTATTTTCATCTTCGACAATGTAGCCTTTTTTAATCAGCTTGTGAATAGTAATGGACACACTGCTTCGGCTGATTTTCAAAAATTTGGCGATATCTACCCCGCGCACATAGCCATTGTGATTTAGCAATTCGTGCATGGCCATCAAATGATGCACGCTGCTGTGCGTGAGTTCTACCTCGTCAAATTTTTTCCAGGTACTTTTAGACATTTTTACCCCAAAACATTTGTTAAAATAGCTTAACAAACAGAATATACTTTCTATTTGGATAAGTGTCAATGCCCTGCAGCAATTCGCAGGAAATAATAAGAGTTTCGGAAAGTGATCAAAAAATGTCGATTTGGGGCAAGAAATATCTGTTTCCTTATTTTTTCATTGGGGGCTCCGATAATATTAATAGCAACCGTAATTTAATCTGACAGAAAAATTCAATCTAAGTGATAAACAGGAGGTAAGTATGAAACGTGTTCTAATTACATTAACTTTTGTCTTGTTGACCTTTCAGTTTACCCAGGCAACCACTTATTTTAAGAACTGGGTTAATGGAACGGCTACCGATACTCTGGTTCAGGGCGACATGTACGCCTGGGAATTTGACGTTTCGATTCCCGGGGGCTCGGCCCAGGTACAAATTTATGTGGATGCCAATCACGATCAGGCGCTGGACGATCAGGATGTGTTGCTTATTGCTTTCACTCAGCAAGATGGTGAACAACAGGGAGATGATGGCCCCAGCGATTCCAGCAGCGTGCAAGACGGCATCGTTTACAGCTTTTTAGGCCCGATGGGATTTCCCGAGGGAGACTATTTGTTTAAGGTAACCGATTCCAATGACAGCTCGACGGTTGTGGGCACGTTGCACATTAATCCGATGCCTGATGTAACGGTTTGGATTACCGGTCAACTGAAAATTGAAAACGTGACCCCTCCCGATTCACGCCTGGCGAATTTCATGTTCGAGGCCGAATTAGATCAGGATGATGAAGACGGACCGAGTGTGTTCTGGGGCGGACTAACCGATGAAAACGGAAACTTTACAATTTATTTACCGGATACGGCGGTTGGGAATACCTGGAAAATCGGTTTCATGTTCGAAAATCAGATTGCCGGGTATAGTTGCGATACGGTTTCCTTTCACAATGTGGTCATTCACACGGGCGAAAACGGAGTATTTCATTTCTTGCTAAAAAATCCGAAAGCGTGGGTTTACGGTTCCCTACTGGATGATCTGGGAAATGTAATTCCGATGATGGCCTGGGGAAGCATTGAAAACATTCGCAGCGGCCAGGAAAGCGAATTTAGCATGATGGAAGGGCACTATCAGGTTGCGGCTCCTTTTGCCGGTGACGACACATCCAACGTTCTTTTTCGGTTGAATTTTTGGTGTGAAGATCTTGTGCCCGATTACATGATGCCGGATACATGGGAAGATCCGACGTACGAATTTGCATTGAGCTATGGGGACAGTCTGCAAAAAAATATTGTCACCTACCGAACCGACACGGTCATTTATGTAATCGCTTTAAAGGACGGACATCCCATGCAGGGAGCCCGGGTCTGGGCAAATAGCAATGTTTACGGACAATCGTTTTCTTATTTGAACGGTGATTCGATAGTGGCGCTTCGAGTGCGCTCGGGATCTGCCTATTCGCTTTGGTTGAGTAATACGGAGTACGGTGATTTTGAGCCTCCGCTGGGCTATTATCTGGATGGCAATTGGCAGGAGGCATTCCCCGGTGATACCGTTGTCTTCGAGCTTTTGCCTGCCAGTAGCAGAATTAAAGGGCATATCTTTTTGCCGCCTACGGACACACTGGCGATGGATGCCCTGATGGAAAACAGCGCCATTCAGGCCTATACGGAAAATTGGGAAACACACTTTGCAACCTCCATCAATCTCGATTCGATGGGATTCAATCTCTTCCTTCCCAATGGCACGTACAATGTGCGCTTTGATTGCTGGAGCGGAGACTATTTGGCCAAACCGACAGAATACCAAAACATTGTCATAAACAATTCGGTTGTCGATACGCTTAATTTTAGTTTGCGATATGCTCATGCCTATATTACGGTGGTGCTGCACAACCTTCCTGTTGCTACTACAAATGATTGGATGAGCATTCAGACGGAAGGCATCTATCCCGATGTATTTGAAACAGGCGCACAAATGCAATCCGATTCGATTTATGTGTTTCGTGTTTGTGACGGACGGTGGGTCGTAAATGCACCGTATTTTGGTTCGGACTACGTGCCAAACGTACCGCAAACAACGGTGGAGGTAACAGCCGACAGTGACGAATACGCAGTGGATTTCTACTACGTTGCCACAGGCATTGAAGACGACAATCCGATTCCTGCCTCGTTTTACGTGCGTGCGAACTATCCCAATCCGTTCAATCCTTCTACCACAATTGAATTTGGTTTGCCGGTTCAGGAAAATGTTCGGGTGACTGTTTACAATTTATCCGGACAGAAGGTGGCGACCTTAGTCAATGGCATGCTGCCCGCCGGAGTGCACAAGGTTACCTGGCAGGCAGGGGACAAAGCTTCCGGCATGTATTTTTACAAGGTAGAAACGCCGCAAAAAACCGTCGTCAGACGTATGCTGCTTCTCAAGTAGTTCCTCCTCAGACTTAACCGGTCATACGGCCGTCGGGAATTCCGGCGGCCGTTTTTTGTTTACACTGGATTTCCTTCGATTCCCTCTTTAAATTATTCCGGGAATTTTTATCCGCTCCTGCAATGTCAAAACAATAAGCAGCGTTTATGAGGCATACGGGTGTTTTTTGGCGAACCCATCCCGCCTTGTGGGTAAGTATTTTATTTGCCGGGGGAATTGCGTCTGGCTTTGGGCTGTTGGGGAGTTTTCCGCCATCAGCGCTCTGGGGCCTGTTGTGTGCTTTGGGATTTTTAACCGTGCTGGCCCGGAGAATTTACCCCAAATTCTTTGTTCCGCTTGTGGTGCTTTTGGTGTGGGTGGCAGGAATGGCCAATGGAACCGCCCGTTTTTCGTTTGTTCCCCCCAATGACATCCGTTTGCTTCACACACAAAATGTCCGGGCCATGCGCGGGCATGTTGTCCAAACGTTTTACCGGCTAAATGGCAAAAACCGTTACGTGGTTCAGATATCGCAGGTGAAAATCGATTCGCAATGGCAGAAAGCCTGGGGCAAAGTATGGCTTTACCCTGCAAAGGAACTACCGGCTTTGCGCTATGGCCAGCGAATCGAATGGCACTCTTCTCTGAAAAAACCGCCCTTGCCCCGCAATCCCGGGCAGTTTAATTATCGGCGTTATTTGAATCTGAAGGGTATTTTTTATGTGAGTTATGCCGAGGCGTCATCACTGCATATTTTACCGGGGAATAAGGGGGCCTTCTGGCAACGATTTGTCCTTGTTCCGCTGCGTGTTCGTGTCCGCAATATTATCAATCGCTTTGTTCGTCCCCCAACGCGGGATATTTTGAAAGCGCTCATTCTGGGAGAACGGCAAGATCTGAACCGAGACATTTACACCGAATTTCAAAAGACCGGCGTAGTGCATGTGTTGGCTATTTCCGGTTTGCACGTGGGATTCATTTTACTGATTTTTTTAACGTTTTTTGGCATATTCCCTTTTTCACGCAAGCTACGTTATGGTTTGTCGTTTTTGATGCTGGGCCTGTTTGTGGCCCTGGTAAATTTTAAGGCACCTGTGGTGCGTGCTTCATTAATGGCCTTCTTGTATTTTGGCATACCCTTGCTGCAAAGGCGTACGCAACCTCTTAATATTTTGGGTGTGGCAGCTCTGGTAATTTTACTGGCCGACCCGGCGCAATTGTTCTTGCCGGGATTCCAATTTTCCTTTGCGGCCGTAGGGGGCATTCTGTACGGATTCCCTGCTCTGAGAGAAACAATAACCGTTCCCTCGGGGAAAGCTGTCTGGAACCGATTTGCGAATCGGTGGATTGTTCAACCGTTACTGGTTTCGTTTTGTGCTGTTCTGGGCACACTCCCTCTAACGTGGTGGTATTACGGCGTCATTCCTGTAGGGGCACTGATGATCAATGTTTTTGTGATTCCGCTTATCGGAATGCTCGTCATCGGGGGCTTTTTGTTGGTGCTTCTCGGATTTTTGAATGTGCCGCTTCTTTATGGTCTGGGGTTCTTGCTTGAAAAATTGACGCTGTTCATTCTGCACCTGGTGCATTGGTTTTCACTGCGGGATTGGGTGCAATGGAGGCTTCCGCACCCTTCACTTGTGCAGATCGTGCTTTTAGGCATATTGATTGTATTGGTATTTCAATGGGGAAAATCGAGGCAGGCCCGGATATGGAGTGCGGCGGTTTTTTTGTGGCTGATGATCCTTGCCTGGCCAAAAACAACTTCGAACTTTCGGATCACCTTCATGGACGTGGGGCAAGGAGATGCGTGTCTGGCACAATTCCCTCAAAACATCAACGTTTTAATCGACGCAGGCGACAAAAGCCAATGGCGGGACTACGGACGGCAGGTGGTTGTGCCACTTTTGCGTTACTACGGGGTAAAACATTTACGCTATGCTGTGGTAACCCATTCGCATCGGGATCATTTCGGAGGGATGTTTGCCGTTTTGCAAAATATTCGGGTTGACACATTGGTCGTGAATGCGTATCCGGACACTTTGGAAAGCTATCGGCAATTTGTGGCGCTGGCTACGAACAAAGGAATACCGCTGCTTTGGCGAAGGCGCGGGCACACATTAAATGTGGGCAAAAATGCCCGGGCATACATTTTGAGTCCTCTACCCGCACTGGAAAAGTTGCGCACGCACAACGGAAGGGAAATTAACAATACGTCGTTGGTAATCGAAATTGTTTATGGCCAAACAAAGTTTTTACTGACCGGAGATGCCCAACGGGAGGCCGAAGGATTCATGGCTGGTTACGGAACATTCCTGCGCAGTGCCATTCTGAAAGTAGGGCATCACGGGAGTGCGACTTCGTCTTCAGAAGGATTTTTGAAGTGGGTGCGTCCGAAATATTCGGTTATTTCGGTGGGAGAACGCAACCATTTTCAGCATCCTTCGCCACACACGATAAGCCGTTTATTTCATCGGGGAAGCATGGTTTTGCGCACCGATCGGGTGGGCGCGCTGGTTTTTGAGAGCGACGGATTTTGCGTACGGAGGGTCGATTGGCGAAATTAGTCGGCAGAAAAATCGGCATGCAAAAAGGCATGTTACGATGCCGATCGCGGAGCTTTACTTAACAAAGTGATTCTGCGCCATTCGGGTAATACCATGATTAGGGTTACCAGAAAAGAAAAAAAGTCGGCCATGGGAAATGAGAACCAGATGCCGTTCAGTCCGAAAAAACGAGGCAAAATTACAAGAAAAGGGAACAAAAATAAAATTTGTCGGGACAGGGCCAGAATGAAAGCGGACAGTGCCTTGCCCAGGGCCTGAAAATAGGCGGCACCGATCATTTGAAAACCGACGATCGGTGTAACCAGAATGATGATCCGTAAGGCCCGGCTTCCTTCGCGCACCAGTTGTTCATTCTTGCTAAAAAGCGTAAAAATGGGCCGGGCAAAGATCATGAGAAACAGGAAAATACCCGTCACAATAATCGTGGAAGAGATGACGGAGAGCCGCAAAGTCTTTCGTACCCGCTTGAAATTTTTAGCGCCGTAATTGTAGCCTACAATGGGTAAAAAGGCCTGAACCAGCCCGGCCAGAGGCATAAAGGTCATGCGCATAATGCGGGTGATGATGCCAAAAACCGCTACGGCCAGTTCGCTGCCGAAAATGAAAAGCAGGTGATTCATAAAGGCAATTAATACACTGGCTGCGCCGTGACGTACAAAAGAAGAGGCCCCAATGGCCAAAATTTCTTTGATCACTTTGAAATCGGGTTTAAAGGCTTTCCAGCGAAAGCGGACTACACTGTAGCCCCGATAAAAATAGCCCAGCAGGAAGAACAAAGTTAAAACCTGCGAAAGGTCACTGGCAATGGCCGCCCCTTTTACTCCCAGATGAAACCCGAAAATAAAAATGGGGTCAAAAATGATGTTGAGCACGGCGGCAAAAATCATGGTGATCATGGCAAATTTCAGATTTCCTTCGGCCCGGTTAACGTTGTTGAGAACCATGTCTAACATCAGAAAGGGGCTGCCAATTAAGATGTAAATAAAATAATCGTAGGCAAAAGGAACCATCGCCCCGCGGGAGCCAAACAGGGCTAAAAATTCATGTGTAAACAAATAGCCGATAATTACGATCCCGCCGCTTATGGCTACGGAAAGCAAAACCACATTTCCCAGAGCCTTTTCGGCGGCGGGGAGATCGCGCGAACCCAATTTGCGGGAAATGATCGATGCCGCTCCGATGCCCAGACTTTGGGATAGGGAGAAAATAAGCATCTGAATGGGCATGACGATGGAAATGCCGGCGATGGCCATGGCACCAGGGCCGCGCCCCACAAAAATGTATCGACAACATTGTACAGGGCCATGGCCAGCATGCCCACGGTAGCGGGCACGGAAAGGCGAAACAAAAGAGGCCCAATGCGTTCCTCGCCTAAAGCGCGGCTGTGTTTACCAGGTTGATTCATTACATGCTTTTCGTTTTGTATTCTGATCGTAAAACCGTTTGTTGCCCGTTTGCCCTCGTGGGATGCTTTTTTCCAGGTTAATTCCGCAATTCCCCGAAGGTCTGGGATGCGCAACAAAAGGCCCTGAATGCTGTAATTTCATATTTTGGAAAGTTATGTTTTTGGAATAATAGAATCAAATTATTACGGCCCATTTTCGCAAAATTCGAAGCAGGCGCACAGTGCCGGTTGAACGCAACGTGTTTGCTTTTGGTCTGCAATCGCCGTAAAATTCATTCGGATTTAAACAGGAAGGGGAAGGCATGGCACGCTTTTTCAAGGCTCTCTTCGGAATTTCGGTGTTTACCATTTTGATTTTTGGGAACTCGTTATGCGCCCAAAACACGGATTACGTGCAATACGTCAATCCCTTTATCGGCACCGGGTCGGTGGATAGTCTCAGCCTTTCCGGCAGCAACTTTCCCGGAGCGGTTTACCCCTGGGGGCTGGTGCAGCTCAGTCCGGATACGCGAGATAATCCGGAAGACCCCTGCAGCGGGTACGACTATGCCGACACCACCATTGTCGGGTTTAGCCACACGCATTTGAGCGGTACCGGTGTGGCCGATTTGTTCGATTTTTTGTTTATGCCATATCAGGGAAAAATTTGTTGGCAGGCCACGGGGCAGGGGCAGGAACATCCCGGCTACCAATCGGCCTTTTCGCACCGCAACGAACAGGCCCACCCCGGCTATTATCGCGTTTTTTTGGATCGTTCCAAAATCAACGTGGAACTGACGGCCAGCGCCCATTGCGGCATGCAACGCTATTCTCCGCGGGAAAAAGGTGCGTTGCATGTGATGATCGATCTGGATCATTCGCTGGACAAAAAACGCCCCTATTGGGTGTGCCGCCTGATCGGCGCCGAAGTGCGCATTGTTAACGACCACACCATCGAAGGGTACCGCGTTATTACCGGTTGGGCGCCCTTGCGCAAGGTCTATTTCCGGGCGGAATTTTCGCGTCCGTTTGCACAAAGTGCCGTGCGGGCCGGGCGGCGCGTTTACCGCAATGTGTCGGTTGTGAATCATCCCCATTTGAAAGTGAACCTGACGTTTGACAATCCGGAGCAACAGCCGTTAATCGTAAAAGTGGGGCTGTCATCGGTCAATTATGCCGGAGCGCGGGAAAATTTACAAAAAGAGATTCCGGGGTTTGATTTTGACGAGGTGACGCGACGGGCGGAAGCTGCCTGGAACAAGGCGCTTTCCTGCGTTACCGTGCAGGCGCCACCCAAACAAAAGGTGATTTTTTACACCGCGCTTTACCACTTGTTTATTCATCCCAACAACATTGCCGACGTGAACGGCCACTATTTGAATACCAATTTCGATGTGCGCACTGCGCCGGATGGTGTGCATTTCAGTACGTTTTCCCTGTGGGATACCTATCGTGCGGCCCATCCGTTGTACACGATTTTGCGCCCGGACATGGATGCCAGGTTCATCAATTCCATGTTGCGTCAATACCGCGATTTCGGTTATTTGCCCATCTGGCAGTTGTGGGGCAGCGAAACCTATTGCATGATCGGTAACCATGCCGTGCCGGTCATTGCGGATGCGTTTCACAAAAAGATTGCAGGTGTCGATTACGATGAAGCCTGGCGGGCGGTAAAAGCTTCGCTGACCATAGCGCATCAGAATTCACCGTTCGATTTGCTGGATCGTTACCATTACCTTCCCGAAAATCTGCAAACGCAATCGGTTTCCATTACGCTGGAAGGCGCGTACGATGACTGGTGTGCGGCGCAAATGGCCAGGGCGCTGGGGCGGCAAAAGGAGGCGAAATATTTTTCGGAACGAGCACATTATTACAAAAATTTGTTTGATCCCAAAATCGGTTTTTTTAGAGCAAAAGATGACAAAGGGCGCTGGATGGAGCCGTTTTCGCCATTAAAGTACGGCGGCAACGGCGGCTATCCGTTTACCGAAGGGAATGCCTGGCAATATTTGTGGTACGTTCCGCAGGATGTCCAGGGCCTTGTGCAATTGCTGGGCGGCAGGGAAAAGTTCATCCGCAAGCTGGATACGTTTTTTACCCTTAAGGCCAAACCGGCCGATGTAAACGGCAATGCGTCGGGGTTTATCGGGCAATATGCGCACGGAAACGAACCGAGCCATCACATTGCTTATTTGTACGATTTTGTCGGGCAGCCGTGGAAAACGCAATATTACACGGCCAAAATCATGCGCGAACAGTACACGGATCAACCCTCCGGTTATTCAGGGAATGAGGATTGCGGGCAGATGTCGGCCTGGTACATTTTTAGCTCAATGGGGTTTTATCCGGTTAATCCGGCTAATGGGATTTATTGTCTGGGTTCGCCACAGTTGCCCGAAGTGGTGTTGCATTTGCCCGACGGCAAACAATTTGAGGTTGTTACGCACAATGCCGGCGGGGAAAACATTTACATTCAAAAAATTTTATGGAACGGCAAACCGTACCGCAAATTGTTTTTGCGTCACGCTGATATTGTGAAAGGCGGACGTTTGGAATTTTTCATGGGCAAAACGCCTAACAAAAAGCTGGCGCAGTATGCTCCGCCGCCAGAGGAGTGATGGGACTGATTGCATTGTTGAATGGTGGGCGGGGTGGGAAAGAGTGAAAGGTTAAGGGTTAAGGGGAAGCAGGCCACCCGCCGGGCAATTTGTGCTACCGGAAA
>CAYXUS010000095.1:0-21277 GCA_964468415.1 uncultured Caldithrix sp.
CCTGTCCCAAAGGGATCACTCCGTGACGGAGCCAGTTCTCCCGAAGGGACTCCTTTGGAGCCAGTTCCAAGTTCCCAGTCCCCTAATCCCCCATCTTCCGTCCGTAATCCAGCTTGTTGTGCGTGGTCAACTGCGGAAACGACGGCACCACAACGGGAAAAGCCTGATTGGGCTGAAAGGCAAACATGTCGATGCGCGTCAGGTGAATTTTTTCAAACGCATCCGTATTAATCTGAATTTGATCCGCGTATTTCTGCCGCAATTGCGCCACGTAGGGATCCAGATAGGTTCGGATGATGTCCGAATTTTTCAACCCTTTCACCCCTTTGCTTTGCAAATAGGCCCGCTTTTGGTAAAGCGCCAACAAGTTGTCGCGCCACATGTTCGTATTGCGCACCACTTCCGGCACCTTGTCGTAACCCCGTTTGTAGGCATCCTGCGTCACATACTGGTCGCGAATCAAATCGACCACGGCCAGCTTGAATTGCTGAGCGAACTTGTGCTGCGGAAAACGTTTTTTGCGAAAAATCAGGGGATGGCGCAACAGAGCTTCCTCAAAATCGGCTACCGTCCACGTACGCCCGTCCACCGTAAAAAACGGCTGATGGTAAATTTTTTGCAACTTGTTCTGTGAGTCGTTTCGTTCCAGTTCGGTGTTGTCTTTGTTCCAGAATTTTTTGTTGAATGCTTCCTTTTTGTCCTTAGCCGTTTTGAAATATTGCGGGCCCAGAATATTGACCAGCTCGCGAAACACCGGTTCGTTAAAACGCACAGTTTTGCCTTTCATCAACCCGGCGATGTAACGATTGTAAATTTCCAGCGCATGGCGTTCGGTGAGTTTTTCTTTCACCTCATCCAGCCGATTCCGCTGCTGCGTGGGCGACATGGCAACCTGTGTGTGCCAGCCGTTCACCTTGAGAAACATGAAATTGTCGCGATCGATCTCCAACGGCCCGATGATCTCTCCTTTGCGCACCGAATCGGCAAACAGGCGCGCATTTACGATGTCCGGCTCGGGCGCCTGAAAATTAATCTCGCGTTTCGGCACCCTGCCTTTGGGATTCAGACTTTTGGCCAGCGAATCAAAAGGGATTCCCGTAGCCAGCAGGCGACGCACCTTGCGCACATCTTCTTGTGTGGGACAGTTAATGAAGGAAACTTCGTACACGCGTCCGGCCAATCGGTAGGTTCTGTTTATCTCGTCCGGAGATAATTGGACCTTTTTCTGGGCCACCTGATAAAACAGCCATTGGCGCATGGCCTGTTCTTTGCGTCCCAGAATGTACTGCTGAAATTCGTGATTGCGCGTCAGATCGTTATCTTCCCCGGCTTCCAGAGCCAGCAGTTTTTCGGCCACGAGCGAATTCAAAACAATTTTGCGATGGATGTAATTTTCCCCGCGGCAGTAAGCCGGACGGGGCGTGTACTCCGCCCGGCGAATGAATTCATTAACCGAAATAGTCTTGTCGCCCACTTTGGCCAAAATGGTTTCGTGAGAAGTCGGCTTTTCGCCAGAGCAACCGGCAAGCCACAAAATTCCTGCAAAGGCGATCAAAATAACAAAAAAAGATTTCATCGTCCCCTTCATCATTTAAAACATTAAACCAAGGGAATAACTGTGCACGCTGCCCAGAATGCCCACATCGCGGTAGGCATAATCCACGCGCAAACTCATGTTGTGCATGAGATATTTTACCATGCCCATGCCTACGGTAAATCCGTATTCCGATTTGGGCATAAACAAACCTTTGTACCCGGCACGAATGAAAAATTCGCCGGTTTGCGGAATTTTAAAGGCGTACTGACCACCCACGTTCACCGACTCCGAATTGTTATTGGGATGCAGGGCGTCGGTTTCCAGCGTTAACACGTGGTGTTCCGTTTTAAGCACATCCAGCGAAGTACCGATACGGAAGATGAGCGGCAGTTCCCAATACGAAAGGCGATATTGTCCGGGCACGTCTTTGTAGTTGCCGTTTTCGTCGGGCAAAGGATCGATGGGATAAACCAGATCGATGCCGTCGTAGCGCATGCGCGATCCGAAGTTGGAAATGCTCATGCCGATGCGCAATCCGTCGCCGCGTTTGCCGGTGGTGGAAAAGAATTTGGTTTGCACGGTTACGCCCAAATCCACGGCCATGGCCGAGGCCGAAACGTGCCAAATTTTGGAAACGATGTACTTCCCGGTCGCTCCGAAGGAGAACCAATTGGTCAATTGACGGGCATAGGTTACGCCAAAGGCATATTCGTCGGCGCTGTAATATTCGCCGGTGCCTTCCTGCGCTTCCATGTTGGTCACGGCAATATCTCCGTATCCGGCATGAATAATGTGGAACCCCAGCGAGCCGATGCCCCGAATGCGTAATCCGGTAGCCACAAAAGCCGTGGAGATATCGGCCACCCAGGGCTGGTAGGAAAAAATCGCTTCGTTTTTTTGCAAAAAGGCTAATCCCGCAGGATTCCAATAGATGGCCGAAACATCACGTACGGAACTCACGTTGGCGTCGCCCATGGCAATACCGGAAGTGCCGTAACCGATTTCCAGAAAATTGGCCGCCGTGGTTCCCACGCGGTACGGCTTTTGCGCCTGGCTCACGCTCAGGGTTAGCAAAATAGCCATCCAAACATATATGGTTTTTCTAATCATTCTTACACTCCAACTGTAAACGTCTCACATGGATTGTATTATCTATTTGATAATGGCAAACTTGCCGATTTTTTCATCGCCGGTCTTCAATGATTTTACGTGATAAATGTACATTCCGGCAGCCACATCCAAACCTTCCCGCGACTTCAAATCCCAATGCACAATGCCGTTGTCCGGCGGATTTTGCACGTCGATCTCATCTACCAGAACGCCGCTAACCGTAAAAATACGGATGATGCAATCAGCCGGAATGTGCGTAAACATAAGGCGACGGCGTTGATTCAAATAGGGATTGGCTACCGCCGGTTCCATGGCGTTGGTGGCAATGTACGGATTAGGCACCACTTTGATTTTGGTCATGTCGGTTTTGAGTTCGGCTTTGTTCAAATCGCCCTCGGGCAAAACCGTAAACGTCACGGAATCGGTCTTCCAGAAGGGTCGTTTGTGAAACACCCGGTACACATCGTCGGGCCGGGGCAAGGAGTTGCTGTCGGCCTGCGAAAAATCCAGGGAAAAAGCCGTGGCCGCCCAACGGTTTTTGGTGGTCAAATCGCCGACCAAAACGCGGTCTTCCAGAATGTCGAATTTGCGATTGTGATTGCGATCTTCCACTACCATATCCATTTTCAAATATTCTCCGGCCGAATCCACAAACGATTTGTTCAGCACGTAAAAATTGAAATTCTGATGAAAGATCAACTTGGTGCGATTGATGCGCACGCCCTGTTCGTCGCGAATGTGCTGGCTGCGCACGCGCCCCACGTAAGCCGAATCGTTGTCGGTAAAAACGATGTCGTAATCCCAGGGCATGAACATTCGGTCCGTCGCAGCCGGATAAATGGTAATGGGCGCATCGCCTTTTAACCAACCGCTGCGGTCGGCGTCGAATCGGGCAGTTTCGTTTTCCAAACGAATGTTCAAACGCAGGCCGTCAAAAATATCGGTGTGAATTTGTTTGCCCGTGCGCAACGACCAGTAATCCAGCGTATCGTGGTAAACCAGATTATTGTAAGAATAATGTTGCGGATTTTCCTGGTACACCAATTTGTGGCCCTCGGTCAAATCGTAAATACGCAGGCCGTTGTTGGTGTACAGCAAACCGTACTCGTAATCGGGAATATTTTCCAACGTGTCCGAATCGAATTTAACAGCATAGGTGTGGTTCACCTTTAAACTGTTGCGGGCCAGAATTTCGGGCTGCACTTGCCCGGTGCCTACCACATTCTGGTTGTCGTTTTCATCGATGGAAGGCGGAACGTAACCGGCGGCCATTTGGTGCGGCGTTACCACTGCCACATTGGGGCTAATGGCCAAACTGCCGTTGGGCAGGCGCCGAATTTCTTCCGATTCGTCCAGCTCGATGATGATGTTATTTTCCGAAGGCGCAATGCCCGGGCCGATGTTCGGCGCACCGTAATCGTAAGCGACAATGGCGTAATAATAGGTGCGACCGTTTTCCACGTTGTTGTCCACAAAATGGTGCACAATTCCCGAATCGTAACCCAGATTGTACTCGATACCGTTAATGGCACCCCAGTTGGCAAAGCCTTTTTTGCCGTCTTTCAAATCGCACTGAAAAATTGGCTTCATGTAGGTCGGCGTGCCAAATCCGTCGGTAATCACCTGCGGGTCAGACATCTTTTTGTCCGTAGCGCGGAACAGTTTGTAACCTTCGAAATCGTTGATGTTGCCCATGAACGGATCGCGCGTTTTGGTATCGGCGATGTCGTCCCAGGTTAGCACAACCTTGCCGTCCATGGCGGTGGCCCGCAAGGTGGGCATTTTAGGCGGTTGTGCGAAACGATAATCCTTTTCGTAAATAATCTGTACGATGCGCTTTTTTTCGTACAAAGCAGGTGCGGAATGGTCTTCGGAATTCAGCCCTTCCAGCGCATCGAAGGAATGGATTTCGGCCATGGAAATGCGCTCTTCGTGCCCCTGGTACAATGGAAAGGGTCCCGAAGCAAACGTTTCGATCAAATTGGAAATGTTGCCCAGATATTCCACCAGACTGTCCTGCCCGATCAAGTCCCACATGGATTCGTCGTTGCGGAACCAGTGGGTGTAGGGCGGTTTGTGCTGCGGCACCGGAAACATGTAAAACGAGGTCAGGCCCACCATATCCGATTCGCTCACATCGGTGGCATTGTAATTGGGCTCGCAGCCGTACCCTTGCTTGTAATCCGGTTTGTGGTTGCATTCGCCCTCGTCCGGGCCGTTGTAGTTCAGCTCGGTCGGACCAACGCCGTCCAGCCCCACATCGTCACCGGCAAATTCGTTGGCTTCGTAAATACCGTCGCCGTTCAGGTCGTTGCCGTCTTCCCAGTCCTGATCTTCGTCGCTGGACCAGTGCTGGTGCAAATCATCCATAGTCAAATGGTAAAAATCCAAAAACTTTTGCAAATCGTCGATGCCGTCGGTCGGGCCGATCAATTCACCGGCGGTTTCGTTGTTGCGTTTTTCGTCCACCAAGCCGTCCTCGTCATTGTCGATTCCGTCGTAAGGAATGCCCGGCGATTCCAGGTAGGCAAAGCCCATTGTGCCGGTGGGAAGCCCGGCCTGTCCTTTGCCGTCTTTGTCCCAGGAATAGGCCATGTCGATCTTGGTGTCGAAATAGCCCAAATCGTCATCGGAATCGCCGCCGATGCCGTTGTCTACCCAGTAGCCGAACACCACTTTGGGCAAATCGTAATCCGAAATATTGGCAATGTTGTATTCCCAGAAAATGGCATCGCGGGCCTGCGGATTGTTCCATTGAAAACCGCGCTGCTCCACGCGCACACCAATACCGCCCCAGGGTTCGCCTTTTTGGATAGTTACCTCGGGACGTTTGTCACCGATGTGCACACCGGGCCGCGGGTAGTATTTGATTTTGTCATCCGGGCCCAGGTATTCCAGGTCTTGCGCATCGTTGTCCACAAAATAGGTTTCCAGATCGGCGTAAATCACTCCGCGACCGAAACGCCCGTCCCATTCGCCGGGCCACTTCAATTCGTCCCCGCGCGAAGGCCAACCGGCAGGCGGCCAGGAAGAAGGCCGGTTACTCATGGCCGGATATTCGCTCAATTCGTTAAAATAACCGTAAACCGGGTAAAAACCCCATTCCACCGTTCCCGTGGGATTGGTGTCCATTTCTTCGCGGTAGCTGGTTTGCAAATAGTACAAAGGATGCAAATCGGGATTGTTCTCGATTTCAACGGGATCGGTTACAGGAATGCTGTCGTCTTTGATGAACACCTTGGCGCCCACCAACAAGGCAATACCGTCCAACATGCGCATGCCTTCGTAGGTATTCGGCCAGCGCGACCATTGCGAACCGCGGTAGGTCGGCGTCCACTTGGCCAGCTCGGTTGTGTTCTGGAAGTAGAGCAAAATGCGGTTGCCGGTCATGTACCCTTCGCGAATGGCTTCGATGTCACCGGCCGGGTCGTCCGGGCCTTCGTATTTGCGGCCCTGCGCCCAGGATTCGCCGAAAAGTGAAATCAGCAAAAGTAAGCTCATGAATCCTATGGAAAATTGTAATTTATTCATCTAAACACCTCGTTTTAAAAAATAAAACCAATGCCCAATTTTACCAATCTCGGGGCCGAATAGGCCGACGGATTTTTGATGCGATCGTAATAGTCGTTAAAATCGCTACGATGATTGGCCAAATCGGAAGGCTGAACGATGGTCGTGTACGGCCGTCCCGTGGAACCGTACACCCACACCGGATTTAAACGATCGAACAAATTGTACACCGAAAGCTCCAGCTTCGCGTCGATCTTCCCTGTTACTTTGAATTTGTAAAACCCGAACATGTCCACCGAATACGAGCCGGGCATGTAGTCGTTATTGGGATAAAGATTCACACGCGAAATGGGATTAACTTCGATGGGTGTCCAGGTGTAAGGGGTTCCCGAGTTGTAATAGCCGGTTAACGTAATGCCGTAATTGTTTTTGTAATATCCCACCGTGGCATTTAATGTGTGCCGCTGATCCCAACTCATGGGAATCAGTTTGGGAATGGGATCCATACTGGAACCGGCACGCGTAAAGGTTTGCAAAGGATTGTCCGCATTGCCGCGCGTGTATTGCAAGGTGTAATTCACCGAAACTTGCAACGGGGCCGCAAAGTAATCGTATTTCACCTCAATTCCGCGGGCGTTGCCGTAATCTTTGTTGGTGTAAAGTCCGTACTCGATTTGATTGTAGGTGGAAACGATTTTGGTACTCAGCAAGTCGTAAATGTCCCGGTAAAACAGGTTGACTTCCAGCCCCATGTTCTTGATCAGTTCCTGCCACAAACCGATTTCGTACTGCACGGTTTTTTGCGCTTTAAGCTGAGCATTGCCCATGGTCATGGTGTAATCGGTTGGCGGTACCTGAAACGAATGGTTCTGGTACAAGGCGTACATGGGCGGCATCTGGAAAAAGTGCCCGTAGCTGAAATGCAGCACTGCTTTTTTCCCCAACTGGTAGGCCAAACCCAAACGCGGACTGATTTGCATTTTGGGATCGGCTTTCGGGTAGTGCGACATGCGCACCGGATCGGGAATGGGGTTGCCCTGCGCGTCCAGAATCAATTGTCCCTGATCGTCCTTCAAATAAAAATTCAATTGATTGGCCGGATTCCGCAACTGCGAGGGGTAAACCGTATTGGGATCGAACCAGTCGAAACGAATCCCGGCATTAATGACCAAATCTTCGTATTCCATCTTGTCCTGCACATAGGCAGAAAACGCCTTGGGCTTAACGTGATAAATATCGGAATACACCGAATTGTCCGGGAAAATAACCGGATGGTAATTGTAGTACACCCGATGTCCGTCCGGTCCGTAGTAATATTGACCCAACTCTTCTTCGGTCATGGTCGTATCGTGCATTACCGGAGTATCTTCGTTCTTTAAATCGTACAGGGTGTACAAAAAGCCGGTTTTAACGGAATGGTGCGAAGTGGCCTGCCAGGTAATATCGAATTTGACATTGGTCTCGTTTTGCCAGTTTTCGTAATGGTCTTTCATTTGTCCGCCGGTGTAAAACCCTGTTTCGGCCACATTGCCGTGAAACGCGTCGTACACGTAACCGGAATCCAGCGGATTTTTAAACAGGTAAAAGCCGTAGTAACTGTTCAGTTGCGAAACTTTGAATTCGTAAAAAGCGCTGTTGGAAAGCGCGTGGTTGAGCAACAGGGCAAACATGTTTGCCGTGCGGTGTTGCGTAGCCTGCCCGTCCGGATCGTATTTGTAGGCATGATCGTACGATTTCCACTCGTCATAATTGCCCGTGTACAAAAACGAAAGTTTCAACTGGTCGGTAAACTTGGCCGTTACTTTGGCCAGTGCGGAAAAATTACGCGCCCCGTTCATCGGAACGTATTTGTTGTCTCCGGTATGTTCCGAATACCATTCCTTGGGATCGGTCGATGTAAAATCGCTGTAATCATTCACCCGGAAACGACGAATGCCGTTCAGATAATTCTTGTTGTCCTGATAGCGGAAATTCATGAAATAATTGAGATGTTTTTTAATGATCGGCCCGCTTACCTGCAATTTGTAATCCTGATTGCGATTAATTTCGCTGTCTTTAAGCCCGATGAAAATATCTTTGTGCGAGGTGTAGTAATTACCCAAATAATTAAAGTAACTTAACGAAAATTGGTCCGAGCCGTCTTTGATAATGGCGTTCACCACACCACTCATAGCCCGGCCGTATTCGGCATTAAAGGTTCCGGTAATAATTTCCACGTCCTGCACCGATTCGGTTTCCACGTCCACGCGGCGCCCTTCGCCGCCAAAGGCATCGTCCACCTGCAAGCCGTCGATCATGTACGAAACCTCGCCGCTGCGCCCGCCGCGAAAGTGTCCTTTAACCACACCGGCTTGCAATCCGACCACCTGATTCAGATTTTCCACCGGCAGGGTTTTTATCTGATCGGACGAAACCGTACGAATGGCGCTGGTCTGGTCTTTTTTAATGGTGATTTTGTCCGCTTCGACCTCGATTACCTCTCCCTGCAAAATGGATTCGTTGATGGTAATTTTCAGGTTGGTCGTACGGTTAACCGAGACACGGACATCTTTGATTATTTTTGTCTCGTAGCCCACCATTTCCACATGCACGTTGTATTTGCCCGGTGGGATGTTAATGATGTAAAAGCTTCCGTCCAGTCCGGTAGCCGCACCCAGCGTCGTCCCTTCCAGGTAAATATTGGCTCCGGCCAACGGTTCGTGAGACTTACCGTCGAAAACAAAGCCCGCTATTTTCCCGGTGGTTTGCGCAAACAGCGAAGCGGAAAAGACAAAGCTCAGCAAAATAAAATAACGAAACACTTTGTACATAAACGATTCCTTTTTACTAAACCAAAATCAACCGGTTTTTCCATTTTTCATTTGGCAGTTATTCCACATTAGAAAGCAGTGAATTGCATATTTTGTGCCACCCTTTCGTGAGCGCCGTACCGCCTTTCTCTGCCGGCCGCAGGGCCGAAAATTATTAAATTGATAAGAATTCAATTATATTTTTAATAATTAAGCGATAGGCACTGCACATCATTCGGGCGGTTTTTGCTGCCGCCCGCGGGAGGCACAGACAATTCACAAAAAACAAATCGAAGGCCGCACAAAGCAGCCTTCGATTTTTGAAGCGGTTATTTTATCAGCAGCATCTTTTTGACTTGTTCGAAAGAACCGGCTTTTAATTTGTAAAAATACACACCGGACGGAAACGAGGCGGCATTCCACTGAACTTTGTACTGTCCGGCATTTTGGCGTGTGTTCACCAAATCGACCACCTTCTGTCCCAACACATTGTACACGGTCAAATGCACCTGCGATGCTTTGGCCAGAGAATACCGAATGGTGGTCAGCGGATTGAACGGGTTGGGGAAATTCTGCATCAAAGCGTAGGTAGCCGCCACCGCACCGGAACCGTTTTCCAGCCCCGTCATCGTATGGGTGGTGTCGCCGATCCAGGTGTACGTCCATTCGTGTTGATCCAAGTAAGCCAGATCGCGGTTGTTCGGCGACCAGCTCAGGTTGCCCTCCCAGCCATTGCCGTCGTTGTCATGAAATACCAAATCGAACATGAGACGCATGCCGCGTTGCGGATGGAAGCGCAAATCGTCGCCAAAGGCAATGGAATCCAGGGCGATTTTTGCTTCCAGAGCCCAATCCTGTCCGCCGAATTGTTCGAAATAGTAGTTGGGGTCGTTGGGCGTTAATTCCGGAGCGCTGCCTTTGTCGAAATAGGCGTTTTTGTATTCGTTGTAAAAACGATCCTGCACAAAAATCAGTTTGTAATCGGGTTCGCTGCCGCGGCTGCTTTGCGGCGTGGTATCGTGTATGGGTTTGCCGTTTTGATCCCACAAACCGATGAACATTTCAAAGGCGTCCTGCGTCCACCAGGTATCCACCAGGTTGGCATCGTAATAAAAGGCATTATCAGCCACGTCGGCGGCCACGTACAAATAATCGTCGTCCATGGCCAGCCACACAGTCGCGGTCAAATCGTCGTCGTTGTCAAAATCACCGGCGGCAATGTTGTTCTGCGAAGGCATGATTACCCAGGGCGTAATGTCGTCCCATTCGGAAAAATCGCCGTCCGCGGCAAAATTTGCCGGAGCATGGTCGGCAATGGTCGGCACACCCTTGGCCGTATTGGTCACCGCGTCGCTCACACCGGCCGGGCCCACATTGCCCGAAGCATCCACGCATTCCACGGCGTAATAATAGGTTACGGAATGATCCTTGAGGGGATAAATCAAATTGTGCACGGCATTTTGCACGTCTTCGGTAATGCCCGTGGCAATCACTTCCACCGCAGGATCGTGCACGTCGCTAATGGGCTTTTCGCTGGCGTACACGTTGTAGGTTTCGCCGCTTTCACCATCCACGTCGGTCCAGTAAACCAGGTTGTAATAATTGCCGGGGGCGGCCGAAACACCGGTCACCTGTGCCGGTGGCACAAAATCGAACACCGGATTGCCCGTGTACATGTCGTCCAGGTAAATCACCTTGCCGTTCAAATCCTGTCCGCTGCTCCAAATGCCGAACCCGGCCACCTTGGTGGAATCAAATTCGCCGTCCACCATTTGTCCCAGGTCGTCATCCCAGGTACCGGCAAAACGATCAAAGGAACGCAAAGGCAGCTTCACCTGTTTCCAGGTTCCGTCGTAATTCATGTCGCTTTCTTTTAAGGTGTAGGTCGCTTCGAACGCATAATCCACCTTGCCGGTGTCTTCGTCCGTATCCCAGAAAACCAGCGTCAAATCGCCGATTCCGGCCGGTGCTTTAATTTTGAATTGCAGCGAATCGGTGCTCCAGTTGTACAGCAGATTTTTGGGCGTTTCCAGATCGAAATTGATGCCGTCCCAGGCGTCACCGCCCATCCACTTAATGCAACCCGTACCCTGATTGGCCGCGTCGTCTTCGTCGGTAACCACGGCGGAACCGCTCCAGCCCGTGTGCATGGTTACGTTGCCGGGCACGGCTTTGCCGTTAAAGAAAACCAGATTCACCGGCGCCACGCCCTGCGCCTCGAAATCATCCAGAATAATCACGCCGGAAACCGTGTCGTCGGGCTGTTGGTACAAAGCTTCGCTTTGCGAGAATTCAAAAGTGTAGCCCACAATTTTGTCCAGGTCCAGCTTGCCGTTGCCAACAAAAAGGCCCCAGTCGCTGCCGGGCAGCCAAAAGCCCTCGTCGGACATTTGGCCCACGTCTTTCAGTTCGATATTCAGTTGATGCCAGCCCGGATCCTGATCCAGAATCCAGTGGTGCGAAATCCACTGTTCGGTTTGCCCGCCTGTGGAGCCGGGCCCGCCGTCGTTTAAAATCACCCGAAATTCGACCTGTCCGGGTTTGGATTGTTTTTGTTCCACGTAGTACCACAACGAAAGATGGGTGTACGGGGTCAAATCGTAAAAACCGGAATCGGGCTTGGTGTGGGTCATGCCGATCCAGCCGCCCCATTGATCGTAACATTCGTCCTGCCATTCCACACGCAAAGCACCGCTGCCTTCGTGCACGGTTGCCGTTTCTTGCGATAGCCGTACGTAGGTGTGATAGTCGCCTTCGTTACCGTAAATGGAAAAATAGGTTGAGTCCGGAAGCGTATCGAAGTTGTTAAAAACAAACTGAGCGCTGAGTGCAAACGGAAGTGCTACCAGCGCTATTAGGGTTAGTACCGTTTTGTACATAACGTACCTCCTTCTGTTAATTAGGTTAAAAACAATGATCCGTTTAACGAATCAAAAGCATTTTTTTGACCTTCTGAACGTTGCCGACCTGCAGCCGGTAAAAATAAATCCCGCTGGGCTGATCGCTCAAATCGATTGTCAGCGCATGCTCTCCTGAATTTTGATGCACTTGCTCCACCCGTTTGACCCGCTGACCCGCCGCATTGAACACATCGAGAAAAACCCGTCGGGCGATGTTTGTTTTACCTGCCAGCCGATAGCGAATTGTGGTTCGGCTGTTAAAGGGATTGGGAAAATTTTGTTGCAATTCCATTCCGCCCGGCAGGCCCGCGGGGCGCTCGATCGTACTGGTTTGCAGCGGCTGGGTTACATTGGTAATCACGATTTCGTGCACGGTCAAATCCTGAGGGGGCTCGCCGTTCATCAGCCAAAAATTGATGTGGGTGTGTAAATGTTCGCTATCGGCAGGAATGTCCGCTCCGGTGTAAATCCAGCGGGAAAAGTAGTAGGAATCGGACGGCGGCGCACCGGAATAGTGACCGCGCATGCTGGCAAAGTGCACGTAGCCCGGTTGCCAGTCAAAAAATTCGGTTGTGGGCGTGCTGTCCAAGGGGCATTCGAATGTGTGCTGGTGGCCGCTCTTCCAATAGGGCTGTACCGTAAAGCTCCCCACGTCCTGTTTGGCGGCGTCGCCCCATTTGGAAAATTCGATGTCAATTTCGCTGGTGTCGGTGGCGTAAACGAACAAGCCGAGCACCATGTTTTTGTCCATGCGATCGAGCCAGCCGTCCACAAAAAAGCGATGTTCGCCGTACGTGGTTTCTTTGACGGTGTACACTTCGGAACAGTACCAGATGCCGTTTTCCCGGCGAATGGTCAAATGCAGATTTCCGGATTCGTCCAGCCAGACGCTTTGCTCGCTATCGGACCAATAGTTGGGACCCGGGCCGTACGGGCCGCCGTTTTTTACGTACCAGTCCACTCCGGCGAAATGAATGGTTCGGGCCATTCCCGAAGCCAAAAGAAAGGTCAAAAGAAAAAAGATCGTGCGCATGTCTGACAAAGTTTTCATGAAATATTCCGGGTTTAATGTCTCAGGCCGATTCCCTTACGACCAGCTCCACTTTAAGCAGGCGTCGCGTGGGCGTTTTGTTGCTTTTTTTGAGCAAACGCAGTAATGTTTCTCCGGCCAACCGGCCGATCTTTTCGATCGGTTGACGCACTGTAGTCAACGCGGGACGGGTGTAAGCGGCAATCTCGATATCGTCAAAACCGGTCACTGCCACATCTTCCGGCACGCGCAGACCGGCTTCCTTGATGCGTTGAATCACCCCGATGGCCATGTAATCGTCCGAGCAAACCACCGCGTCGGGATATTCGCTATCGCTAAACAAATAGGCCGATTTTTCGTAGGCGATTTGCCGGTTAAACTGCCCGTAAACAATCCAGTCGTCCCGCACTTCCAGACCGTTTTGTTCCATCACTTTGCGGAAGCCGTTCAAGCGATCGCGGGCATTGGTCTCGCGCAAATCGCCGCTGACAAAGGCAATTTTACGATGGCCTTTTTTCAGCAAATATTCCACCACCAAACGCATGCCCTGTTCGTTGTTCACATCGATAAAGTGCACGTTCGGCGCGTAGTATTTGTGGTTCACCAGCACAAAAGGCAGTTGGTGCCGGGCCAGCAGGCGAATGCGCTCGTCGCCGTGCAGGGTTTTGACCATGACCAATCCGTCGATCATTTTGCTGCGAAACAGATTAACGAATTCGTTGGGATCGCCTTCATTGGGATTAAAGGGAAACAGCATCACACGATAATCGTGCGAGAGCGCGGCGTCGGTAATACCGCTCAGGGCCTGCGCCAGATAGTTATCCAGCAAGGCGTGTTCGATGCGCGGAATGGTTACGCCGATGACCATGCTCTTTTTGCTGGAAAGACTGCGCGCCAGATAGTTGGGCTGGTAGCCAAAACGATCGATTACTTCCTGAATGCGGCGGGCGGTTTCTTTGGCCACCGGCCCTTTGCCGCTTAAAAAGCGCGAAACCGTCATGGCCGAAACACCGGCCTCGCGGGCAATATCGGCAATGGTTGTTTTGGAAAGCTTACTCATTTGATCAATAGTACCTTTTTGATTTGTTGGCCTTTTTCGGTTCGCAGAACAACGAAATACATGCCCGACGCCCGATTAACGGCGTTCCAGAGCAAGGTGTGCCCCCCGGCCGCAAATGCCCTTTGTGCCAAAAGTTTTACCTGCCGACCTTCGGCATCCACAACGCTCAAGCGCACGCGGGCCTGATTTGCCAATTCGAAACGAATGCGCAACGTGCCGTTAAAGGGATTGGGAAATGTTTGCAGCCTGAAATTTTGCGGAATGCTTTTTGCAATCAGGGGATCGATGGCCGTAGCGATGTTCAACTGCTCGGCAGCCGTTTGCAACAAAAGCTGGCGGTTGCCGATTTTGTCATGACCCAGCGCCCAAATCATGCAACCGGCCAGAGTTTTGTTTTTGGCGTATTGGCATTTCAGCGCAATGGAAGCGGAATCGTCGTAGGTTATCAGTTTTGTGCCTGTGCTGTTGGTCAAATAGGGCACTTTGCACACAGTGTCCCAGTGGTAAATCCAGCCGTTGCCGACCAATCCGGCAATGTCGGCGTACCCGTACGTTCGGTCGCCGCCCGTGCTTGGCTTGTACAAACCGCTGGCGTTGAATTCCCGGCCGTAAAAGGCCAACCCCATGACGATCTTTTCCGCCGGAATGCCCCGCTGGTAGCGCAAATATTTAATGCCGTCATCCGCAGAGCCGCAATTGTCGATGGCCGGAGGGGGCGAATACAAGGGCGCATTGTGCCCGGAATGGTTCGTCCAGCTTCCGTGAAAATCGTAGGTCATGGCGTTGAACCAATCCACCGAATTTTTCAAAACGTCAAATTGGAACCACTGTCCGTACCAGTTCCCCACGGGAACGGCCATGGTCAGCAAATACCCCTGCCCCAGCGCATCCAGCCGTTGCCGCAGCTCGTTAACCAGCTTGACCATGTTGATGCGATCGGTGGCGTCCTGCGGAAATTCCCAATCGATGTCGATGCCGTCGTAGTGGTGATCCCGCACAAAGTTAATGATGTTATCTTCGAATTTGGCCCGGGCGGCATCGCTGGCCGTCATGTCCGAAAAGCCGTAAGAAGCGGAAGCTCCGCCTAAAGAAACCAGCACCTTTACCCCGTGCCGATGCGCCAGATCGACCAATTGCGGATTGGTAAAGCCGTATTCGTAGGAAAGGTCGCCGTTCTTTTCCGGCCAGGCAAAGGCATTGAAAATGTGGGTTACCTGATCGAATGGAATGCTACTCGGCGGATAATCGGATTGAGCCCAGGAACGGTAATAGCCGCCTAATTTGTAATTGGCCGCAAAAAGCTGCGTCAAAAAGAAAAATCCGAGCAAAACGTATTTTACATGTGTTTTCATCGTAACAGAACCATCTTTCTGGTTAATTGTTTGGTGCCCGTTTCGAGACGGTAGTAATAAACACCCGAACTGACCGCTCGTCCCGCATCGTCGGTAGCGCGCCAGATCACGCTGTTTTGTCCGGCCGTGGCCAGACCGCGGAACAACGTGCGCACCTTGCGTCCCTGCGCATCGTAAATGGTAAGCCGAACTTTGCGCGTGGTGTCCAGACTGAAAACAATGACGGTGTGTGCGTTGAAGGGATTGGGGTAATTCCGCAGCAAGGCAAAGGAACGCGTTACCGGCAGCCGATGCACAAGCGAGGTGCCGCCCAGTCCCTGATTGAAATAGGCGCTGACGAACATTAGCGGCGTGTTCCAGTAAATAGCGATTTCGTTGGAAGCGTAACTTTCCTGATCGTCGATGTAGCACAGAGCCGGTGGGGTGTTGGCGTTAAAATGAGCTTTCAAGACCGGATCGTCCAGATAGCGATTGGGCCCGCCGGCCATCAAGCCGGGCACGGGATCGTCGATGCCGTCGGCAATGGACGGCGCGTGGTGAATGTGCATGGGTTTGCGTGTGCCCACGTCGGTCACAAAGGTCATGTCGTGGGCGTTGCAGCCCAGAATGTAATTCAACTGGTGCAGCGCCACGTTAAAATAGCGCGCGTCGTGCGTTTCTTCGTACATGAAAATGAGAATGAGGGCTTTGTTCAAATCCACCGAATTGGAGCCCCAGTAATACTCCCAATCTTCCATGCACACGTGAAACCCGTCGTTGTCGCTTAAACCCACCTGATCGTCGGCGTACTGCTGCAAAGCGCTGCGAATGTTGTTTTGCGCCGGGGTACTGGCCGCAGTTTGCGCGCTGCGCAAATAGGTAATTTGCGCCAGCGGCTTCACATATTGCCAACTGGCCTGCTCGGCAATGATGCCGCCGTCCTGATAGTGATTGAGAAAGTAGGTGTTGAACGACGCTTCACCCGTGGTTTCGAACAATTCGGCCGCGGCCCACAAACGCTCGTCGCTGTCGTCTTCGTCGCCGTATTCACCCGTTTCGGTATCGTCGGGATTGTGAAAGCCGCCTTCGGGTACGATGTCAGGATTTTCCTGCAAAAAATGCCAGGCATTGCGCGCCGCACTCAAACACCGGTCGGCAAAAGCGGAATCGTAACTTTGGTAAACCCGGGCGGCCCGTGCCATGATGGCGGCAAAATCGCCGGTAGCCGTGCTGGCAATCTGGTAAATGTAGCGGGCCTCGTAACTGTCGTCCGGCATCACATAGCCCACAAAATCTTTGGTGGTTACTTTGAAATAGACCCCGCCCGAGGCCGAATCCTGCATGGTAAGCAGCCAATTCAATTCGTAACGTGCCTCGTCCAGCAAATCGGGAATCCCGTTTCCGCTTTCGGGAATGTTCAGGCGATCGGTGGAAAGGTATTGCGGAAAATATTCGGCCAGCATCAGCATGTACGAAAGCGCATTGGCCGCCGGAACCACGTACTTGCCGTAGTCACCGGCATCGTGCCAGCCACCGCGCGTGTATTTGTAGCCGGATGCCTGACAGGTGGAATGAAAAACCGCATCGGCACTGTGACAACTTCCGTGGGTGTAAGGTGCGGCGTACGCTTCACTTAAGGCCATGCCGCAACGCTGAAAATACAACCCCTTCAAGGTTTTTTGCGCCACCTGCGAAAACACGGAATCGGAAATGGTAAAAGGCACCGATTCCTGCCCGTCGTCCAACCGGATTTTGAACTGCCCGCAGGTAGTAAACGCAGAAAAATCGGCCAGGTAAACATCCAGACCGGTCGAAGGATCGTCTGTTTTGCGCAGGCTAACCGTACCCTGAAAGACCACATTGCCCGAAGCAAGATCGACCAGTTCGAAATGATCCGCAGCGTGATCGGTGTAGGCCACTTTAAGATGTTGCGGCAAATACCCTTGCTGATTAACAAACACCGTAGCCCGGCTCGTGCCTGGCAGCAAAGAGAACCAAAGTAGCAATCCGGCCCAAATTTTCATCTTGCCGTTTATTCGTAGCCATTTACGCTTCAATGCCCCTCCTCTTCCTTTTTCCTTTTTCATTTTTCATTTTTCCTTTTTCCTTCTCCTCCCCCCTTTCATCTTCCCTGCAACGCCAGGGCCGCTGCACCCAGCGCCGGAATGTTCGCATCGTGCGAAACGGCAATTTGCATTTGACGCAACGCATTCTGGTAGGCCACCTTTTGCAAGGTTTGCCGCATGGATTTTTCGAAATAGGGAAAGGCGCGACTGATCGAACCGCCCAGTACGATCATTTCCGGCGCCAGAGCGTAAAAAATTGCCGTTAACGCCATGCCCAGATGGTGGCCGAACGCCTCGAAAATTTGCAGAGCGCGGGCATCGTTCTTTGCGGCCCGTTCAAACACTTCCTGCCCGTCAAGACCGTGCACCTGCCGGAAAAACTGTCCGCTGCAATAGTACTCATAATTGTGCTGCAAATAGGGCAACATGCCGAATTCACCGGCACCGCACTGCAGACCGCAATACAGCTTGCCGTTAATGACGATCCCGGCTCCCAGTCCCGTGCCGATGGTTAAGCCCACCAGCGCATTTACCTGACGACCGTGACCGAAATATTTTTCGCCCAGGGCAAAACAATTGGCGTCGTTATTGACAAAGGCCGGAACGCGAAATACCGTTTCCAGTTTGGATTTTAACGGCACGTTTTTCCAGGACGGAATATTAACCACATCCAGCACACGTCCCTCCTGCAAATCGACCAGCCCCGGCACACCGATTCCGATGGCCGCCAGATTGCCGTCTTTTACCCGATCGATGGCCTGAAAAATTTCGTCGAGTACCTGCGCTTCCCCGGCCGTGGCCGAAATTGTTTGGCGCACGGTCGCTTCCACTTTACCGTTGCGAATGCGTGCCGCATGAATTTTTGTTCCCCCCAAATCCACGCCGATAATCGCCTGTTTCGAAAAATCCATTTATCTTCCTTTTTACCTTATTGTTTTTCCTACTTCCCGTTGCTTCAGGCTACTGCCTGTTTTTCTTTTTTGGAGCGGAACGTTTCATTGGTAATCAACGGTCGCGCCCAAAAGCCGACGCTTAAAATGTAGCCCAGCGTCAAATAGAGAAACATCATCCCCGTACGCAAACCGAAATGATCGCCCAGCCAGCCGATAATCACCGGTACAATGGCGCCTCCGATGATGGCCGTACACAAAATGCCGGAAAACGCTCCGTGGTGTTTTTCCAGCGAATTCAATGCCAGCGAAAAGATGACCGACCACATGACCGAGGCAAAAAATCCCACGGCCGGGAAGGCGTACAGTGCGGTTCGGGCCGAGCCGAACAGAGCAAAAGTCAGGGCCACAATAGCCGCAGAGGCAAAGGCGATCAGCACGTAACGGCTGTCAAATAATTTCAGGAGCAGCAGTCCCAGCAGGCAGCCCACGGTCAGTAATCCCCAAAACAACGAAACCGTGTGCGCGCCCACCGTTTGCGGATCGAAACCGTGGTAGGTTTGCAAAAATTTGGAAATCCAGTTAGCCACACCCTGCTCGGTGCCCACGTAGGCAAAAATTCCGATAAAAAAGAGAATGACCGTTTTGTTTTTGAACAATTCCTTGTGCGTTTGCCAGGCACCGGCCTTTTCGTCTTCCTGCAATTCCACGCGCGGCAGGTGCACCAGGTACAGAATAATTACCATGAGCAAGGTGACCAGCGCAAACACCCAATACAGCGAAACCCAGGGTAAATGCGCCGGAACAATTTGGCGCAACAGGGCAATGTACCACGGCTGAGCCGAAGTAGCGTTTTCCAGATTGCGTACCAGATACGAATACAAAAACGGACTTAAAAACGAGGCCGAACCGAACACCAACTGGGCCAGTACCGAATTAAAGGCAAAATGCTCTTCCCCACCGGCCACGCGCAGCAAGGGATTGATGGCCACCTGCAACATGGCCATGCCCACACCAATGAGAAACAGCGAAAACATGGCCACGGCGTAATAAGGAAACAAGGCGAACACAAACGCACCGACAAAGGCCAGCGCAAACGCACTGACCATAACCGGCTTTTCGCCGTAGCGTTCCACCAGCATTCCGGCCGGAATGGACATCACCCCGTAGGCAATAAAAAAAGCAAAAGGCAAAAATCCGGCCAGGGTTAAACTAAGGTGAAATCCTTTGATGATGTCAGGAATCAAAGGGCCCAAAATGTTGGTGAGAAATGAAATCACAAAAAAGACGAAAAAGATCAGCAAGACGATGAAATAATTCCGTTTCACAGACGTGCTCCGTTCTTTAATTCAGACATTAACGATTTATTTTTACGTTCCAGCCGCTCACCCTTACCTGAACCTTTCCCTTGCGTGCAGGAAAGGTAACGTTGACGAAGCGAACTTCGTGCGGCAAAAGCGAAACGTAGTTGTCTTCCCAATAAGCGGGCAAAATCGGTTCGCCCCGTTCGTTTTGCAATTCGAGATACAGCATAAAGGCAATGTAATCCGAGGTATTTTCCAGCCGGACCATCTGTTTGCCCCTGGCCGTGGAATCCAGAGTTTTAACGCGCACCGTGGCCGCGGGCAGACGATTCAGGGCTTGCAAATCGGCAAAACGGGCAATCGGCGTTACAAACCAGGTGCTGGCGGCATAATCCAGGATGTCTTCGTGCCGGGGCAACCAATAAAAGTTGGAA
The DNA here is from genome assembly GCA_964468415.1 of uncultured Caldithrix sp. GTDB lineage: Bacteria > Calditrichota > Calditrichia > Calditrichales > Calditrichaceae > Caldithrix. The sequence goes on from CAYXUS010000095.1 coordinate 19,962, forward strand.
GCCAGCATTTTCCCCTGCGCATCATGCAGACGCACATCCAAAAAATACAACGGCCCGCTGACAAATTGCCGATCGACCCGCAGCAAACGCCGGACGGAATTTGCCGCGATGTCCGTGCGAACTTCCCGTTCGTCTTTCAGTTTCGAATCGAAATCGAACAACCGCATGCGGGCCTGCAGCCCCCGAAAAGCGTGCAGAGTGCTGTTGTTCAAAAAAAGCGAATGGTCCTGATAATCGTACATTAACTGCAAAGGGGCGCACGCCTTTTTGGCCCCGTAATACGCGGCGTTGGGCATCAGATAATAATCGTACAACTGCCAGTACAGCTCGGGCCAGGCCGAATTGAGCATCCATTGAATAACACCGGTGGCTCTGAACTTGTGCACGGCAAAGGCTTCGAACATGGGACGCATGGCTTCGTAGTTCATGGCCTGTGCTTTCCGCACAAAATCCTGCAGATCGCGTGGCGCACCGTAGCGCTGTTTTAAAGCCGTCAGGTAACGGTTCAGAGTATTGAACTCGTTGCGCCCGCAGTGAAAATTCCACACCGAATCGATGGGCCAGAGATGATTTTGCGGAATCATCTTTTTCAACGTGCTGAGCGGCGGCGGTTGTGGACCGGGGCCGGTTTCGGTGTTAAAACCAAAAGCTCCGCCGCGGGTTGTGTCCTGATACCAATAAACCGGCGGCACATAATCGTACGGCCCGTTCATTTTTACTCCGGTCGGCCCGCTCACCTCACTGTTGGCCGCCGCAGCCGCTCCCAGATACGGACGCGTACCGTCGATTTCCCTGAGAATGCGCAAGTACCGTTTTTCCAGTTCGGGACGTGGCAACATATCGCTGCCTCCCAGCCAGACAAACACGGACGGATGATTGCGCAGACGGACGATCTGATCGTGCCAATAGCGCGCCAGCAACGACATATCCTGAGGTGTGCGCGCGCCGCCAAAACGATCGCAGGCTTTGCCCAGGTAGCTTTGCCACTCCCAATGGCAACTAAATCCGGCCATGATCAGAATGCCGAGACTGTCGCACACGTCATACAGCGTTTGGTCGTTGCCCCAAAATCCTTCCAGACGAATGGTGTTCAGACCGGCGTTTTTGACATAGCGCAGTTGATTGCGCACGTTTTGCGGCGTATTGTCCAAAAACAAATTGTCCGTCCAACCGGCACCCCGGATTAGAATTTTTTGCCCGTTTATTTTGAAAGCGCGATGCCTCCCGGCCGTAAAGTAGCTTTCGATTTTGCGGATACCGAAACGCGTTTGCAAACGGTAACTAAGCTGCTTCTCCGTTTCGAACCGCAGCGTTAG
>CAYXUS010000096.1:0-6761 GCA_964468415.1 uncultured Caldithrix sp.
TTCCCTGAAGCTTGATTTTTGCAATAGGCCAGCAAGGTAGACAAGGAGTATAACCGCCCGTAAGCATCAATGTAACAAAAGATGCCTGAACGTGAGCTTCAAAATGAGCCCCACCGCTCCCTGTAGAGAAGGGATTACTTATGCTTTTCTTTTCAGCCATTTATGACCACTACGAAATTTCTTATTTTTCATGCCTAACATTACCCATTCTCTTTGTTCCGAATCTCAAATCAAACGTTCCGCCCTTATTGAGTTCGCCTGCACGGCTACCGCTCATCATAATATGCCATTTTTATTTTCATTAACATTCCGGCTCTGCTAAATTTAAACCGCAAACCCTTCATTTGAACACAAGAAGAATCTCCCACAATCAATACGTCAGGATAGCGTTTTCTTAAAATATAAACAAAATCTTTTCTTTCCAAAATAAATTAGATTTTGGGCCGTCATGTTTAAGTCAGGCGCAAATGTTCGGCTTTCCTTTTTTGGGGACACTGGCGCCTTGCTCTCCCTTGGCATTGCAACCGTAAGTCGGTTAAAAGGCATCTGAAATTTGCGATGATTTGCCCGTATCTTTTATTAAAAATCCATTGATTTTTTAATATTTTTCATCGAGTTTTTTTATTAATTCAGCGGATTTTTTATTTTTTCCATTGAATTTTTTGCACACCTTCCTTATCTTTCCTGCGAAACACCTTGAACAAAGGAGACGAACATGCCCTTATCTCAGGTCAACAATCGTTTCCCGCGCCTTAAACTGGAAAAACCGCTTAACACGCGCGACTTACTCAACTTTATTGCCGAGCGTTCCACCTTAAGTCCGGCCGATACCATTGCCGTAATTTACGCCTTGCAAGAAGCCCTGCTTTATAATTTATCCCTTGCCCGTCCCGTACGTCTGGAAGGCATTGGCCTGTTTCGCCCCAGCTTAAAGTTAGACGGTTCTCTGCGGATTCGCTTTAAACCCGACAAACAACTGCTCAAAGCTTTAAACGAAAACAAAGGCGGTTTAAAACAAAAAATCACTCATCGAAAAAATCTGGGTAAATCCCTGAGCGAACTGGAAGCACAAGCGGATTAACTGTTCGGAAAGCAAACAAAAAAAGCCCCTTCCAAAAGAAGAAGGGGCCCAAATTCTCGCGGTCAAAAATTTAGTGGGTATTTTGCGGGCTAACCCGACCGCCCAAATGTTTTGCCAAAAATTTCTCCATCGCGCCGTAAAAATCGAAGCGGTTTTCTTCATTGTGAAATCCGTGGCCTTCGTTCTCCTTAACCATGTATTCCACCTGAATACCCCGTTTACGCAATGCTTCTACCATCTGGTCCGATTCGGCCTTATTCACCCGCGGATCGTGTGCGCCCTGAGCAATAAAGAGCGGCGCTTTAATTTGATCGGCATGCAGCACCGGAGATGCTTCTGCCAAAAGCAGGCTGTCTTTTTTCGGATCGCCCACCATTTCATGGAACATATCCAGGTAGGGTTTCCAATAAGGCGGAATGGTATTCATAAAAGTAAACAAATTCGAAACGCCAACATAGTCCACACCGCAGCAGTACAAATCAGGCGTAAAAGCCAAACCGGCCAGCGTCGCGTATCCACCGTAAGAGCCCCCGTAAATGGCAATGCGTTTGGGATCGGCAATACCCTGCTTGATAAGCCACTTCACACCGTCGGTAATGTCATCCTGCATGGTTTTGCCCCATTGTTTAAAGCTTAGTTCCCAGAATTTTTTACCGTAGCCCGTAGAGCCGCGATAGTTAATTTGCAATACGGCATAGCCACGGTTGGCCAAAAACTGCACTTCGGGATTAAAGCCCCATACATCACGTGCCCAGGGGCCGCCGTGCACATTTACAACTACCGGTAAATTCTTAGGTTCTACCCCTTTGGGTAAAGTCAGGTAGCCGTGAATCACCAGGCCGTCCCGGGCTTTAAATTGAATAGGTTTCATGTCGGCCATGTATTCTTCTTTTAACCAGGGACTCACATCGGCAATCTTTTTAAGTTCTTTGCTCTTCAAATCGTAAAAATAATAGGAACCACGCGTTTTATCGCTGTAGGTGCGCACCATTACTTTGTCTTCATTACGATTCATGCTGGTCACTACAACTTCGTAGCCGGGCAATTTGCTTTCCAGCTCTTTTTGCAATTGTTTGCGTTGCTCGTCGAAAAAGTGATAATGACGTTTATCCGTCGTATAAACCACACCGGTTATTTTCTTGCGCTTTTTCGATTTCAGCAACGTAGAAACATCCACTTCCGGATTCTGATAAATCACTTCGATTTCTTTGGCCGTGGGCAAATCGAACTTTACAATGGCGGTTTTGTCGCGTCCCAGATTCGATGCGGCATAAATTACCCGATCGTCATCAAACGTAAAGAACAAGGGTTGCATGGTTTCTTTAAAGGAAGTGGTTAAAATGGTTTTGAAAGGTTTATTGGCATTTTCCCGATAAAGCAAGCTGGTGTTCACGCCGTCCGTGGTGGTCGCCAAACGAATGTTGCCCTGCCAGTCGGTAATCCATTGCGAAATATTCCCCGGGTTCCGGGCAATCATTTTCATCTCGCCGGTATTCACATTAATGCGGTAGGCGTCAAACACCCGGGGGTCGCGTTTATTCAGCTGAATAATCATTTCTTCCGGGTTATCTTCCAGATCATCCACAAGGCCAACGCGTACTTTGTCAAACGGAGTTAAAACCTTAAAATTCGAGCCATCGATATTCACGGCGTACAATTTAAAGTTTTCATCCCCGTTTTTGTCCTGCACATACACAATGCGTTGATTGTTGGCCCAGGCAAAGCCGGCAATATCCCGTGCCTCGGCACTGGTAATGCGGGTTTCGGTCGTATCACCGATTTTCTGCACAAAAATATTCAAACGTTTGTGCCAGGGTTTCAGAAATGCAAAATGCTGGCCGTCCGGCGAAAGGCTGAAGGAAATTTTGGTCGGATTGCGGAAGAAATCCTTCATGGGAATGATGGGTGGCATTTGGTCTTTTTTAGCCGCCGTGCACGAAAGCACAAGCATCACACTAAAAACGGCCACTAAAGCCAAATTTACGGTACGTTTCATAGAACCTCCTGTAATAAGTCGTAAAATAATGAAATCACTTGCCTCAAGTACGTAATTTATGGTAAGAAGTTTCTCGCGATTGTGGCAATTTGCATTTTTAAAGCGCTAAAAATAGTTGCCGGTCTTGGTTAAATGTTTCATTCGCCCCGCAAAAGATTAGCTGCCATGAGGCACTCAGAGCCAGCCCTGCAAGATCGCTGAAACAAGTTCAGGAAAAAAGCGCCCGTTAATGTGAAGCCGGTATGGTAAACATGCGGCTGTAATGTCAGATATCGTCAAATAAAAGTTTTGCGTGGGGTAAATTCGCTTTGCATAATTAAGATTGCCAATTTCCGGTTTTAACAAACAGTGCCGGACGGGAACAAGAAGCGATTCAGCGCACCAGCACCACCTTCTTCATAATCCGTTTCATGTGATCGCTAAGGCATATCCAATAGATGCCGCTCGCCGCCATTTGTCCCTGCCCGGTTCGGCCGTCCCACAAAACAGTCTGTTTAGCGGAAGCCGGAACTCCCGCCACCAGTGTTCGTATTTTTTTACCGAGCAAATCGTAAATTTCCAGACGTACCGCATGGGGCGTTTCCGTAAAAAATTCAATACGAATTGCGCCGTTAAACGGATTGGGATAGGCCCGTGCCAGTTGCAAAGAGCGCCGCACATTTTCCCGCTTCGGAGGAATTGCCACGGCATTGGGATGCACAATTTGCAGGTTATCCCACCAAAAGCGTGTGCCGGAAAGATTGTCGTGTTCGGCAACAATTTCAAATTTGTCCACAGCCCGCCAGTCGAATTTGCCCTGCGGATTGTACCAACCGTTATCCCACGAGCCGCCTTCCACAAAATCTTTTAAGGCAATTTGTACACGACGCCATTGCCCGTCCCAACGAATTTGATTTACCCCTAACGTGTATTTCATGCGCCAGGGATGGTCATCGGGGTCATCGGTTTTTGTATCGATAAAACGCACATCAATGCTTGCCGGATTTCCTTCGGCCTTAAGCCAAAAATCCAGCACAAAACCCTGATCCTTTAAATAAGAAAGGTCTTTGTTCGGCACAAAATTGAATCCGATAAAATTGTACTGTGCCGCATCCCCCCAGAACAGGCAATAATTTCCGGTGTGCGGATCATTTTCATGGTAATAATCCAAACGCCCGGCGCTCATATAGCTTGCTTCTTGAATGGAAGGGCCAAAAGCATCGTCGTACAAAACAAATCCCACGGAATCGGGCTGTAAAACAAATTCCCTTTGTTGCGGAACGTTAAACCCCAACGCTTCTAATAAGGGGACATTCAAATCGTAGTCGAACAACTCGTTCGAGCCTTTTTCGAATAAACCGAAGCCCCCCTGATAGTCCCACATGGTCCAGGGTGTTTGGTGTTCTTCCAGATACGATCGCACAATCCGGTACCAGATATTGCGATCGGTAGGGGGACTGTTTACCATGTACACCCCCATTTCGCCGCAAAATATCGGGACGCTGCGTTCTGCGGCAAATTGAAAGGCCACATCCAGCTGCTGCCGCACATAGCCCACCGTGCCGGTATTGGGATAATCGTTCAAAGCATTTTCCACCCAGGTACCCTGCAAATCGGCCGGGCAGTCTGGCATGCGCGAGGCCATGTAAGGAAACGGTACACCGGCCAGCGCGGCCATTGAGGGATTGGTCCAGGTTGCCCCCTGATGCGTAAAAACAAACGGCTCGTAAAAGTGGAAGGTGTAAATGAGATTGGTATCGGCATACTGCGGCATGGCCGACAAATGATTGTAGCTGTTCCAGCCGGCTGGCCCAACGATAATCGTGTGTGTGCTGTCGATCTGGCGAATGGCTTTTACCACCCGCTGCTGAATGCCGTTCCAATCCGCATCGGAAATGCCGTGCGGTTCATTTAAAATTTCGTAATAGATCAGCGGAGAACGGTTCTTAAAATGTGCGGCCATTTGGCGCCAAACGGGGATGAGAATTTGCACGATGCTGGTATCGGTCGGTACGGCCGGATCGAACGAATGGTTGTCCAGGATGAGGTGCACCTGCAATGTTTCGCACCAATCCACCACCTGATCCAGAAAGCGGAACAGTAACGGATCGATAACATACTCCGGGGCGCCATTGGTCATGGCGTGTAAATTAATTGGCAAACGAATGACATCGGTCCCCAGACTTTTGATGTTTTGCAAATCGTTCAAATTGTATTTGTTATTTTGAATTTGGTGAGCGTTTTGCCCCTGGAACCAATTGGTCAAATTAATTCCTTTATTAAAAGGCGTACCAGCCCACACCGATACGGCGAGCAATAAAGAAGCGCTCCATTTACCAAGGCGGAAATGCATTATTCTTCCCTGTGTTAATTTACCTCTGTGAACTTACTGGCCATTTCCGGGAAAAGCAAATAACCTTGCGTGTTATTTCTTTAATTCCTAAGTTTAGGCATTCTTCGGTACCTGAGCAAAAGCGGAAGGAAGGCAACAATGGCCCTGCTTAAGCGGGTAAACGAATGGATTGCCCGATTTGAAACATTCCTTTTAGTGTTCATCGTTTTGTTCATGGTTTTTTTAGCCGCTTTACAAATTGTCCTGCGCAAATTTTTCGATTACGGCATATTGTGGGGAGATATTTTTTTACGCCAGTTGGTTTTGTGGGTCAGTTTTATCGGAGCTTCGCTGGCGACCAAAGAGAATAAACACATCAATATGGATTTACTGGGACGTTCGCTGAAAGGCCCCTGGAAAACCGCAGGCGAGGTGCTCATTCATCTTTTTTCGGCTTACATCGCTTTGCTGCTGGGCCGGGCAGGCTGGCATTTTGTGCAATCCGAAATCGAATTTGGCTCCACCGTTTTTAACAACGTGCCTTCCTGGTATTTCGAAATTATCATTCCCATTGGTTTCGGTTTGATGGCTCTGCGTTTTTTGCTGAACGCACTGCTGGCATTCTGGCGCAAGCCTGAGGAGGGCCGATCATGACGATGACCATCCTCATCATATTAGGGCTGCTGCTTTTAACGTTGCTGGGAACGCCGCTTTTCGTCATTATTTCGGCAGTGGCTTTGCTGGCCTTTCACATCGCCGAAATTGACAGCAGCGCGGTAATCATCGAACTTTACCGCCTGACCAGCCAACCTGTTTTTCTGGCCATTCCCCTGTTCACCTTTGCCGGCTATTTATTAGCCGAAAGCAACACGCCCAAACGCCTTTTCAACCTTTCGCGAAACTTACTTGGCTGGATGCCTGCCGGCCTGGCCCTGGTAGCCCTGATTTCCTGTGCGCTCTTTACGGCCTTTACGGGCGCTTCGGGCGTAACCATCATTGCCCTTGGCGGCCTGCTTTACCCCATGATGTTGCAGGAACAATACCCTGAAAAATTCTCGCTCGGTTTAATTACCGCAACCGGCAACCTGGGACTGCTTTTTCCGCCCAGCCTTCCCATTATTTTGTACGGATTGGTGGCTCAGGTTCCCATTGATCAATTGTTTTTAGGCGGCATTATTCCCGGTATTTTGATGATCGTTTTGCTGGGCGCCTACGCCATCTTTTTTTACCGGAAACACATTGGCGGCAAAGAAAGTTTTCGGCCTTCCCGGGCCCAACTGTTGCAGGCTCTTAAAGAGTCGGCCTGGGAAATTCCTTTGCCCGTTCTGATTATCGGAGGCATTTACGGGGGACTGTTTACCGCCACCGATGCC
>CAYXUS010000097.1:0-7584 GCA_964468415.1 uncultured Caldithrix sp.
GTTACCGAATAAGGTCCGGCAAACAAACTGACGGCCTCGCTGTGGAATCCTTCGCTGTTGGCAAAAAAAGCCGAATTTTCAGCCGAGAACTGCCGACCAATTTTTACGCCCTGGCCCACAAAACAGCCTGTCAGCAATGCACCATCCTTAACCTGGCTCCCGGACTGGATGATGAAATCGCGGGCAATCACATCCTGTCCGACCATAACGGGCGCTGTTTCATTGGAAAGGATGCTTCCGTTTTCCAGATTGGAAACGCCTATTACCCGGGCATGCGCCCCGATCTTCACATTTACAATTTGCTTGCAACGCAGTACCCGCGCATTCGCACCAATCGTTCCGGCCGTACTCTTTTGCGCTTCCACATAGCGGGCAACCACGGTTTTCAACTGTTCGATGAGGGAGGCATCGTGCCGATAAAGGACAAAAAGATAAGCGAACTGCGCCGAGAGCCCGTCAAAAAGGATCAACTCCCGTCCGCCGCCTTCGTTTAGGATATCGATTTCCACTCCGTTTCCGAACGAAGCCTCTCCGTTCGTCATCAGGGCGGTTACGCTTTCCAGCGCCACCCCGTTTTCCAATTTGTAATTACGCAATAATGCCACATCCGCAATGTAACAATCATCTCCGATCGTCGTATTTTCAATCACGCTTCGTTTAATCATGCTGGGAAGCACACGGCCTTTTTCAACTTCAATGTCTCCGTCCAATTTACCGATGGTCACTTCACCGCGAAAATGCACATCTTGAATGCGGTTTAAATCGGTTTGCGGATGCACTTTAACTTGCGACCAATCGTCTGCAACACAACCGTTCATTTTCAACAAATCGATTTCCTGAGCTGTCAAAACGCGGTATTCCATTGCTCACACTCCTACTTAATTAACTACTGCGAGAGAGATTTTTTGCCGGAACAGTTCATTTTCTGCGCTTTTGTCTCGTCTCCCACAAGCGTAAGCTCAAAAGCGAAAAAAGGAGCGCCCGGCCGACGCTCCTTGTGCATCGAAGCAACTAATCCAAAGCGGGGAGTTCCTTTAATGCTTCGGCTTCGATGTCCTTGAAGTATTTAACCGTAGCGACCTTCAATTCCATGGTCGATTCGTCGTCGCACACAATCATGGCTTTGCGGTGCAACTGCAGCATGGAAACCGTCCACATGTGGTTTACACCTTCTTCCACTACTTTTTGTAATGCGCGGGCTTTGGAATAGCCGCTTACAAGAATAACGATCTCGCGGGAATCCATTACCGTCCCGACGCCAACGGTCAGTGCGGTTTTGGGCACCTTGTTCACGTCATTGTCAAAAAAGCGTGAATTGGCTACCCGCGTATCGTAGGTTAAGGTTTTGATACGGGTACGGGAGGTCAGGGATGAACCGGGTTCGTTGAAAGCAATGTGTCCGTCCGGGCCCATGCCGCCCAGGAACAGATCGATGCCCCCAACTTCTTGAATTTTCTTTTCGTAATCGGCACATTCTTTTTCCAGATCTTCGGCGTTTCCGTTGAGAATGTTCACATTCTCTTTTTTAATGTCGATGTGGCTAAAAAAATTGTGCCACATAAAATAGTGGTAGCTTTCGGGATGATCTTCCGGCAGCCCTACATATTCGTCCATGTTAAATGTAATCACGTTTTCGAAGGACACCTTGCCCTGCTTGTAAAGCTGAATCAATTCCTGGTAGGTGCCAATCGGAGAAGAGCCGGTAGGCAATCCCAGAACAAACGGTTTTTCCGGAGTTGGTTTGGCGCGATTTATTTTGCCGGCAATGTAATAGGCCGCCCATTTACTCAACGCCTGATAATTTTCATGGATGATAATACGCATTGCATTCTCCTTTCTAAAGTTGCAATGTTTTTTAGCTAACGTTTAATTCAACGGCGCACTGGTGCGCTTCTCTTTCATAAAATAATCCGTGCATCGGCAATAAAGCATCCTTTGCCTTTTTCCAGCACAATCAGCGGATTAATATCCAATTCCTTGATTTGCGGGCACTCTTCCACTAATTGCGAAAGACGCTGCAAACTTTCTTTGAGAGCATCCACATCGCGTGCGGGCAAATTGCGCATGCCGTAAAGCAGCGGTGCACCTTTAATTTCGTCAATCATATCCTGAGCCTCTTTTTGGCTGAGAGGAGCCACTTTAAACGAAATGTCTTTCATCACTTCCACAAAAATACCGCCCAGCCCAAACATGACCACACCGCCAAAGGAAACATCGCGTTTTGAACCCAAAATAACTTCTTCGCCTTTGGGAATCATGCGCCGCAACAAAATACCATCGATGTGGGCATCGGATTTGTATTTTTTAACATTGGCCACAATCTGTGCGTAGGCCTGTGCAGCTTCATCGGCCGATTGCACATTAAGCACCACACCGCCGGCATCCGACTTGTGGACAACGTCTTTTGACATCACCTTCATGACCAAAGGAAAGCCCACTTCTTCGGCTAATGTTTTTGCTTCTTCCGCAGAAGTCGCCATTTTACTGGTTACCACCGGCAGGCCATACGCCGCCAAAACTTCGGAAGCTTCGAACTCGGCCAGATAGGTTTTGCCTTCGTTCAACGCAGCGTCCAACAACTGATGAGCCTTTTCCTTGTTCACGTCTTTGAACGGTTCAAAAACGGGAACCGGCTCGGCCAGACGTTTCTTGAATTTGTACGTTGTGGCAAATGCTTTGGCCATGGTCTCGGGCAATGTATAATGGGGAATGTCATTGCGCTGCAAGATGTCAATTCCCACAAACACATCTTTTTCGCCCATGAACGAAGCAAAAATCGGTTTATCGTAGCGTCCGGCCACGGTAACTACTTCGCGCGCAATGGCTTCGATATCGGTCATGGACTGAGGCGTTAAAATAACAAACACACCGTCCACATTGGGATCTTTTAAAGCCTGCGACAAGGCAATATTGTAGCGATCGGCACGGGCATCGCCAATTACGTCCACGGGATTCTTAATATTGGCCGTTTTCGGCAGGGTTTTCTTAAACATGGCTGTGGTCTCTTCGGAGAATTTCGCCAATTGCAAGCCTTCCTGAATGGCCGCATCCGTGGTAAGTACGCCCGGTCCGCCGGCATTGGTAATAATGGCCACACGATTGTTATCCGGCAAGGGTTGGTAGGCAAATGCCGTAGCCAGGTTAAACATCTCTTCGATGTTCGCACAGCGAATAATACCGGCCTGCCGTAAAGCCGCATCGGTAATTTCATCGCTGCCGGCCAGGGAGCCTGTGTGCGAGGCCGCCGCCGAGGCACCGGCTTCGGTCCGTCCCGATTTAATAGCCAGAATGGGCTTGCCCGTTTGCGCAATGATCTCCTGCGCGGCTTTCATCAAGCCCCGGCCATCGCTAATTTCTTCCAGATAAACAAGAATCACTTTTGTCTTGGGATCTTCACCCAAATAGTACAACAAATCGATCTCGTTAATATCCGCTTTGTTGCCAAAACTGATGAATTTGGAAAATCCGATGTGCTTGGCCTGAGCGTAGTCCAGAACCGCGGTACACAAGGCGCCACTCTGCGAAAGGAAACCGATGTTTCCGCTTTCCGGCATTTTGCGTGCAAACGAGGCGTTTAAATTCACAACCGGATCGGTATTAATTACCCCCAAACAATTGGGCCCGATAAAATTGATGTCGTATTTGCGGGCGATTTCCAGCAATTTTTGCTCGCGTTCAATCCCCACTCCGCCGATTTCACGGAAACCGGCCGAAATGATAATGACCGATTTAATGCCCTTTTCTCCGCACTGTTCCAAAGCCAGGTTGCACACCGAACTGGGATAAACCAAAACCGCCAGATCTACCGGATCGGGAATATCGAGCACGTATTTGTACGTCTTTACACCGGCAATGGCTTTTTCTCTGGGATTTACAGGATACACCACTCCGGTAAAATCGCTTCGCAGAATATTGATCAGCATGTCGTACGGCACGGTCCCGGGCACGCGATTCGCCCCAACCACAGCCACCGATTCGGGGTAAAAGATTTTTTTGAAATGCTCGCGTTTGCTTGCAGATAATCCATCCATAATTAAAACTCCGTATTTTTCAAGAGATATTTACTTTACGTACTGCGCGATGAAATCCACAGCATCGGCTACCGTTTGAACTTCCAGTGCCTTGTCTTCATCCATTTCGATGTCAAATTCTTCTTCGAAAGCAGCGACCAGTTCCAGACTTTGCCGTGAATCGGCCCCGAGATCAAAGATAAAATTAGCATCGTCGCTGATTTCCGCTTCGTCCATACCCAGAACCTGCGCGATCACATTTTTGACACGGGTTTTAATTTCTTCCTTCTGCATAGGGTCTCCTTTCTTGAGATTTACTTGAGGGGATTTAAGTTTCTTACGATCATTAGTTAACCGAATTTACTAACCTCAGACTTTGTTAGTTGTCCAAACCAACTTTTTTACCTGCGAGTAAAATAATAATAAATCGCCTTCAATGAAAGTAAAAATTCCTTTTTTATTCTGATTTTTCGTTCATCCCCGCCCTTCTCTAAACCCAGCCCCTTTTTGTTGAAACCATTCCCTTTTTTAAGTAGTTTGTCTTTAAATGACTTGGAACCATTCATGTGTCGAAATGCGTCTGTCAAAATGATGAATAAATCCGTTCACATGCGTCTTTTTCCTCTGCTCCTCTTGCTGGTCGCCCAAATCTGGGCACAGGGATTTTACTTCGGTCGCAATAAAGTGCATTACCACCATTTTAAATGGCAGATTATGCGCACCAAGCATTTCGATATCTATTACTATCCGGAAATGAAAGACGTGGCCGAAAAAGGCGCCCAATTTGCCGAAGACTCGTATCGTGTTCTCGAACAAAAATTCAACTATTCCGTTGTTTACCGCATCCCTCTTATTTTTTACAGTTCCCACGAACATTTTGAGCAAACCAATGTCACACCCGGCTTCATTCCCCCGAATGTGGGCGGTTTTTTTGAGTTCATGAAAGGACGTGTGGTTGTACCCGGTAATGGTGACCTTAAAGAATTTCGACGGGTTATTCGCCACGAATTGGTGCACGTTTTCATGCACACAAAGCTGTACCATGTGCTTTCGAAATACGAAAAAATCGAAGGCGCCTACCCTCCCCTGTGGTTTGTGGAGGGTTTGGCCGAATTTTGGTCGCGGAAATGGGATGCCCAGGCCGAAATGGTTTTGCGCGATGCCGTGCTGAACAACTACATTGTGGGATTGGAAAAAGCCTATCAGATTAACGGCACCTTTCTCATGTACAAGCTGGGACAAAATGTTCTCACCTACATTGCTCAAAAATACGGCGAAGACAAAATTTTGCGGATGATGGAGCTGGTGTGGAAGTATCCCTACTTCGAACAATGTTTTAAAGAAGTTCTGGGCATGGATTACCGCACGTTTGACCACGAATACCTGTATTATCTCAAAAAGCACTACTACCCTATGTTTGCCGACAATGATTATTCCGATCAGGTAAGTCAAACCATCGTGCGGCGTGGCTACAATTTTAAGCCGGCCTATTACGAACACGATGGACAGCCCTACGTCGTTTTTGTGGCCAATCGCACCGGCTACTCCAGCATTTACATGCGGCCGCTCAAGCCTTTGTCTTACGAAGACAAAGAAAAAGATGTGCAATTGCTTATTAAAGGTGAAAGTACCTCAAAATTCGAATCGTTTCATGTGTTCGATTCCAAAATTGACGTAAACCGAAAAGGCGTTCTGGTTTTTAGCTCGCGCAGCGGCGAAAGCGACGTGCTTTATTTGTACGATATTCCTGCGCGCAAAATTATCGCCCGCCATCGCTTCCCGAAGCTGGTGGCTATTTACTCCCCCCATTGGTCGCCGGACGGAAGCGAAATCGTCTTCAGCGGACTGAGCTTTGGCGGCTACAAAGATTTGTACGTGTATCGTTTGGCAAATAATGAGCTTATTCAATTAACCAATGATTTTTACACGGATGACGATCCCACTTATTCCCCCGACGGGCGTTACATCGCTTTTTCTTCCGACCGAAGTGCCTGTGGGCCGGAGGGAGCGTCCAATATTTTCCTGATGGATCGCCAAACCGGTGAGATGCGCTACCTGACTTTTGGTGTGCAGAAGGATCAAAGTCCGGCATTTTCTCCGGACGGACGTTATCTGGCGTTTACTTCCGATCGCAGCGGTTCCTTCGACATTTACCTCATCGAAAATCCCGTAGCCGCGGCCTTTGAAGAGAAACCGATTCGCATGTTAAAAATGAGTTCTTTTTTAGGCGCGGCTTTCGATCCCTGCTGGACGCCCCAAAAGGGTTTGCTGTTTGGCACCTTCGAGAAGGGCTTCTTTCAAATTCGCTACCAGCCCGACTTTTTGACTCGCCTGACCCGGGCCAAAACGTTTGTTCAACCCGTTGCCGTCACCGCGACAAAGCCCTGGTCATTCAAAAATATTGCCAAAAAATTGGTTAAAACGCGCAAGCCGTACATGCGCAAATACACGTTAGATTTTGCGCAAACACAGGTCTCGCAAGATCCTATTTTTGGCACCACCGGCGGCGCACAATTCGCTTTTACCGATATGTTGGGTAACGATCAATACTATGTGCTCATCTACAACAATGCCCGTGTGGCCAGCGAATTCTGGAAAAGTTTTAATGTGGCCGTAACCAAAATTTCACTGGAGCACCGCATCAACTGGGCGGTTAGCCTGTATCGCTTTGCCGGTTACTATTACTACCCGGGAGACAATTATTTTTACGAAGAACGCGCCGGAGGTATCGTCACCTTTAGCTATCCTTTTTCTCAATTCACGCGAATTTCCATGAGCCAGTCACTGGCCTACTCCGATCGGGATTGGTTTTTTGACCGCCGTCGGCGCGCCTACCTGAACACCAACTACATTTCTCTGGTAAACGACAATTCGATTTGGGGCCCTACCGGCCCCATGGACGGCCAGCGTATTAATATCACTTTTGGCAACACTTACGACCTTGCTTATTCGAATGTGAATTATTTGACCGGTCTCATCGACGTGCGAAAATACTTCCGCCTAAGCTTGCGCACGGCCTACGCCGTTCGTTTCCTTTCCATGTTTAATGAAGGACGTGAGGCGATGGAGTATTTTTTTGGCGGAAGCTGGGATTTGCGACTCTACCGCCGCTGGTCCCTGCACGGTAAACGCATCATGCTTATTTCGCAGGAATTACGGTTTCCGTTAATCGATCAATTGGGCATTTTGCTGCCCGTGGCCGCTTTGCGTTTTTCGGGAATTCGCGGCGCGCTCTTTCTGGACGCGGGTAATGCCTGGAATTCCAAATGGCCGGGCTTTCGCGGCAGCTTTGGGTTTGGGGTACGCATGAATTTGGGCAATATGCTCGTTTTACGTTTGGACATCGGACGGCGCACTGATTTTAAGTCCATTGGGAAAACAACACTCACCCAGTTCTTTTTTGGATGGGATTTTTAATGGAAAGGCATCATTTTAATTTGCAAAACAGGAAAAAACATTTTTGGGCGCTCGCGCTTTTTCCGGGGCTCCCATCGAGAATGCTGCTTATCGGGTTGGGCTGGATGCTTGGCTCTGTTTTGCTTTTGGCTTCCTGTGCCAGACCTTCTCTTCCTTC
>CAYXUS010000098.1:0-7875 GCA_964468415.1 uncultured Caldithrix sp.
GGAACAGAACTGGTTACTTTTTCATCCGCGGCTTCTTGCATGGCCATAGCTTTTAACTTCCGTTTGTCGTAACGATACGTCAGATAGCGCAATACTTTATCGTTAAAATTGTATTCGCTTTCCAACAGTTTGGGGATGTTACCAGGTCCCTCAAATTCGATGGAACCATAGAATCCGTATTGTTTTTTCTGGATTTCGTAAGCAAGACGACGCTTGCCCCACTTATCCACCTTGCGCACCTTACCACCGTTGGACGTGATGATGTTGCTAAACTGCTCGATTGCAGCATCAATTTCCTTCGGCGGCATCAGGCTGTCGAGGATAAAGATTGTTTCGTAAATCGCCATAAATACCTCCTTTGGTCTTTACGATTCCCCGCGCTTTTTGCCGGGGAATAGGATTAATTAATTGTATGGTAAAAAAATTGTTTTTTCTCGATTACAGCAACGGCGCGATAACCAACGCCACCACCGACATCAACTTGATCAAAATATTCAAAGACGGTCCGGCCGTGTCTTTAAAAGGATCGCCGACCGTATCGCCAACCACTGCGGCTTTATGGGCTTCGGAGCCTTTGCCTCCCAAATTGCCACTTTCAATGAATTTTTTCGCATTGTCCCAGGCGCCACCGGCATTAGCCATAAAAATAGCCATCACGACACCACTGGCCGTTACACCGGCCAGAAGGCCGCCCAACATTTCCGCACCGCCTAAAAATCCGAACAAAACCGGCGTTAAAATAGCCAAGGTACCGGGCACAATCATCCGTTTAATTGCAGCAGCGGTCGAAATATCCACACACTTGCGGTAATCGGCTTCGGCCTTCCCTTCCATCAATCCCGGAATTTCCTTGAATTGACGACGTACTTCGGAAATCATATCAAAGGCCGCATCGCCCACGGCGCGCAAGGCAAACGATGAGAACAAGAAAGGCATCATAGCGCCAAAAAACAAACCGGCCATCACATGGGGATTGGAAACATCGATATTGGTAATCCCGGCCGTAGTCATAAATGCGCTGAACAACGCCAAGGCGGTCAGAGCCGCACTGCCAATGGCAAACCCTTTACCTATAGCTGCGGTTGTGTTACCCACCGCATCCAGTTTGTCCGTACGCTGACGAACTTCCGGGCCTAACTCGGCCATTTCGGCAATACCGCCGGCATTATCGGCAATGGGGCCATAGGCATCCACAGCTAACTGAATTCCGATAGTAGAAAGCATTCCCAGGGCAGCGATGGCAATGCCGTACAAGCCGGCCTGCCAGTATGCCACCATAATGGCAATGGCCAGAACGGTCACGGGCAAAGCCGTACTCATCATTCCCGTAGCCAGACCGGTAATGATATTGGTTGCCGGACCTGTTTCCGAGGCATGCGCAATGGCCTGCGCCGGCTTTTTGGAATCGGAAGTGTAATATTCCGTAAGCATTCCGATTAAAATACCGCCGATCAGACCGGCAATTAAAGCAAAATACAAATGCCAGGCATGTTCGGGCAAAAAGGCATTAATTACAAAATAAGAAAGAATAGCCATAAAAATTCCCGCGCCAAAGGTGCCCATGTTCAAAGCCGCTTGCGGGTTACCTCCTTCTTTGGTACGCACGAAAAAAGTTCCCACGATGGAAACCAGAATACCAAACCCGGCCAAAACCATCGGCATTAAAACATGATTTAAGGACATGGTAGCACCAATAACCATAGAACCGACAATCGCACCCACATACGATTCGAACAAATCGGCCCCCATTCCGGCCACGTCACCTACATTATCGCCCACATTATCGGCGATAACTGCGGGATTACGCGGATCATCTTCGGGGATGCCGGCTTCTACCTTACCCACCAAATCGGCACCCACATCGGCTGCCTTGGTGTAAATACCGCCACCCACACGAGCAAACAAAGCAATGGAGCTGGCTCCCAGCGAAAACCCACTGATCACCGGAGCAATAATATTCTGCAAGGTGGGCATATCGCTTCCGTACAATTTGGAGTAGAAGGCAAACAACAGGCTAAGACCCAGCAAGCCCAAACCAGCCACACTCATACCCATCACCGAACCGCCGGAAAAAGCTACCATCAACGCTTTGCTCAGGCTGGAGCGAGCCGCACTGGCCGTACGAACGTTGGCAGCGGTTGCCACACGCATTCCGAAATACCCGGCCAGGGCAGAACATGTAGCACCCACCACAAAAGAAAGCGCTACCAGCTCGGTATTCTTTTGTAAATTGCCCACATAAAGCAGGGCGGCAACAAGAATAACAAAATAAATAAGCACGCGGTATTCGCGTCCCAAAAAGGCCATCGCGCCTTCGCGAATGTAACCGGCAATCTTTTGCATTTTTTCGGTGCCTGCATCTTTTTTATTGATGCTGGCTGCACGGAACCAAGCAAACAACAGTGCTAAAGTTGCACTTGCAATGGCAAAAATAAGATTTTCTGTCATTTGGGGCCTCTCTATTTTTTTTCTGTTTCTAAGAACTGCCGATTGAATTGGGACATCGCCTGCTCAATCCCCTCACGGACCCAGACTGTAATCCCCTGATACGCGATGGGTAACAATTTTTTAAGCCCATCTATTTCCTGTTCGCTGAATTCGGACAGGACAAAATCTACTGCATCTTCAAAATGATCGCCAATGCCTATCCGAAGCCGGGCAAACGCTTCGCTACCCACAGTGGCAATGATCGATTTTAAACCGTTATGCCCGCCAGCACTCCCTTTTTTCCGGAAACGCAGCGTGCCAAAAGGCAATTGGAAATCATCCACGACAACCAGAATATCCTGCAAAGAAACCGGGAAATGTTCCAGCACCTGCTGCACTGCAATTCCACTGAGATTCATGTAGGTTGTCGGCTTTACACAAAGAACATCCGCATTTTCTATTTGGCATTGCATAAAATAATAATCCCCTTTACCTGCTTGAAAGGGGACTTTATGAATCGATTGGATATAATCCAATAAAATGAAACCAATATTGTGGCGAGTGTTAAGGTAGCGCCTGCCAGGATTTCCCAATCCGAATACAACGTGCACTTCCTGCTGTGTTCCTTATGCCTCTTCGTCTTCCTCTTTCTCTTTGCCCTTGGCAATCACTTCCGGTTCGGCTTCTTCTTCGCCTTCTTCCTCCGCAGCCACTTCTTCTACACCGTGCGGAGCAGCAACACGGCACACCACATCCTCGGGATCACCCAAAATTTTGTACTTGTCGCTTTCCAGATCTTTCAAGCGCAGAGCATCACCAATTTTGAGATCGCCCACATTCACTTCAATCACATCCGGAATGTTTTTCGGCAAGACCAAAATATCAACCGTGTGCTTAATTTCGTCGAAGATACCACCCTCTTTTACACCGGCCGGTTTTCCGACAAATTCGATGGGAACTTCCATTTCCACTTCCTGATTGGCCTTAATGCCCATAAAATCCACATGCAAAATTTTACCGGTTACCGGATGGTACTGTACTTCACGTACAATGCATCTGTATGATTTGCCATCGATGTTCAAATTGACAATCGAATAGTGGTCCCGTAAACCCATGGCCAAATCATGAGCATCCAAAGCGATGGGGATGGGTTGTTTTAGTTCGCCATAGAGAATACCCGGGACTTTGCCTTCACGCCGCAATCTTCCCGCAATCGACTTTCCTACTTCTGTCCGTGCCTCGGCGACCAATTTTAATTCGCTCATGTAATCATTCTCCTTATTGTCCTAAAAAAATCCGAGAAAGCTAAACTTACCTTTATAAAAAAAAGCAAGCCGTAGCTTGCGAATAAATAGCTGGGGTGGGAGGATTCGAACCCCCGCATGGCGGGACCAAAACCCGCTGCCTTACCGCTTGGCTACACCCCAACAAAAATCACAGATGACAAATTTAATATTATCAAAGCGAAGTGTCAAGTTTTGTTGCACCTATTTTCTCTTTTTTGCTTACTTTTTTTCTTTTTCCCTGTCCGCCTTGCCCACTGCGACAAACTTTGGATACTTTACCTCCCGTTCAAAAACGACTGGTCAGACCAAAATGAATTTTACCCTGGTTAAAGCCTTCTCCCCGTGCCAGACCGTAATCCACCCCCATCACACCCAGTGGCGTGGGAAAACGCAAGCCCAGCCCCATTCCCTGCAAAAATTGGCTATGAGGGGCGAGAATTGCATTCCGGTAAAACCCTAAATCGGTAAACACAAACACGCGCGAATCCGGGCCGGTCACAAAGCGATATTCCAGGTTCATCCAGCTCACCAGATAGCCGCTAAACTGTCGTTCGCGATAGCCCCGAACCGATTGACTTCCTCCGAACCAAAAATAATCGCTTAGTTGAAGCGCCTCGCCTTTGATGCGCTGAATATTCCACTTAACGGCCAGAACCTGGCGCTTGAAAATTTTTTGGTAGCCTTCGAATTGCATGCTAAAAAGATTAATCGTGCTGTTTCGGGAAAGATTTTGCCCGTTCGGCACATCCCCCGAATTTTGTTTCAATCCCAGCCGATACCCGGCTTTGTAAAAAATCCCTTTTTGGGGATTCAAAATAAAATCGCGCGTATCGTATTGCAACCCGCTTTCAATGCCGTATGTGCTGCTTTTTACCATGCCCAATGTTGCCCGGGCAATCGAATCGGGTAATACCGTGTGACGGGTAAAATGTAAAAACAGTGAGAAGCGGTCATTAAAGTTTAATGTACTGCTTAATTTAAAATCCCAGGCAATGAACAGCGTGTCTTTTACCTGCCGGGCGAAGGACAGCCCGACATTGATTGGCTGCCCCCAAATCCATGGTTCCAGATATTGAAACAGAAAGTTCTCGGAAAGGCGATCGGCCTTTTCCCAGAACACTTTCAGCCTTCTTCCCGTGCCAAACAGATTACGGAAGGAAAAATTAAGTAAGCCCGTAAAATATCCCTGTTGACTTTTCACGCGGCCGGTGCCCTGAGCGGGGACATAGCCAACCAGTCCGTCAAAAGTCGTGGCATTCCCTTCCTGAACCCGCACAACTACAAGCACGCTGTCCTTTGAAAGCCGAATGAGTTGGGGTGGTGAAACCGATTGAAAAATTTCCAGCTTTTCCAGACGCGTTTGAATTTTTTCTTCCCACGATCGGCGATAACGCATGCCCGGTTTGAAATAGAGCGCCCGTAAAACGACGGCAGGGCGAGTGTAGTGATTACCTTCTACCACCACACCTTTCACGAAAACGCGCGCCCCCTCTTTAATGTACAGGCCCAGGTCCACGGCCGATTCTTTTACCGTAAGAAGCCGGGGCTGCACTTCAACTTTGGCAAACGGGAATCCCTGCTCCGCCGCATATTTTAAAATATTCTGACCATCTTCCCGAATGCGTTGCTGATCGAAAAATTCTCCGGGCCGACTGCGGACAATGCGCCGATATTGGGCGGGAGAAAGAGAATCACTGATAATTTTCAAATTACGGATACGAAATCTGGGACCGGCATGCACGTAAAAGACCAGAAGCAAACCGTTTTTTTCGCCGGGGAGATGTTCCTGCTTTAAAGAATCAATGGTTGCATTGAGAAAACCCTTCTGGCTTAAAAAGCGTAAAAGGCGGGTTTGGCTTTCTTTGATTTGCCATTCCGTTGCCGGTTGGCCTTCTTTGAGTGTGAGTATTTTTTTTAGCTCTTTGGCAGCAAAAGGGAGATCTCCCTTAAAAACGATTTTTGTTACGGGTGCAAGCTTCTGCGGAGCGGCCATCGTAAACGAAGCCCAGAAAATGACAAAAGCCATGTTCCAAAGCACTGCAAAAAATGCTCTTTTCTTTCGCAAACGCATGCCTGCCAACCTTTATCACTTTTTCACAGCCATTCCAATATATTGGGAGATGGCATTAATTCCAATGCAAAAAACGGCAAACGAGAGATTCGTCCCGCCTGCCGTACTTAGCCCAAAAGCTTGCCCGCAAAAGGCAATAGGACAATGTGTGGATTACTTGGATGCGCGCAACTTTTTACGCTGGTTCATCAAGTTTACCAGTCGTTGAACGGAGGCCTCATTGTAGCGCACCTGATCTTTGTATTTTTTGCGTAAATAGGCCATAAAATCTTTGCGGAATTGATTTCTCTTTTCCACAAGAATGCGATTGCGGACATAGGGTTTAACCCGCTCAAACGAATCATTTTTCCACAAATTGCGGTGTTTTTCAAAATACTCTCTTATTTCATCATCCGATATCTTGACATTATCGTCAATAAGACGTTGCTCTCCGATCTTCTCCAATTCGTGGTGATAATAATAATCGACGAATTTTTGATAAATCGGATCATCCGTCAGCCCGCGTTCGACCCCATCCCAATACATTAATTCTCGGGAAATCAATTTTCGCGCCATGATGCGAATATCCTGCGGATATTCCAGACGGTACCGTCCGTAGCGGTCAAAATCATTGTAAGCGTCCGCAAAATCTTCTACCGTCCATTTCCCTTTATCGTAAATCAGGAAATCGGCGTGCAGTACCTGATCGGGGATGCGTTCTTTTTCCAGCATTCCGGAAAGTCCCTGACGCTTAAAGCCCCGTAAAATAGCCGGGAAATACTTCTCATTGATTTTATAATGGTATTTTGTAAACAAAGAATCGATGTATCGTTGGATGAATGCGTTCCGGCCCCGCGTTTTGGCGATTTCCACCAATTTTAATTTTTCTTGAATTTGGGAGCCTACATTTATTTTTTCCCGTGCAATAAGTTTAATGATATGATAGCCGAACTCAGTTTTTACCGGTTCCGAAAGAGGCTGCTCTTTGGTGAGGGCAAAAGCGGCCTGTTCGAATTCCGGGGCAGCCATTCCCGCAGTAATGTAACTGGGAATTACCCCTCCATTTAGCGCGCTGCGCAAATCGTTGGAGTATTTTTTAGCCAATGTGCCAAAATCCGCTCCGTTTTTGAGAGCCCGATAGATGGAATCAGCTAAGAATTTGGGAGTCACCAGAATTTGTTTTAAAGTCAATTGGTAGGGCAAATGCTGGTACAAAACTTCAATTTCTTTATTGTCCACCTTAAAATCTTTTGGTAAAATAGCTTTGTACAAGGGACCGTTGGCCTTGGTCATTTGTTCGATTTTGTGTTTTTTCATGGCCTTCAAAAACTCCGGTTCCCGGTCCAGCCCCTGTGCTTTTGCTTCGGCCAGCAAAAAAATCTCTCCCAGATAATAACGATCGATGTATTTTTTAAGAAGCTCGGGCGTAATCACCTTATTTTTCTGGAATTCTTTACTAAATTCGAACGAAGCGGCCACACGTTTTTCCGGCACGCCAAACTCGCCCACCGTTACGGTCATCACCTCGCTAAACTCTTTCTTCTTTTCCTGTTTTTTACAGGAAAAAATTCCTGCGGCAAATACAAGTAAAAGTAAAAGAACGGTCAAACGCCTGTACATAATGCGCTCCTATATTTCATTAATTTTTTTGGCTTGTATTTTTGCCCATTGTGCCTTTTACGTTTGCAATGCACTTGGGGATCCGTAATATACCCTTAATTTTGATTGAGGTAAAGCAAAATCTTTTTAGCGGAGCGCTTGTCGAAGGTCGATAGTAGAATCAAAAACGAAAAAAGGCTTGTAACCACTTTACAAGCCTTCAACAGTGCCGAGGGCGGGACTTGAACCCGCACGATCCAAAAGGATCAAGGGATTTTAAGTCCCTTGTGTCTGCCAGTTCCACCACCTCGGCACAAAAAAATCAAGATTTTTGAGGCGACGGCCGGATTCGTCCCGCCAAAGCGGGATTGCAGACCTCTCCCTTGGCCACCCTGCCCCTTTCGGGGTTGGGTACGTCGCCATTCACATAAAAAAAAGAGCGAGAGACGGGACTCGAACCCGCGACCCCAACCTTGGCAAGGTTGTGCTCTACCAACTGAGCTACTCTCGCTT
>CAYXUS010000099.1:0-9008 GCA_964468415.1 uncultured Caldithrix sp.
AGTTTGGCTGGGGAACCACGGCCACACGCAGGCCTTCGGCCTCTAACACACGGGCAATTACGGCCGTTCCAAACGCCGGATGGTCCACATAGGCATCGCCGGAAATCAAAACGACGTCCATTTCATCCCAGCCACGCAAGCGGGCTTCTTTGACGGTCGTCGGCAGCCAGTCGGTCAATGAATAATCACGATAAAAAGTTTCTCTGGGCACGCTCTTCTTCCTGAAATCGTTTTTGGGTTTGTTCCACATTTGTAACACAAATAAGCATGTGTTAATTCCGTTAATTTACACGAATTCTTGTTGTTGTCAATACAAGAGGAAATTCTCACTTTCGGGCAGTAAAGAGGAACACAAAATCCGGTCGAAATTCATCGAACCTGAATTGCATTCTACCAATTAATTCTTTAATTTCCATAATTTATGATGGAAACGATTGCAGAGAATATCCGGAACATCGAGGAGCGCATCAGTCGGGCCTGCCAGCGGGCAGGTCGGGCGCCGCAGGAAATCACGTTGATTGCGGTCAGCAAAACCTTTCCGCCCGAAGTTGTGGCACAGGCCTACAAAGCGGGATTGCGGATTTTTGGAGAAAACAAGCCCCAGGAATTGCGCGATAAAAGCAGGGTTTTGCCCAAAGACATTGAATGGCATTTTATCGGGCACCTGCAAACGAATAAGATTAAGTATGTGGTGCCTGCGGCACGACTGATTCATTCGGTTGATTCTCTGCACCTGGCGCAGGCGTTGAATGCTTATTGCGAAAAACATGGCCATGTGGCTTCGGTGTTGTTAGAAGTGAACACCAGCGGAGAAGCGAGCAAATTCGGATTTGCTCCGTCCGAAACCGAACAGGCATTTGCGCAAATAATGGCATTACCGGCTTTGCGTATTTACGGGTTAATGACGATCGGCCCTTTGACCGATGATAAAGAGAAAATCAGGGAAGCCTTTAAGACCCTGCGGCTGTTAAACGGGCGCTTGCGCGAAAAATGGGGCGCGGAAAGAACCGCGATTCTTTCCATGGGAATGAGTGGCGATTTTGAAATTGCCATCGAAGAAGGCAGTACGCACATTCGCCTGGGTACGGCTATTTTTGGTCAACGAGGGAGGTAAGTTGAAACTAACACCGATTGACATCAAAAAACAAGAATTTAAGCGTGGCTTGCGCGGATACGATCCGGATGAAGTACGCGCCTATCTGGAATTTGTTGCCGATGAGTACGAGCAGCTTTTGCAGTACAACACCCAACTGGAAAAGCAGGTGGCTTCGTACCAAACGGAATTGCGTCACTACAAAGAAGTGGAAAAAACGCTAAAGCAAACCCTGCACGAACTGCAGGAGACCTCCAAGCTTTCCAAACAAACCTCGCAGAAAGAGGCCGACTTAATCAAGCGCGAGGCACAGTTAAAAGCTTCGAAAATGGTGGAAGAGGCGAAGACCGAGGTGGAAAAAATCCGCAAAGAGCTGGCCGATTTGCAGCAGCAAAAAAATTCGCTGGTAACCCGCTTGCGCTATTTGCTGCTTTCCCAGCTCGAGCTATTGGATGTCCTTCAGACGGATGACAGCGATTTGGACGACATCAAGGAAAAGACGCAGAAGTTATTCAAAGGTTCACGAAGAAGTTCACACGCCAGCAAACGGCAGCCCTCTCCGGCATCGGCAGCAGGCGAAAAAGAAAAAGAGGCTTCGGCCCGCCCGGCAAAAGCTGAACCTGAAATACGCATGCCCAAAGCGGAGCAGCCGGTAAAAAATGCCAAAAGCGCACCGAAACCTTCTGCCAAAGAGCAAAAGAAAAGCAAAGACTTTTTTAAAGATATTTTCGGAGACGACTTGAGTGTGGATGATATCTTCAAAGAGAAAGAGGAGTGAATCGTTTAATCCCTATAGATTTTTGTGTAAAAACCGGATGATCTTTTCAAGGATCCGGACAAAGTTGGGCAAATAAAACACAGGGAGAAAGACTATGTGGTTAATCAAAATTTCAAAATGGGTATTCATAGGGATTTTTACGATCTCACTGATGGCCTGTTCCGGCACACGCTACGTTTCCATGGAAAATCCGGAATCGCAGGCTTCGGTGCGTATTAATTTGAAAGACGGCAGCCATCGCGAGGGCATTATTGTTACCGGTGATTCGACCAAGCTGATTTACGTGGATGCCACTACTCACGAAAAAAGTTCGATTAAATTCGATGACATTCGCAGCATTGAAAAGATCAGCCGGTATTTTGATTTTGAAGGTAATCCTATTCCGATAGCCGAAATTAAAAAGAACAAGAGTCCCAAAAACATGCTGTTGTACGGTGGTGCCGGGCTTTTGCTGGGCGCTGCGGTTGGCACGGGGGTGGGTATTGGCCTTTACGCCGCCGATCAACCCTTGCTTGCCAATGCCAGTATTTTGCTCTTTGGCGGCCTTGGTGCTTATTATTTCGGGAAGAAAGGTTTGGTTCAGGATTATGATGAAGCGGCATTTAAGGCGCGCCAGAAACGGTACGAAGAATACAAAGCCATTCGGGCCGAGAAACGTCGCCTGGAAGAATTGGAAAAGAAAAAAGCGGAATTGCTGAAAAAACTGGAAGAGAAAAAACGGAAAAAAGCAAAGGGAACCAAGTAAAATGTTCGATCGAGAAACGTATCGTAAGCAAATTGCCGAAGCGTATGAGTTTATTTTAGGCCACACTTCCGTTAAACCCGAAGTCGGGATTATTCTTGGTACGGGGTTAGGCGGTTTGGCCAAAGAAATTGAGGTGAAAGACGTTTTGCCGTATCAAGACATCCCTCATTTTCCCGTTTCGACGGTGGAAAGCCACGAAGGGAAATTGCTGTTTGGCGAATTAAGCGGCAAACAGGTGATGGCCATGCAGGGGCGCTTTCATTATTACGAGGGATACACGATGGCTCAAATTACCTTTCCCCTGCGCGTAATGAAAAAAATGGGCATTAACACTTTGCTTATTTCCAATGCGGCGGGAGGGATGAATCCCCTGTTCCGCAAAGGCGATTTAATGATTATTGACGACCATATTAATCTTTTGGGAACCAATCCGCTCATCGGACAGAATTTGGATGAATTCGGTCCCCGCTTCCCGGATATGTCCGAACCTTATTCCAAGCGCCTGATTGCTCTGGCCGAAGAAATTGCTCTGGAAAACAAAATACGGGTGCAACGTGGCGTATTTGTCGCTGTGCCGGGCCCCAGTCTGGAAACGCGTGCCGAATACCGCTTTTTGCGCGCCACCGGGGCCGATGTGGTTGGCATGTCCACCGTGCCCGAAGTGATCGTGGCCGTGCATCAGGGAATGGAAGTGCTGGGCATTTCGGTTATTACCGACGAATGCTTTCCCGAAGCACTGGAACCGGTAAACGTTGAAGAAATTATTCGGGTGGCAGCCACGACCGAGCCCAAATTGACTTTGATCATGAAAGAAGTGGTCAGACGTTTGTAAAGTAAATCCGACAGGTTTAATACGCCAAAAGAAACGATCTGCTTTGTGCGGCGTTAAAGGAAAACATTGCCAAAAAGCAAATCATTTGAAGAAAACACAAAGTTCCGAAGATTAGGGAAAAGGAGTTAGAAGTCCATGTTTAAGGAAGTCGATAAAAATTTAAATTTACCACAGATCGAAAAACGCATTCTCGATTTCTGGAAAAAGAACGATGTGTTTAAAAAATCCGTTGAAAATCGTGAAGGTGCCCCACGCTACGTTTTTTACGAAGGGCCTCCCACGGCCAATGGTAAGCCGGGCATTCACCACGTGATGTCGCGAACGGTTAAAGATATTATTTGCCGTTTTAAAACCATGGAAGGCTATCAGGTGCCGCGCAAAGCAGGCTGGGATACGCACGGCCTGCCGGTAGAAATTGCCGTGGAAAAACAGATGGGCATTACCAATAAAAAAGATATTGAAAAAATCGGCATCGAAAAATTCAATAAAGCCTGCAAAGATTTGGTGAACAAGCACATCGAAATGAAAGAAGGCTGGCGCACGCTTACCGATCGCATGGGCTATTGGATTGATCTGGACAATGCCTACATTACTTACAAAAATGAATACATCGAATCGGTGTGGTGGGCCATCAAGCAAATTTTTGACAAAGGCCTGATTTACCGCGACTTTAAAATTGTGCCGCAATCGCCCACCATCGAAACGCCCCTTAGCTCTCACGAGCTTTCGTTGGGCTATCGCGAAGTCAAGGATCCCAATTGCTTCATTAAAGTGAAGGTACTTTCTTCGCCGGTTAAAGAGATTGAAGGCGCGCATCTTTTGGTTTGGACAACCACTCCCTGGACGCTTATTTCCAACGTGGCCATGGCAGTTGGTGCCGATATCGATTACGTTCTGGTCAAAAATACGCGCAAGATCAAAAGCAAAGAAGGCGAAAAGACAGTCGAAGATAAATTGGTGCTGGCCGAAGCGCGTTTGCAGGTGCTGGATGGCGAATACGAGATTTTGGCCCGCTTCAAAGGCCGCGAACTGTTCGGAACCGTGTACGAGCAAATTTTCGATTACCTGAAAATTGATCGCGAAAAGTACCCCAATGCACTCACCGTGCTTATCGGCGATTTTGTAAGCACCGAAGATGGTTCCGGTATTGTGCATCTTGCTCCGGCATTCGGTCAGGACGACTACGATATGTCCAAAAAATACAATTTGCCTTTCCTGCAGCCGGTAACTCCGGGCGGACGTTTTACCGACGAAGTGGGTGAGTTCTCCGGAAGAACGGTTAAAACGTTTCAATACGTTGACCATGTGGAAGAAGGCGTCGACAAGGACATCGTCAAAAAATTGAAAGAACTGGGTAAACTTTACCGCAACACCTTTGATTACGTACATAGCTATCCGCATTGCTGGCGTACCGACAACCCCATTATTTATTATGCCCGTGAGTCGTGGTTCATCGATTCGCCGCGCTACAAGGAACAAATGGTGGAATTGAACAAAACCATCAATTGGAATCCGCCGGAAATTGGAACCGGGCGCTTTGGCAACTGGCTGGAAGATGTGAAAGAATGGTCGCTGTCGCGAGACCGCTATTGGGGAACGCCGCTGCCTTTGTGGGTGAGCGAAGACAAAGAAGATATTATTGCCATCGGTTCCATCGAAGAATTAAAGCAGGGCTTGTACGAAAAAGAAGACGGTACGCGGGTTCCGGTAAGCGAAATGATGGACGAACTGGATTTGCATCGCCCGTTTGTGGATCGCATTATTTTCGAGAAAGACGGCAAAATTTACCGCCGTACTCCGGAAATTATCGATGTGTGGTTCGATTCGGGTTCCATGCCTTTTGCTCAATTCCATTATCCGTTCGAGAACAAAGAGGTATTCGAGCAAAATTTCCCGGCCGACTTCATCGCCGAAGGCATTGACCAAACACGCGGCTGGTTTTACACGCTGCACAATATTGCAACCGTTTTGTTCAACAAGCCGGCTTTTAAGAATATTATTGTAAACGAGCTCATTCTGGACAAAGAAGGCCAGAAGATGAGTAAATCGCGCGGGAATGTGGTTTTCCCGCTGGAAATGATGGATAAATACGGTGCCGATCCGCTGCGCTGGTATTTTATGTCGGTCAGTCCGCCGTGGATTCCCAAGCGCTTTGACGAATCGGGATTGCAGGAAGTTGTCCGCAAATTCTTTTCCACATTAATGAATGTTTATTCTTTCTTTGTAATGTACGCCAATCTGGACGGATACAGCGGCAAAGAAGAAGCGGTACCTTTCGAAGACCGGCCGGAGATCGATCGCTGGATCCTTTCACGTTTGTACACGGTGATGGATCGGGTGAACACCAGCCTGGATAATTATGACATTACGCGTGCGGTGCGCGCCCTTGCCGATTTTATGATTGACGATGTTTCCAATTGGTACGTACGCCGCAATCGTCGGCGTTTTTGGAAAGCGGAAGCCGGCAGCGATAAGCTGGCCGCGTACCAGACCTTGCACGAAGTTCTTTACCTGTTCGCCCAGCTTATGGCTCCGATGGCACCGTTTACGGCCGAAGAAATCTATTTGAATTTAAAACCGGAAAATGCACCGCTAAGCGTGCATCTGAATGACTATCCCAAATTAAACGAAGAGCGCAAAAAGCGTCAGAATCCTGCCCTGGAAAAGGAAATGGAGCTGGCTCAGCGCGTTGTTTCGGCCATTCGTTCTTTGCGGAATGACAAACAAATTCGGGTGCGCCAGCCTTTGTCTCGTGCGCTTGTTTTTGCCAAAAACAAAGAAGACCGGCAGGCTGTCGAGAAAATGGCCTCCATCATCAAAGAAGAAGTAAACGTAAAAAACATCGAATTGGTGAACAGCGATACGGAACTGGTAAACCGTAAGGCGAAGCCCAATTTCAAGACCCTGGGCGCCAAAGTCGGAAAATTGATGGGGCCGCTGGCCAATGCCATCAAAAACTTTAGCAATGAACAAGTGCTTGAACTGGAACAAAAAGGCTTTATTCACGTCAATGTGGAAAATCGGGAAATTAAGCTGGAAAAAGAAGATGCGATCATTAGTACCGAGGCCAAAGGCGAGTTTGCCGTTACTTCCGACGAGCATTTGACCATTGCTCTTGATCTGCATTTGACGCCGGAATTACTGGAAGAGGGATTCGCGCGTGAATTTGTGAATCGTGTGCAGAATTTACGAAAAGAGGCCGGATTTGAGGTGACCGATCACATTCTCATTCAGGTGGATGGTTTAAATTCGGAAAAAGAACAAGCTCTGCAGAACAGGGAAGAATACATTCGCAACGAAACTCTGGCCGATGCCCTTAGCTTCGGTTCTATTACCGCACCTTTCTCCAGGGAAGTAAAAATCGACGATTTGAAGTTTAAAATTGGTTTGGTGAAATCAACTTAGGGGAGTATAGATTAATGGATCAACAACAATTAGACCATTTCCGCCAGATTATTTTGAAAAAGCGGGAAGAAGTATTAAAGAATCTGGAATATTTGCGTTCGACCATTCTGGATTCTACCACACGCGAGGCAACCGGGGATCATTCGGCCTATTCATTTCACATGGCCGATCAGGGTACGGACAATATGGAACGGGAAAAAGCCTTTTTGTTTGCCTCACGGGATGAGAAGTATTTAAAACAATTGAACGATGCTTTGCAGCGTATCGAAAACGGCACCTTTGGTATTTGCCGTGTTTGCGGCAAGGAAATTTCGAGCAAACGTCTGGAAGCCGTTCCCACGACGACAATTTGTTTCGATTGCAAAGTAAAAGAACAAGGTTAACCCGGAAAATGATTTCATGAGGCAGAAGAGCTTATCTTATGGTGTGATGGTGGTTGTGATTGTTGCAACTTTGTTTCTTGATCAGTTGACCAAATACATCATTAAAAGCAGTATGACCCTTGGAGAATCCATCCCGGTGCTGGGTAATTTTTTTCGGATTACCTATGTGGAAAATCCCGGGATGGCTTTTGGAATTCGCATCGAAAATCCTACCACTTTTGCCGTCGTTTCTATTTTTGCTGCGTTGTTGGTTTTCTATTATCTCTACCGTTTGCGTAAGCAGGGATGGGTGCTGCAAACCGCTCTTAGTTTAATTGCCGCCGGTGCCATCGGAAACCTGCTCGATCGGTTTTTGTACGGGAAAGTGGTGGATTTTTTGGACTTCGAATTTTTTGACGTTTCTATTCCACCTTTCAAATTTTTGTCCTTACACTTTCCCGGTTACAGCATGACGCGCTGGCCGGTGTTTAATGTGGCCGATTCGGCCGTGACCATTGGCATGATTCTACTCATTGGCTACATCCTACTGGAAGGGGACCCTTTGAAGAATCTGTACCATTCGGAAGGGGAAAAGGCCGAATCCGGGTCATAGTACGCCTGCAAAACCAATCGTAAAAAACATCAAGCAACGGATAGGTAGTGGAAGAACATAAAACGATTATTATCGAAAAAGATCACATCGGTTACCGTCTGGATGTTTTCTTAACCTCTCAATTCAAAGATTTTAGCCGTTCCTATTTTAATCGCCTGATTAAAAGCGGGCACGTGCTCATCAACAATGCTCCGACAAAAAGCGGGTACATTTTACGCCTTGGCGATGAACTGACTGTCCGGTTTGTTCAGCAAGAAATCGACATGGCACCCGCCGAAATTCCCCTCAATATTGTATTTGAAGATCGTGATATTTTGGTGATTAATAAACCTGCCGGTCTGGTGGTACACCCGGCCAAAGGGAACGAAAGCAATACACTGGTCAATGCTTTGTTGCATTACACTTCGGAGCTGGCCGACACAGGGGCTTATTTTCGTCCGGGTATTGTGCACCGTTTGGACAAGGATACTTCCGGGTTGTTGGTGGTGGCCAAAAACGATCTGGCCCGGCGCAAATTACGCCGTCAGTTTGACACCAAGCAAATTTATCGGGTGTATTGGGCATTGGTCTGGGGAGATTTTGCGGAAGAAAGCGGCACCGTGCGCGAATCCATCGCGCGAAGCCGTAAGAACCCCATGAAATTTGTGGTCGATGTGCGGGGTAAAGATGCGGTAACGCATTACCGTGTGCTGCAGCGATTCCGCTATGTTACGTTGCTGGAATTTAAACTGGAAACCGGTCGTACACACCAGATTCGTGTGCATGCCAATTATTTGAAACATCCGGTATTTGGCGATCAGTTGTACAACGGCCGGGAGACCCAACTGATGCGTCTGCCGGAAAATTTGCGCAAGCGGGGGCAGCATCTGTTGAAAATGATGCCCCGTCAGGCCTTGCATGCCAAAGAATTGACCTTTCTGCATCCTCGCACGGGTGAACGGGTACGCTTTGAAGCCCCTTTGCCCGATGATATGCAAGCCGTTCTGGAAAAGCTGCCGGATATGCTTTTGCTGCCCACGGAAGGGGATTTTTGATAATTACGAAATAAAAATTGGGGGCGGGCACGGGGCGGAAGGAAAAATGAAAAATGAAAAAAGAAAAAAGGAAAGAACGCCGGTTGCCGTGTGTCCCGATACATCAGGACGTACCGAGGCACCGCAATTGGCATGCATTCCTTTCG
>CAYXUS010000100.1:0-4795 GCA_964468415.1 uncultured Caldithrix sp.
ATGAAATAATAATTGCATCGGTTCGCCACGGTCAACAAATTTTAGCTGATAATGAAATAAAATAATTTGCCTGCTAACAACGTGCTTAACACGGAATTTGCTACGTCCCAAAAGAGACAGGCAGGGCGATGAATTTGCCCAGTGAGAATATCTCAGTCAGTTGAAAGTTTTTGGCGCGTGGCAAATGTGGTTTGCTTTGTCGTTTTATGTGCAAAAGAAAATGAATAACAAATGAACGAGTTTACCAAAAAAATTTGAAGCACGATTGTTAAGATAATATTTTAAACCGGTTCCAAAAACGTCATTTGACAGGGGAGGACGATGTCCGTAAAAAAAATTTCCGAAGTTGCCAAGGCGCCTGTACCTGCCGGTAAAAAGACCTACATTCAAATTTTAATAAGCGATGAAGAAGCGCCCAATTTCATCATGCGTCGTTTTATTATCGAAGCAGGCGGTTCCATGCCAAGGCATACGAACACCGTTGAACATGAACAATTGGTTTTACGCGGCAAAGCGCGTATTGGCATCGGCGATGAAGTTTACGAAGTGGAAAAAGATCATGTCGTTTTTATTCCGGCGCACGTTCCGCACTGGTACGAAAACATCGGAGAAGAACCTTTTGAGTTCTTGTGTGTAATCCCCAACAAAGAAGATAAAATCACCGTTTTGGATAATTAGAACGCAACCCCAAATGGGCAAACATGGCTAAGCCGATTTTTGCGGGCTAACTTTTTACACCACCGGATTTTTGCAAAGCTTAAAATTCAGGCTTGCCCGGCGAAGTGTATTTTTGTCGCCTGCGGACGCCCGTAATCAACTGGTAAAAAATGCTGCTGGTACGTTAATCCACGGCAAAAACACTACGAACAAGCCCGACCGTCTCAAAAAGCGATGGCCGGGCTTTTGTGTTTAGGTGGGGGATTATTTTTTTTGACGATCCGGTAAAAATTCGATTAATAAAGCGGCGGCAATGCCCATCACAATGTGCATGGTAAAAAAGAGCACAAGCAGCCACTGATCGGAAACGATGCCTGAGCCGGACTGGGTGGGCAATACCCAGCTTTTAAAGCGCAGAAAATGGGTGGAAAGGCACAAACTCCCCCGGGTAATTAAGGGATGAAGTGCGGCATAAAGTTCAATCGATAACGCCACCGAAAGGTTGGCCCAAAATCCTGCCGGCAGCGCAAAGAACAGGAGCTCGGCAAAGAAGGCTTCCGTTAAAATGGCCGTGAACGCTCCGTGAAATACCATGTCCGAAGCAAACAATTTAATCGTAGCCGCAAGAACGCCCATAAGTAGCACACTGCCCATTACCGGAACGGTCCGTTTGGCCCAAAGGATGAAACAGGCTACCAGAAAGGGCATAAGCATGCCAAAGAAGGTGGGCGTTAAGGCCTTGATCCAGCGCCCGATGAATATTTCACCGAGTCCCCAGAGTATGCCCAAAAGCAGAATGCGTTGAATTTGTTTTTCGTTTGGGAGAATAATTCGTTTCATAGCGTTTTCCGGATTAAAAAAGTAATGGCGGAAGAGAGCTTCCGCCATTACCCGACAGTTTCATTTATTTACTTCAATTACCGTCCTTCAAAAAAGGATTTTCCGGGGAGTACCAAATCGATGACTTGTTCTTTCATCTTCTGCAGATCGATGTCGTTACGTTTCTTGTAAAAATTCCATGTGGAATCGACTTGCGGCGTATTGGCGAACTTCAGCCCCAGGTAGTAATCTTTGTTTTTGTAACGTTTCAGCCACAATTGCCATTGGTCTTCACTCAGCAAACCGTGCTGGAAGGCCGCTTCCACATTTTTGTACACCCGATCCCAATAGTCCGGGAGATTGTTGTACACAAACGGGGTTGTGTTGGTTTTACCGGCAATACCCCAGGCCGTTCCCGGTACATCGTACAAGGCAAAAGTGATGAACTTGGTGGGATCGTTCGATTTGACGATTTTTTTGGCTTCGGCGTCACCGTGTTCGGCGGCCCATTTGATGAGTTCGGTTAAGTCTTCCTGAACTTCCCAGATGCCATGCCATTGGGTGTAATCGGCGGCCATCATTTCGGCCCCCATGCGGAAACGGCGTCCTTCATGGTGCCAGCCGTAGTACATGTTGTGTTCCGGCAGTTCGTCCCAGCCGTTTAGCACGGGGCTGGAGAAGAATTTGCCGTCCCGTTGCAGGCGATGAATAGTACCGTTTTTGGTGAGTTTTTTGGTCCAATAGACGAATTGGCGACGAATTTCGTTGTATTGCAGGTTAACCAAATCGGCAGTTAAAAAGTACATTTTGTAGAAATCGGGCGCATGGCAACTGGCGCAAATTTCTTCCATGCGTTCACGTTTTTTCTTCCAATCGCCCAAATGTTCTTCATCCCAAACCGTTCTGAAACTCCACGGCGCCTGCGATTCGGTCGCCAGACGGGCACTGACGTTGTGCGTCATGGGTTGGGTTTCGTTGCCATCCATGTGGCAGGTGGTACACACGGGTACTTCCAGAGGGATTTTTTGATGATCTTTGGTGGAGTAATTCAGATCCCAATGTTTGCCTTTGGCTTTAAAGATGTTGCCATGCTTCGATTCGATGTATTCTTCGATCTGGGGATGATCGGGACCTACGTGGCATTCGCCGCAGGTTTCGGGCTGGCGGGCTACCGCCTTGCTGAATGAATGCTTGGCATGGCACACATCGCATTCGCCCACACTGCCGTCGGGCCAAATATTGCCGATCTGGTGGCATTCTTCGCAGCCGTGACGCGTAGCCATGGGAAATTCGAATACGGAGCGGTCGCCGTTTTTCAGCAGCCAGAATTGATGCGCATGTTTACTGTTTGCAAATTCTTTAACCTGCTGTTCATGGCATTTGGCACAATCTTTCGGGGTGGGATGGCGTCCGATCAAAATATCGCTGCCCGTACAGGTAAACGCGTCGAAGTCGCCTTTCTTGGCTTCGTGGCATTCGTAGCAGCCAATGCCCATTACGGCGTGCTTGCTCTCTTTCCAGGCGTCAATCTGTTTGACGGCAATGCCTTTTTCTTCGTGGCAGGTAATGCAGCGGGCGGTCATTTTGTCGATTTCGATTTCGGGTTTGGTGGCGCGCGATTTTTTCATTTCCATACCGGCCACAATAATCAAAATAACAATGAGCAGCGTACTAAAAATACCAATCAGCCATTGTTGTCCTTTTACGGTATCCATAAATTTTCCTCCGTTTAAAAAATGACGTTAATTTTTTACTACACCAAACTTTCCCAGATGGTCAAACCAAGGGTTATTATTAAGGTTAAAGCACCGACTCCCCAGCTGATTTTTCTGCGTACTTCGTTCTTTTTGGAGAGCAAGGGCTCGATAAACGGCCAAAAGGTAAAGGCAATCAAAAAAGCCCCGGTAACGTAAATGCCCACCTTTAACGGAACCAATTGTAAAAAGCGGTAGGTGGGGTAAAAGTACCATTCGGGCTTAATGTGGAACGGCGTAACTGCCGGATCGGCCGGAGTACCCAATCCCGGTGGCAAAATAATAGTTAACGAACTCATAATGGCCAGCAAGAACAGAGTGGCAATGATGATTTTGTAAAAATGGTGCGGATAAAACGGGAAATATTTGCCTTTGGGAAACCCTTCCGGTTCCGAGACGCCATGCAGGCGCAGAACAATGATGTGTAAAATGAGAAAGAAAACTAAAAACAGCGGTAAAAACCAGACGTGTAACATGTAAAAACGCGTTAACGTGTTGGCGGTTACTTCTTCGCCGCCACGCAGCAGGTAAAGTAATTCGTGTCCGATGAGTGGTACGCTTTTAATCAGGTTGGTGCCTACGGTAGCCGCCCAGTAAGAGAGCTGGTTGTAGGTTAACGAATAGCCGGTAAACGAGAATGTCAGGGAAAGGCCGAACAAAACCACACCGATAATCCAGTTAAATTCGCGCGGACGCTGGTAAGCACGGGTGAAGAATACCCGGGTAATGTGCAGCAGCAGCGAAAGGATCATTAAGTTTGCTCCCCAACGATGCAAGCCGCGAATCCAAAAACCGAAGCGCACATCCTGCGTAATGTGGCGTACACTTTCGAAGGCCATTTCCGGAGAAGGCACGAAGTAAAAAGCCAGGAAAATACCGGTCAATCCCTGCAGGGCAAAAAGGATGAGCGGTGTGGCGCCCATGCAGTACCACCATTTTTTCATGTGAACCGGTATCGGTTCTTTGATAAAAATGCGTTCGTTAATTTCGACGAACTTGTCATAATCGATCGGGAAGCGTTCCTTAAACCAATCTTTAAAATTCATGCCCAGGGCCCCCTTGTTTTACTTTCCACATAGATGTAAACCAGATTTTTGTCCACTTCCACTTTATACTGGTCTAACGGGCGTGGTGGCGGGCCACCGATCACTTTGCCCGTTTTGTCGTAAATACCCTTGTGGCAGGGGCAAAAAAAGCGCTGCTTTTCTTCTTCCCAGCGCACAATACACCCCAAATGTGTACAAATGCCGGAAAACACACGATATCCGTCGGGCAAATGCACCACAAATACCGGTGTTTTACCCAACTTGATTTTCTTGGCTTTGCCTACGGGCACGCTATCGATTTTGGCCACCAGATATTTGTGGTATTTTTTCTTCTCTTTTGGTGGGAAAATGTATTCCCACAAATTTCGGAAGAACATTCCGATGGCCACCAACAACGTCCCGATAATGGCAAAGTTTTTCAGAAAGGTTCTCCGTTTCGGATTTTCGGGTTTATTGGTCATAAATTCGCCTCCTTAAAAGGTCCATCCTGTTTCTCGTTAAATTTTAGCGGAATAATGT
>CAYXUS010000101.1:0-28422 GCA_964468415.1 uncultured Caldithrix sp.
GAACATAAACAATAATGCCCAAACAAGCGGAACAACCGGAGGCTACGTTTACAACATCGGGTCATCACCGACAGACTCCGAATTGAATGCCCGTTTTACTCTGGATGGCCTTTCCATGTATCGCGATTCCAACACGGTGGATGATGCCTACACGGGAATTACCTTTAAATTGCTCGATACATTCAGTGATCCGGTAACCGTTAACATCAATCCCGATGTTGATTCTGTTAAAAAAGATATTCAGGATTTTATCGACAAATACAACGATGTGGTTTCCTATTTAAAAGATAATGCGCGGATAAATTCGACAACTTACAAACACGGCCCCTTAAGCGACGACATTGTTTATTCGTCGATGATTGCCGATATTCGCGGACTTGTTTCCGAAACCGTGGACACGGCCAGTTCCGATAATTACAAGTTGCCGTACAGCATCGGCATCGAGGCCGATCGCGATGGCAAACTTTCTATCAAAGACGAGGGCAAATTATCCGAAGCAATCGAGGCCAATCCCTCTTATGTGGCCGATCTGTTTACAACGGACGATGGCGTTGCCACTAAACTGATCGATTATCTCGACAAGTTTGTTAAAGTGGGGGGCACCATCGATGCCAGCAAAAAACAAATCGATTCACAAATTCAAAGTTTGCAAGACCGGATTAGTTACATGAACGATGTGCTGGACAAAAAGGAAAAGCAATATTTCGAAGAGTTTACAAAAATGCAAAGAACAATTTTAGAATTGCAAAACCAGCAATCGTTTTTTAGTCAGTTTATGAATATGGGCGTTACCTCTTATTGAAAGGGGGAAAACCATGGAAGAACTACGTGTTAACGGGCCATTAGAGGTTCACAAATTGGCGGCAATGGAACAATCGAAAGTCGTCGATTCGCACGACGAAAAGGCCAGCTACCAACGTATGGCCCAGGCTCAGGATGCAGCGAAAAAAAGCGGCGAGAGCGAGTCGAAAGAAGTAAATGTGGACAAACTGGTCGAACTGGCCAATCGATACATCGATCGGTTCACGACGAAGCTCAGTTTTACTTATGATCCGGAACTCAAAATTCCCATGATATATGTAACAGAAAAAGACACCGGCCGGGTGATTCGCCAGATACCACCGGAACAAATGGTGGATTTAATGAAAAAAATGGAAGAGATCGCCGGCATTATTTACAACAGGAGGGCCTAATGCTACGCATTAATTCTGCACCGGAAGCACAGAGCCTGAGCACCATTCTGAGCAATGAACTCGATTCGTTTAAGGCCGTTTTGCAGTTTTCTGAAAAATTGATGGAGCAAATAGAAACGTTGCCTATTTCTGCACTTTCTCAGATGGTCGAATATCGAAAAAAATGGATTGAAGAAATACAGGAAATGGAGAAGCTGCGCCGAAAATTTGATGGCAAATCCGTGGATGAAGAAAGCCAGAAGATTATTCAGAATATTTCGGGGATCGCTCAAAAGTTAGTTACAATTGATTCGCAAATTTTTAAGCATTTAAAGGAAAGAAAACTTAAATTTATTAAAGAACATGCCGATTTAATTGCGGCAAGAAGACAAAACAACAAAAAGCATAATGGCACATCAAGAATTATGGACATTTTACAGGAATAAAAACCATGATTGACAAAATTATGCAATTGGGCGGTTTGCCTGGCGACGATAAAAAATCGAATCGTGTCGAAAAAAAAGTTGCGGATAAAAAAGTTGCCCACAAGGAATCGAAGCAAAGTGGCCGGGCAGAAAAAATCTCGGCACATGAAAAAACAGTTCAGGTCGATATTTCGTCGTCTGCCAAAGAATTGCTTACCCTGCGGGCCGAGGCCGAAAGATATTTAAAGCATGTGGAACTGCAGGAGGGAATTTCTTCGGAAGAAGTAAAAGAGCTGAAAGAGAAAATCGCTCAGAACTATTATTTAAAAGAAGAGATTATCGACAAAATTGTGGACAAATTATTGGATTTACCCGGCCTGACAAAAAAGTAGAATTCTATTTTTTATCATTTTCTCACCGTATCTTTTCTCCTGAAGACCTCTGTGCTTTTTATTTTCCAATCCGCAAAAAAAATACGCCGATTTGAAAAAATAATTTAAAAAAATTGCACAGCACACGACCAATACAGTAAGCAGGTATTTTCCGAAGGTTTTTCGGAAAGTTTAATCAAATTTAATCAAAATAAGTTTGGAGGTTGTCATGGGGCTCATAGAAAATATTCTCGGGTTACCATCTGAGATAAATCGACCCGGAAAAGCCGGACAGGCCAAAAAGGACGAAGCCAAATCTGCGACCAAAACCTCCGCAGGCAATTCGGATAAGGTGGTTAAAACCGAAATATCGGAGAAAGCGCGAGAATTACTTTCCTTAAATAAAGAGGCAGCTTTGTTGGTAGACAAAGTTGCTCAAGCCCAAACACTTTCCAGCTCGGAGATAAGTGATATCAAAGAGAAAATCAGTTCTCAATATTATTTTGACTCCGCAGTTATCGATAAAATTGTCGATCGGTTGTTACGTTCTGTAAAGGTTCAATATCTTAAATAAGGAAATTTTACATGGATGCACGGATGCATTCTTCCGACTTGTTTACAAGATCGGAATTTGACTTGGCAAAAGAGGAACGCTCCCTCGTCAAATTCGGATCAATTTTTAATCTGTTTCCAGACGGCGTTCTGGTCATATCCGAAGACACCTCGAAGATTTTGTATGCGAATAAATACTTTCTTTCCCTGATTAACATGACGCAAGACGAACTGTTGCAACGAAAGTTTTTAGACCTTTTAGTTGTTAATGATATTTCACGGTTCCTGGAACATTTTTCTTTTGCCATCCAGGAAGGGGAAGCCAGTATTTTTGAATTGCTGCTCAATGTAAAAAACAGGCCGGCGTTGCCGGTAAAATTGACGGTGGTCCCGACGATTTTGGATCACGTGAAAGTAATCATCTGCTATTTTGCCGACCAGGCCGAATATAAGCGGCTGGAGGTAGAACGGAACATGCTCTCCCATGCCCTTAAACAGGTTAATGAAGGGCTTGGGGTGTTTGATCTGGATGGAAAGATTCTGTTCGTTAACGAAGCTCTTCTGGAAACGTTTGGCTATGAACGTTCTGAGCTTTTGGGCAATTCCATCGCAAAATTATTAAACACACCTGAAGGCAACGATTTCCAGTTACATATTTTACCCGCTTCGCTCCGCGGAGGCTGGAACGGCGAACTACAGGTTAAACGCAAAGACGGCAAAGAAATTACCATCTTTCTTTCGACGTCTATCGTTAAAGACAAAGACGGGCACCCGGTGGTACTTGTTGGAGTTATCAGCGATATTACCTTACGCAAACAACTGGAAGAACAGTTGCGGCATTCTCAAAAAATGGAAGCCATCGGTCAGCTGGCCGGGGGCATTGCGCACGATTTTAACAACTTGCTGACGGTCATCGAAGGATACATCGATTTGCTACAGAATGTAATGACCGGCGACGGTAAGGAACGAGCCTTTGTTACGCAAATTAAAAAGGCCACCGATCGGGCGGTTTCTTTAACCCGGCAATTGCTTACCTTTAGCCGACGGCAAATTGTGCAGCTTAAACTGCTGGACATTAACCAAAGCATTAAAGATTTAAGCATCATGCTGCAGAGGCTGATCGGCGAAAACATCGAATTAATCACCGATCTTGATCCGAATATTGGGCAAATTAAAGCCGATCCGCATCAAATTGAACAGGTTATTATGAACCTGATTGTAAACGCCCGGGATGCCATGCCGGACGGGGGCAGATTAATTATTGAGACCAAGCAGGTTTATCTCGACTCCAGTTACAACCGTTTGCATCCTGATGTGAAAGCCGGGGAGTACGTGCAACTGGCCATTTCGGATACCGGTGTAGGAATGAGTGCCGAAGTACGGAGACGGATTTTTGAACCGTTCTTTACCACCAAAGACAAAGGTAAAGGAACAGGGCTCGGTTTGGCTACGGTTTATGGCATTGTTAAACAAAGCAACGGCCACATTTATGTATACAGCGAGGTGGGCAAAGGTACCACATTTAAAATTTACTTTCCATCGGTACGGGGTACAAAACGACCGGAAAAATCGGAGGGGCCCAAACACCGGGTACGCGGGCACGGGCAGAAAATTTTAGTGGTGGAAGACGAATATTTGGTTCGGGAATTAATTCTGGACACTCTGCAAAACTTGGGATATCAGGTGCTGGAAGCCAGCAACGGCGATCAGGCTCTTAAGCTTTTTCATGAATACAAAAATGAGATTGATTTGATTTTAACCGACTTAATCATGCCCGGGATGAATGGCAAAAAGCTGATTGATCTCATCTCCCGGGAGGCGCCCAATGTGCAGGTGCTGTACATGTCCGGTTATGATGACAATGCCATTAGCCGCCACGGTTTGCTCAACGAAGGCATAAATTATTTACAAAAGCCTTTTTCTCCAAAGAAATTGGCGGTTAAGCTGCAAGAAATATTCGAGCACTAAAGATTTATTTTAAAATTAAATTCAGGGACGATCGAGAATGTTTCTCACTTTGCATGCCAGCTGCTTCCCCAGAAAGGGCTTTAAGATGTATTCGCTTTCATTGTCCAGTTTTGGACTAAAAGCGCTCATCAGTAAAAATTTCAAGGAAGGTTTAATTTGGTGGCAAAGCATGCGCAGCTCAATACCATCCATATCGGGCATAACCACATCCGAAATAACCAGATCAATAATTTCATGGTATTTTTCGACGATTTCCAAAGCCTGGATGCCATTACCGGCTATCAGCACTTTGTATCCGTAAGATTCCAGCGTTTCTTTTGAGGTGGTCAAAATATCGATCTGATCGTCTACCAATAGGATGGTTTCGCGTCCACCGCGTACCTGCTTTTCGCCTGAATCCTGTCCCGCGTTGTTTTCTTCGTCTTTGATAATGGCCGGGAAGAACAAACGAAAAGTGGTGCCTTCGCCCAGTTGGCTGCTGAACTGGATGTACCCGTCGTGTTGCTGTACCAACCCATACACCGTTGCCAGTCCCAAACCCGTGCCCTGGCCAAGCTCTTTGGTGGTAAAGAACGGTTCGAAGATATGCTGCTGCACATCGTGTGACATTCCAATGCCGGAATCGTTTACCACAAATTGAACGTATTCTCCGGGTGGAATATCCTTTTCTTCGGTTTGGACGGTAACGTTGCGTGTCTCGATGGTCAGTTCGCCTCCATCGGGCATGGCATCCCGGGCGTTTATGCACAAATTGGTAATAATTTGATCCATGGCGCTGGCATCGGCGCGGATCAGATGTAAATCGTCGGCCAGGCGGATGATCAGATGAATATCCTCGCCGAGGTAACGTTGCAAAAGTTTTTTGTTGCTTAAAACGACTTGATTTAAGTTCAGCAAGTGTTTTGATATCTTTTGTTGGCGGCTGAACATCAATAATTTGCTTACCAGATTGGCTGCACTTTCCGATTTATTAATGATGAGCTTAATATTTTCGCTTATCGGATGGTCCTTGTCAATTTTGCGCAGGGCCAATTCGCTAAGCCCGATAATTCCGGCCAATACATTATTGAAATCGTGCGCAATGCCTCCGGCCAGCTGACCGATGGCCTCCAGCTTTTCGATACGGCGCAGGCGAGATTCCAATTGCTTGCGTTCCGAGATATCGGTAATAAGCGCCATAAAGAAAGGTCCTTCGAACATTTCTACCTGTGAAAGCCGGATTTCAAAGGGAAACTCACTGCCGTCTTTGCGCATGCCGGTTAGTTCATGCGTGCCTGTTGGCAGGTTGTCCAAAAAATGGCGAAAATTAATTTGGCTGAGCAACTGATCTTTGTTGCGCAGGGAAAAAGGGACAAGAAATTCTGCAGGCTGTCCCACCAGCTCTTCCCGGGAATATCCAAACAAGCGTTCGGTTTGTGAATTAACCAGTGTAA
The DNA here is from genome assembly GCA_964468415.1 of uncultured Caldithrix sp. Lineage (GTDB taxonomy): Bacteria > Calditrichota > Calditrichia > Calditrichales > Calditrichaceae > Caldithrix. The sequence goes on from CAYXUS010000101.1 coordinate 5,922, forward strand.
TGCGTCCGTGCATGTTAATCAGCACGATGGCCTGCGAGGCCGATTCCAGCAAGATGCGGAATTTCGATTCGCTCTTTTGTAAATCAACTTCGTAGCGTTTGCGTTCGGTGATATCGCGAATAAGGCAAAGAATTTGTCCTTTGGAACTGGAAACCAGCCTGGCCTCAAAGTCTCTGAGTTTGCCGTTTTCTTCCGTTTGATATTCGAAGGTGTGGATTTCGGGAGTTCTGTTTGCCACAAGGAGCATATTCTGGAAGCGTTGGGCCAGATGTAAAGGGAAAATTTCGTAAATCGATCGTCCGCGAAAATCGTCTTTCTTCCTGCGCGAATGACCAAGCGCTTTGGATTCCAGACAAACACCTTCTTTGGAAAAAAGGAAAAGCTGGTCGGGAATCGCATTAATGACGGCCCGAAGTTTTTGTTCACTGGAACGCAACTCGTTTTCGGCCTTTTTAAGCGGAGTGATGTCACTAAGCGTTGTGAAAACTTCGTACACCTCACCATTCTTTAAATAGGGCACGGCATCCATGATGAACCAAATGTCGGTTTGTTTGTCGAATTTAACATGGAGAATGCGGTTTAGTACAGGCTCCTTGCTGCCCAATGCCTGAAGAGGAGGAAGCTTTTCCCAGGGGAGTGCGCTTCCGTTTTCGTCGTAAAAGCGATACATCTTAAAATAGGAAAAATCCAACTGTGCTCTGGAACGATTAATTTTTAAAAGTTTTAAAGCAGCATCATTAATGGATGTGATTTTTTGCTCTGCATTCAGATAAAACACCCCTTGCGCCATATTTTCGAAAAGCATGCGATAGCGTTTTTCCGATTCCCGCAATTTCTTTTCGGTGCGTTTTCTGGCCGAAATATCATTGATCATGATGTAGCAGGCAGGACGTTCGTTGTAATAAAGCTGATGGGATAAAATTTCCACAAAAACGGGATGTCCGTTGCGTGCGTGGGTGAGAACCTCTCTGGTCGTTTGTACAACTAAGTTTTCGTCACTGTGATCCGGTGCTTTGGGAAGCTGTTGGGGATTGTCGAACAAAACCTCAATGGTGGTCTGGGTCAGTTCTTCCCGGGAATAGCCGTACAACGTGGAAGCAGCATAATTCGCAGCCAGAATGTGATGGGTCTCGGAGTCGTAAATGATCATGGGCATGGGATTATTTTCGAACATCAGGCGGAAGGTCTGCTCGCTTTTTTGCAGAGATCGGGTACGCAGTTCCACCTGCTTTTCGAGGTGTTTTCTGTAGCGCAGATTTTCTTCGTACAGGGCCTCTTTTTCTTCGGTTAACTTTTTCAATTCCACCGCTTTGCGCACGGCGTGTCTAAAGCCCTCTTCCGAAATCGGTTTTATTAAATAATCGAAGGCTGCAGCACGAATGGCCTGCGTGGCTGTTTGAATATTTGGATCACCGGTGATGATAATCGATTTGGTGGAGGGGGAAAGGCGCTGAACCTCCTCAATAAGTTCCAGACCGTTTTTACCGGGTAAATTTAAATCCGTAACAATCACATCAAACGAATTGTGAGAAAGCAGGTTTAGGGCTTCTTCGGTGCTGGAAGCAACTTGTACGAAATAAGGCTCATCTTCGATGTAGCTTTTTAAAGCGAACAGGACCGTTCTATTGTCATCAACAATTAAAATATTCGCCATACGTCCCTTGGCATTTCGATTAAACAAGAAATATGTGATATTGTCTTATTCCTTCCATGGATATAAAACAAATATCTTAAATCGACAAAGGATGTTTTTTCTTTAATAATAATTTTTAAAAAAAGGGCTAAATTTTGTCATTGCCGATACTTTTTATTTGGGAGAGGGCACTCTCTTTGAAATTGACGCGGGAGAAGTGAGGTAAGCAAAAGAAACCAAGCTAAAAATCATAGATGTTTCAGAAAAGCGGAAGGGAAAAATGATAATCCAACAAACTAAAAAGTTGTCATTTAAGGCGCCAAAAAAGTTCGGCCATTGCCGGGTGGTCAATTTCGTCCACTAAGCAAAACGGATTTAAAATAAGGTTGTTTTGCACGACTCTAAGAATAGAGAGGTAAGGAGATATTTGAATGAAGGAAAAATTACTTATCATAGATAATGACGATACGGCAATTCAAACGATCGGGCAATTGGCCAGAGCGTTCAATATCGATACCGTGGTGATGCACAATTGGGGTAAGTCGTTGAATTTATTGGAAGATGAAAAAATTATTGCCGTTTTTGTTAACGTGGAACTCGGGATGATTAATCTGGAGGTTCTCTTGCGCAAATTTAATTCTCCTGAGAAAGAAGAAGAAAAAATTCCTGTGTTCTTTTTGTATTCCAGATTGTTTGGCAAGGCATATCAAAAAGCCAAACGATTGGCGCATGCCGGAGAATTAAAAAAGCCGGTCGATGTACGTTTATTTATCGAATTGCTCAACCAATTGATCAAATTGGAAGATAAAATTGATTACAAAGAAAGAGACTACCGGGCTAAAATTCAAAAATTTAAAGCGTATGAAAAAGAAATGGGATTTTTGATGCAGAAATTACAAATAATAATGGAATAGGCATATGATACCGGAAACGAGGTTTAAATTATCACGAGGTGTTTTAAAATTTATTCCGCTACTCGATGGGAAACTGATTATCGCCCAAAAGATCGAAGGTACGATTAAACCGATAGAAATACTGGCGGCGCTGCGCAAAGTAGGAATTACGCATGGCATTCTGAGTGATTCTATCCCTTTAATCCAGCGGGAGGATATTAAAGAAATTCCGGTGGCTTGTGCCTATTTTGAAGAAGCTCCCCCTGAGTTTGATGTTTTGATCGAACCCAAACTTGACGATGCGCTTATCACTCAGGTCCTGCAGGGAGAATCCATCGACTTGTTAAAAGATCGGATGCATGTTTTGCCGGGAAAGCCTGTGTTAAGCGCCCAAAAAAGCTTTCGGGTGGTATTGCGTTTTCCCGATGGCCGGGTTAAAGAAATTCGGGATATTAACCACCGTTACAATTTGGATGTGTTTTGCGGAGCCAATGTAACGGTTCGGGGAAAGCAAATTATTTCGTCTATTGAGGGCAGTGCCTTTGTCTCTAAATGGGGAAAGGTTTATGCCTTCCCCATTTTGACGGTGCGTGGTCTGGGCGAAATTCACGGCAAAGTTGACGATCAGTTTGCCGTGCATGTGCTTGAAGATATCCATTCGTATTCCAATCTGGAAATCCCGTCTAATTTGTTCGTAACCGGCATGATTCATTCTTCCTTTATTAAAGCACTGGGGTATGTGCAGGCTCAGGAAGGAATCGACAATTCGAAAAAAATCGAGAACAGCCGGATTATTGCCGGGAAATCGGTCATTACGCCTCATGTTAAACGATACCGCATTATTGCCGGTGAAGATGTGTGGATTAACGAAAGCATTCAGCAATCGATTATTATTAGTCATCGCAAAGTAGTGGCCCGACTAATTGATGAATCGGAAATTCGGGTACGCAATTGTTTGTATGCCGACGAAGTAAGAAAAGGCAGCCAAATTTACCTGGGGCCGTCGTTTATGCGGGACGAGGGATACAAACGCCGTCTGCTTGCCAACCAGAACGATGAACGGAAACTGAATGAACAAGAGTTTGTCATTGAAAACCTGCGCGACAAAGGGGAAAAAGAAAAGCGTACCTTAATTAATTATTTCAGCCGATTGAAAGAATCGGGCAGAGACAAAATTGTAATCGATAGTACCATGGAACGGGTTTTCAAGTCTTTGCAGGAAACCTATTCCGATTTACAAGAGCAGATAAAAGAATACGAATTGCGTTTGCAAACATTTTTGAATAACAAAATTCTTCTTGCTTACTACACCCGGGAGAATCAAAGTACCCCTCGTTCCTTTATTCGGGTTTACGGGAGAATTGAGAAGGGGGTAACGATTGCCACGGCCAATCAAAATACCAAGTTGTCTCATCCTCTGGAAAATGTGACCATTTATGCCGATCCGTTTACGGGAAAGATGGAAGTGGTAACACACGAACCTTCTTCCGAGTCGGTCGATTTTTTGCAAATGATTTGACGGAGTACGTATGGAGCTGAGTCAGGAAGAAAAAGAGATATTGCGCGATTTTGTTGCCGAGGCTTTGGAAGGATTGGAAAAAGCCGAGGAGCGGCTTTTGCAATGGGAAGAACAAATGGCAGCCAATAAAACCGTGCAAACAGAGCAAATTGACGCACTGTTCCGCATTTTTCATTCCATTAAAGGAAGTGCCGGTTTTATCGGGCTGCAGGCAATTAACAGATTAACGCATCAGGCAGAATCGCTGCTCGATGGTTTGCGCAAAAACAAAGTGTCCCTGGAGCAGCTCCACATCGATCTTTTGCTGCAGGTGTGCGATGGCCTGCGTTTGTTGCTGGCCCATGTGCGGGAACACAATTCGGAACAAGGATTTGATGTTGATTTCAGCGGGCTTAGCCAAAAATTACAGCCTTTTGCTCAGGAGGCGAAAACACCGCAGCCCCCGGAAGACAAGGGAGAAAATCCGACGGAACCGGTGGAGACTTTTGACGCGTCGTTCAGGTTTAGCAATGAGATGCTTGTTACCGATGAAATGAAGAAAGAATTTGCCGAGGAAAGCAGCGAATTACTGGACAAGCTGGAACAAGATTTAATGGCACTGGAAAAAACACCGACGGACGCCAACCTTTTAAACAGCGTGTTCCGTGGCATGCACAGCATTAAAGGCAATGCGGGATTTCTTGGCTTTAGAGATATCTCCGAAGTGACTCATCAGGCCGAAACGGTTTTTGATTTGGCGCGTGAGGGAAAATTTACCCTTACTTCCAAACAAATATCGCTTGTGTTGCAAATACTCGATTTTATTCGTAGTGCCCTGCAGGCGCTAAAACAGGACAAGCCTCCTGTTATTCCGGGAAAGCATGCCCTTATTGATTTGATGGGCGAAATGGTTGAAAAAGTGACGGTGCAGGCGGGTGGTGCCACGAAAAACGAAAAAGCGCCGAAATCGGTCAAAAGCACCAAAAAGAAAAAAACGGAGGAAGCACCGCAACCTCCTCCGGAGATAACCCGGCAAAATTTGAGCGATGTGATTCGTGTGGATGTGGATAAGGTGAATCATTTGATGAATTTGGTCGGCGAAATCGTAATCGCTCAATCCATGGTTGTTAACCATCCGGCTTTAGCGTTAGAGGAGGTGGATAGTTTGAACAAAGCATTGGATTATTTGCAGAAAAATGTGCGCGAGTTGCAAGAGCTGGCAACATCGATGCGCATGATCCCCCTTTCGGGTTTGTTCGGGAAAATGCGACGATTGGTTCGGGACATTTCTACCCGACACGGCAAAAAAGTAGAGTTAGTGATCCGGGGCGGTGAAACGGAAGTCGATCGTTCCATTATTGAACATGTCTCGGATCCTTTGGTGCACATTTTGAGAAATGCCGTTGATCATGGCATTGAGGATGTGCAAACCCGCATTCAGGCTGGAAAACCGGAATACGGGACCATCCTGCTGGAAGCCCAGCGTGTTGGCGGTGAAATTTGGATTACCGTTCAGGACGATGGTCAGGGATTAAATAAAGAGAAAATTATCAGAAAGGCCAAAGCAAAGGGTTTCTGGAACTCCGATATTGATCCTGAGAATGACGACGATGTTTACCGCCTTATTTTTAAACCCGGATTTTCTACGGCGGAAAAAGTAACCAGCCTCTCCGGCCGCGGCGTGGGAATGGACGTGGTGCAGAAAAACATCGCAAAAATTCGCGGGCGGGTTGAACTTAAATCCAAGGAAGGGGCCGGTGCGACCTTTACAATGAAAATTCCGCTGACAACCGCCATTATTGACGGGATGCTGCTGCGCGTTGCCAACGGATTGTTTGCTGTGCCGGTCCCGGACATTAAAGAATCGGTTCAGGTGGAAGGACACGATTTTGTGAAGCTGGTTGATGGGCAGGAAGTCATCAAAGTACGCGACGAGATCATTCCGATCATCCGTCTGGAACGGGTGCTCTCCGATCAAAAACAATTACCCCGGCCTCTCTCATCCCGAATCGTGGTTATCAGCGAAATTGCGGGGCAGAAAATCGGTTTTTTGGTAGATGCCTTGCTGGGGCAGCAGCAGTTGGTTATTAAACCGTTGCCTGGCTACCTGGGAAAACCGGAGGGTATTTCCGGGTGCGCTATTTTGGGCAATGGCGAAATTTGCATGATTCTGGACATGGGCGCAATGGCCCAAATGGGGCGATCTGTTTCAACATCGTAAGGGCGAAAGATGGAAGAAAGTTTAGTCATGGAAGAAATGGTGGATGAACAAAAAAACAAGTTCATTACTTTTCGCCTGGGCGAACAGGCCTACGCGTTTGAAATCAGATTTGTGGGCGAAATTATTGGCATTCAGAAAATTACCCCCATCCCGGATGTGCCCGATTACGTAAGGGGGGTGTTCAATTTACGTGGGCGGGTTATTCCGGCCGTGGATGTGCGGGCGCGCCTCATGTTAGCCGAACGTCCTTATGACGATCGCACATGTATTATTGTGGCCCGGGTGCGCAACGAAATGGTGGGATTAATTGTGGACACGGTGGACGAAGTACTGCAAATACTTCCGGAAGAAATTGAGCCGCCTCCTTCGCTCAAAAAAGCGCAAAAAACGCAGTACATGCAGGGCCTGGCCAAAAAAGCGCAAGAAGTCATAATTCTTTTGAATGTAGAAATGTTCCTTTTCGGGACCAAAGAAGAACAAAGCAATTAGGAGAACCGTGATGAAACTAAACGGCCGTTTGCTTTTGATGGGTGGTTTTATTTTGGGGATGGTTCAGGGGCTAATGGGCCAAGGTGTAACCTGGCAGCAATATTTTTACGTGGCAAGTAAAATCTTCCCGGACAGCAAAGAAATAAATGTTCTTTTACCCGAAGAAGAAGAAAGTGCCCAAAAGCCTGCTATTGCACGCGCCGCCACCCAATTCAGGCGGAAGGTTAAAATCTTTTTGGTACGCGATGCGCGCAGCATCGGAAACAATTTTAAACTGATTCCCGAAAACAGTGTCGTTGTTGTTTACAACGCCCCAATCGTCAATGAAAAAAATACCATGCTGTACATCCTGACACAGGCCAAGGAAAAAAAGTTGGCGCTCATAACGACCAATCGTTCCTACAGCGAGGCCGGGGCACTGGTAGGGCTGCTGCGTGACGAAACCGGACATTTACGAGTTTATGTGAATCTGAAATATTCTCCCAGCCTGGCAGCAAAGTTCACCCCGGAATTCAATCAAAAAATTGGTGTGGCGCAAGTGCTGCAATAACCTAAAATTTGGAGAGGGGACGAACATGTGGTTCTCGAAGTTGTCCATTCGGAATAAATTGCTAACCGTATTAATTGCAGGATTTGTTTTTCTGATAACGTTGGGCGTTATTGGCATTCACATGGTCATTTCATCGGCCTTAAACGACGAGCAGAAGTCGTCTTTGACCATTATTGGGAATTTGGCGGCAGAAGCCGTACGAATGGGGGTGGAATTTGGGGACAGCGAAATGGTGGCCAAGGCGATGGAATCGTTTACAAAAGGCGATCAAATTTCCTTAATCAAAGTTACTGATGCCACAGGAAAACAATTTTTTTATTATCGCGATCCCAGGTTTCCGCAAACAAAGTTCCCCACTTTGGACGGGTTTAGAAAGTTGAAAAAAGAGGTATTGGTTGGCTTGCCTATTTTAGCCGACAATAAAAAAATTGGCCATGTGTTGCTTGGCTTTCCATTGGACAAAACAAACGTTGTGCTGAGCAAAGCCACCCGAATGTTGCTGCTAATGTCTGTTCTGGGGCTTATTGCCATCGTCGTCTTTGTCGTTTATGTCTCGGGCTTTTTCACCCGGACGCTCAAATATTTGCAAAGGATGGCCGTAGAGCTTTCGAAAGGCAAAGTAAATTTTCACAACCCGTATCGATTTGATGACGAATTGGGTGACTTGATAAAAGCTTTTCAGGTTATGGCCCGCTCGGTTGCCGAAAAGGCGCAAATGGCACGGCATTTGGCCGCGGGCGAACTGAACGCCGAAATTGAATTACTCTCCGATGAGGACGTTCTGGGGCAGGCCCTGGTCGAAGTGCAAAAGAGCCTGCAAACCATCGTTTCGGAACTGGAGACGTTAGTGGACAAACACAAAAACGGAGAAGTGGATGCCCGGGCCGATGTGCACAATTTACAGGGCGCCTACCGCAAAGTAATCACCAATTTGAATGAGGCGCTGGATGTTATCGTCAATCCCCTAAAGCAAACCATTAAAATTTTGAACGAGTACGCCAGCGGAAATCTGGAACATCAATTGGAACCGTTGCCCGGCCGGTTGATGCAATTGACGGAAGCCTTGAACACCATCCGGACGAATTTACAGGCACTGGTGGAAGAAAGCATCCAATTAACCGAACAGGCTAAGGCCGGCAATTTAAATTATCGTGGCGATGTGAACAAGTTTGAAGGGGGCTATCGTGCTATTTTGCGGGGTTTTAACGAAGCAATGGATGCTATTATTCATCCTCTCAACGAAAGCGCCCAGGCTATTGCTGCCATTTCCCGCGGCGAAGTACCCCCACCCATTCAGAGTGAATTTAAAGGTGATTTTAACACGTTAAAAGAAAACATCAACCAAAGCATCGAAGCCATTAATCTGCTGGTTCACGACACCAATGCCTTAATCGAGGGCGCCCTGGAAGGCCGGTTAAGTCTGCGTGTGGACGACAGCAAACATCAGGGGGACTTCCGTAAAATTGTGCGGGGTATTAATGAAAGTCTGGATGCGTTAACCTTTCCGATGAACGAAATTCTGGAAGCATTGGAAAAAGTTTCGACGGGCGATCTGACGGCCAAGATAAACAGCGAACACAAGGGCGACCACGGTCGGATGAAAGAGGCATTAAACAAAACACTGGATGCCTTAAATAATACCTTAGCCAGTATTGCCGCTTCGGTAGAACAAATTCGCAATGGCGCTCAACAGGTAGCCGATTCCAGTCAGTCGGTTTCCCAAGGTGCCTCGGAGCAGGCCAGCGCATTGGAGCAAACTACTGCTTCCATCGAAGAAATTGCCCAGCAGGCCAAACACAATTCCGAACACGCCCAACATGCCAAACAAATTTCTTCCACCGCACGGGAAGCGGCTAATGAAGGCACGGCCCTGATGCAGCAAATGCTGGAAGCCATGCAGGCCATCAATGATTCGTCGAATCAAATTTCCAAGATTATTAAGGTGATCGACGAAATTGCGTTTCAGACCAATCTGCTTTCTTTAAACGCCGCGGTAGAAGCCGCCCGGGCCGGTGTGCATGGCAAAGGGTTTGCCGTGGTTGCCGAAGAAGTCCGCAACCTGGCACAACGCAGCGCCAAAGCCGCCAAAGAAACCGAACAGCTTATCGAAGGTTCTGTCGAAAAGATACGCCGGGGTACCGAACTGGCCGACAAAACGGCGCAATCTCTGGAATCGATTGTGCAAAGCATGATTAAATCCAACGATTTGATTGATGAGATTGCCAGCGCCTCTGCCGAGCAGGTGCAGGGCATCGAGCAAATCAGCGAATCGCTGCGCCAGGTCGATCAGGTAACCCAGGCCAATGCAGCCAGTGCCGAACAAAGCGCTTCGGCAGCAGAAGAGTTGTCGAGCCAGGCCACCAATTTGCAAAGACTGGTGGCAAAATTCCGTCTGGAAAATTTTACGTTTGCCCCGGAAGCCCATGAAGATGGCTACGCTTTTGCCTATGAGCGCGTATCGCATCGGCTGGCGGCACAGTCGGTGCAGGGCAATGGCCATAATGGCAATGGGAAAAACACGCTGCCTGATGGGGACAACGATCGGGATTTTGGTGATTTTTAGGATGGAGCAACGCCATGAATGCCACCCCGGTTTTTACCGAACAGGATTTCAGACAAATTTATGATTTAGTATACCGGCGTTTTGGTATTTACCTGAGCCCGCAAAAGCGGTCTTTGGTGTTCAGCCGCTTGCTGCATTTGGTGCGTGTTCATGGCTTTAAAAGTTTTGCTGAATACATTCGATATGTGCAAAATGATTCTTCCGGCCGGGCGCTTATGGCTCTGGCCGATTACATTTCGACAAACCACACCTATTTCAATCGGGAAAATAGCCATTTTGAATTTTTGCGTCATACGGCCATTCCGTTCTGGCTGGACAAGTTGCAGCAAACTCATCCAAAGGAAAAAATGCGTGTGTGGTCGGCGGGCTGTTCCAGCGGGGAAGAAGCATATCAACTGGCCATGCTGTTTCACGAAATGCTGGGAGGTATTTTTGCCCGGCAGCAGGCCGCCGTTTTAGCTACGGACATTTCGCGCTCCATGTTAAAAAAAGCCGAAAAAGGCATTTATGCCGACGAAAATGTAAAACGCCTGCCGATGAATCTGATTCAGAAATATTTTGTCCGATTGAATGAAAACCAGTGGCAGGTCAAGCCGTTTTTGAAGGAAATGATTTTATTCCGCCGGCAAAATTTAGTGGAACCCGTTTATCCGTTTAAACGCAAGTTCCATACGATATTATGCCGGAATGTAATGATTTATTTCGATAAAAAAACACGGGAGCAGGTGGTGGAAAAGTTTGCCCGCTATCTGGAAAATGGTGGCTTTTTGGTGTTGGGGCTTGCGGAAGTATTGCCCATTAAAAATTCTTATTTTGAGTATGTGCAACCAGCGGTTTACATGAGAAAATGAGACGGAACGAACCTATTAAAGTGTTAGTTGTGGACGATTCGGCGCTGGTACGTCAGGTTTTGACTCACGGATTAAATGCGGATCCGCAGTTGAGTGTGGTAGGTGCTGCCGCAGATGCAATTAAAGCCCGGCAGCTTATTTTGCAAACCAGGCCTCAGGTTTTAACACTGGATGTGGAAATGCCCTATTTGAACGGACTGCAATTTTTAAAGCAATTGATGAAGTTTTATCCCATGCCAGTCATCATGGTAAGTGCCTTAACCGAAAAAAACTCCCGAATGGCCATCGATGCTCTGGCAGCCGGCGCCGTGGATGTGGTGTTAAAACCCAAAGCCGATGTGCGCGCCGGATTGTTGGACATGATGAACGATTTGCGGGATAAAATAAAAGCGGCCGCACAGGCTCATCCTGCAGGGCTTTCTTTAAGCGTACGCCCAAAACGCCCGGCCCACGGCAAACACGCTGCCTCCACAAATGGGAGCGAAAGAATCATCGCGATTGGAGCTTCTACCGGAGGCATACAGGCCATTCGTTGTCTGTTGCGTAACTTTCCCCCGAACGCTCCGGGCACCGTGATCGTGCAACATTTGCCCGCCGGGTTTACCCGCCAGTTTGCCGAACAGCTAAATGCCGCACTGCCTTTGACCGTGAAAGAAGCAAAAACCGGGGATGTTGTGCGTCCCGGCCATGTGTTTATTGCCCCCGGTGGTTATCACATGCAGGTAACACGCATCGGAGGAGAGTATCGCCTTGTTTGCCGCAAAGGGGAGCGGGTTAACGGCCATCGCCCCAGTGTGGAAGTGCTTTTTCGTTCGGTGGCCCGCCATGCCGGAGAACAGGCCATTGGAATTTTATTAACCGGGATGGGCAGTGACGGCGCCGAAGCTATGGTGCATTTGCGTCAGAACGGAGCTTTGACAATTGTGCAGGACAAAAAAACTTCGGTGGTTTGGGGCATGCCCAAAGAGGCGTATGTGCGGGGCGGTGCCAGCCACGTTTTGCCTTTGCAAAAAATTCCACAGAAAATTTTTGATGATTTTTGGCCAAAGGAGGCAACATGGCCCAATTAATTGCCGGAGTAGGTGATATTGTAGTGAGCAATTGCCAGGACGATTTGCTCAAAACCTATGCTCTGGGTTCGTGTGTGGCACTTATCGTATACGTGCCGGAAGTTCCCTTTGCGGCTCTGGCCCATGTGGCCTTGCCCGATTCTTCCGCAAATCGAAAGCGTGCGTTCAGAAAACCGGGCTATTTTGCCGATACGGCGGTTTCGGAGCTGATCGCCATTTTAAAAGGGATGGGCGTGCAAAAGAATAATCAGGTGTGGGTAAAGTTGGTGGGCGGTGCCAATATTCTGGACACAAATAGAAATTTCTACATTGGAAAACGTAATGTGCTGGCCATTAAAAAGCATCTCTGGAAATATCATCTGGGAGCCATTGCCGAAGATGTGGGGGCAGATCTTAGCCGGACGGTATCGGTGCAGGTTAAAGATGGAAAAGTTTTGGTCTTAACGAATAGGAAACTAACTAAAATTTTGTAAGTCGTATTCTGCAAAAATTAAGCAGGCAAACAGAAGGAGGCGGGAATGTATCGGGTGTTAATTGTGGACGATTCTTCTACCGCGCGCTCTTTGATTAAAAAGAGTTTAGACGTTTGCGGCCTGGCTATTACGCGTTGTCTTGAAGCGAGTAATGGCAGAGAAGCATTGGATATTTTAAAGAATGAAGCAGTCGATCTGGTTCTGACCGATGTAAATATGCCGGAAATGGATGGGGTTAATTTATTGCGGCGCATTAAAAGTTCTCCAAAGTTGTTCGATGTGCCGGTGGTGGTCATCACCAGCCTTAAAAATCGCACAGCAGAACAAATTCTGAAAAGAGAACAAGCCGTTGCGGTGTTGGGCAAACCTTTGTCCATCCCCGAAGTGCATCGTTTGTTAAAAAATCAATTGCATTTAATCTAATTGTTTAATCAATTCCGGAGAAAAAAATGATTCTGGCACAAAAATATTTTATCGCTTTAAAGGAGGCTTTAAGTGAAGCGGCAGAGCGATTGATATTTAGAGAATTGGAAAAGGTGGATTTGGTTTCGGGCAAAGACCATTTACACCCCGGCTATTATCGTGCACATGTGGATGTGAAGTATCCGCTGGGCGGCCGGCTTTTTCTCTTTTTTGACCAGAATGCCGGAAAACAAATGGTTACAGAAATGGTGGGCGAGTGGATTGAAGATGCGGAAAAGATTAAAGACGGACTCGCCGAATTTACCAACGCAACTTGCGGCCGTTTTCTGGCCCGTTACGTAGAGGCAAATAAACACTTTCAGATCGGTTTACCCCGTTGCGAACAATTAGATTCGGTGGACGGAAAAGAGACCGAAAAAAAATTGTGGGCATTTAAGTTTGATGATTTGCACATTTATGCCGCCTTTGAGGAAGATTTGTCCCATTCATGAGGAAATTTTTTCTTCACGAACGGTCAGGCAAAGCGGGACGGATGCTGGCCAAAAGTTGTTAAGGGTAAGTTTAAATTAAAATTAAAGATAATTAAACGCTCTGCTTGTGGCATTTGAATTTTTGGCACATTTATTGATGTGAATGCATTGAAAAGTCTGCTTTCTGTTTTAGCTGGGAGCCAAAAAGCATGATTACCAAAAAACGTATTTTGTTTGTAGACGATTCGCCGACAATGCGTCGTATTATTGCCAATACCTTGAACAAAATAGGGATTGAACGTTACGACCAGGCCGAAAACGGATTGGATGCTCTCGAAAAGTTGCACGAAAAAAAATACGATTTGTTGCTGACCGACTGGAACATGCCGGAAATGAACGGCAAGGAACTTATTGAATTTATCCGCGGGCAGGAACATTTGAAAAATTTACCGATATTGATGATTACGACCCGGGGCATGGAAGAGGATGTTTTAACGGCCATTCGCGCCGGTGTTAACGGTTACATTGTCAAACCGTTTACTCCGGATGTTCTTAAAAAGAAAATGATCGAAATTTTGGGGATTTAGCGGGAGTGCCCATGGGAGAGAGCGGGATAGAAGGAATAATCAAAAAATTAGCCAACATCAAGGCGAATCTGACATCCGAGGAAAATATGATTCCCATATTGGCCGATTTGCTGGAATTTATTCAGGACATCATTCCGTTGATGTTAGAAGTGAATACCTTTATGCAAGACGGACAGAATAAATTGCCTTCGGCAACGGAGAATTTGATGCAGGTTTCCAGAACAACCGAAAGCGAAACAAACAAAATTATGGATCGTCTGGATAATATTACCCGCAATCTTATTGCATTAAAAAAACAGGCGGAAACGAATGCCGGCGCCGATGCCCTTATTGCCCAAATTGATGAAATGGATCGTGAAATAACCGAGATTTTTACCCATTTTCAGTTTCAGGATATTACCAATCAGCAGTTGGAATATGTCAATCGCATTTTACAGGCCATCTACCAAAAATTCGTGGAATTATTTCACAAATCTTTAAAAGTCCGGGCGCGAAGCGTGTTCGGGCAGGATGTAATCGAAGCCATTGAACAGGAATTACAGGGTAAAAACAGCACGCGGGACTCCCGGCAATTTGCTCTGGTTACGTCCGACTTCGTTCGGCAAAACGGAATTTCTCAGGAACACATCGACAAGTATTTTAAGGCGCAGGAGAAACAATGAGCACGCAAGATACGGTTTTTAGTAAAAATCAGGCTTCCGTTTTTACGCAGCGGGTAAGCAAAATATCGCCGCGCAAAACAGTGATAAAACGTGAGCAATTGGTTCTTGGGAAACCTAAAAAGATTGAACATGCTTTACAGGTTTCCGAAACGCACCATGATGGCAAAATTACGCCGCTTTTCAATAACGATGAGTTAATCGGTGTTATTTATGAATGCAGTTGCGGTAAAGTTGCACAAATTTTGTTCGACTTTGAAGAAGAATTGGCAAGCAAACGAACCGCTGCTACCGGATAAACGTAGGATGGCATTGTGCAGGAGCAAAATATTAAAGTAACAATCGATCCTTCGGGATTGAAGGCAACCGTTACCATTCCCGCTACCGAGGAAAGTTTTCCCACGCGTGAGGCACTTATGGCCGCTTTGAAAAAGGCCGGATTACGCTATGGGGTTAGCCGCGAAGTATTCGAAAAGATTCTGGCTAAAAAAGAACCGGTTTACAATCGTCTCATTGCGCAGGGAATTGCTCCGTTAAAGGGGAAATCGGCCCGCCTTGTGTGGCATGTGCCGCTGCAACCCGACGATGCGGACAAGATCAAACGGATCGATTTCAAACAAACCATGCGATTTGTTCCGGTAAAAAAAGGCCAGCCCTTAGTCAGTAAAATTCCTGCACAAAAAGGACGTGACGGCAAAACCGTTACCGGAGAGACGATTCCTTCCGAGGGCCCGGATGTGCAGCTTCCTGCCGGTAAAAATGTTACCGTTTCCGATGACGGGCTGAAACTACTGGCCGCCATAGACGGTTCGGCCTATGTACAGCAAGGCAAAGTGCATGTGGACGAGGTGCTGCACATTAAGGGCGATGTAAATTATGGTACCGGCAATATTAAGTTTAACGGCCCGGTGGTTATCGACGGGGATGTACGCTCCGGCTTCCGGGTGGAAGCCCGGGATGCGATTGTCATTGGCGGAAATGTGGAAGCGGCCCACATCTATTCGCAGCAGGGCGATATTACCATTAAATACGGCGTAGTTGGCAAAAATCGCGCGAAGATTCTGGCCGGTGGTGATTTAACCTGCGGTTTTATTCAGGATGCGACCATCGGCGTACGCGGCGACTTGACTGTACAGCATTACGTGATTAATAGCAGTGTTTCTGTAGGGGGCATGGCCATGGTCAAGGGTGCCGAAGGCCAAATTCGCGGGGGAACCCTTACTTCGGAAAAAGGAGTGGTGGCCTCGGTTATCGGCTCCCCCCGAAATATTTACACCGAAATCAAAATAATGAGTCACGGACAAAATACGTCCCAAAAACGTCTGTGGGAATTGAGCCGCCTTCGTACCGACCTTACATTACGCTATTCCATTCTGGAAAAGCGCCTTAATTTTTTAAAGCTTTTGCAAAAAGAAGTGAAAACTCTCTCTCAGGAAAAAGTGGCCGAGTTAAAATTTTTGCAGAGCGAATTGAAACGCATCAAAAACCGGCTGCTGCAATTGGATGATGAAGAAATTGTCCTGCAAAAAGAGGCGGCACGGGAACGCATGCTTAAAGAAGTGGTGGTAGAAGAAAAACTGTATCCCAATGTGCACATTGAAATCAATGGGGTGGGCTTCCACTCTGACGAATTATTGGAAAGCGTGAAAATTTACTTGTTCAAAGATGAATTAGTCATCGAATCGCTCAGGGAAATGAGCGACGAAACCTATGATATTTTTATTCCGCAGCACTAAAAGTTTCAAAAAAGCAGGTAGTGGGGATGAGTAAGAAAAATATTACGACCAATGAAAAAACCTTTTTCATGAGCGACCTGGCCACGATTATTTATCAGGTTGCCGATTTTGATGTGGCCCTGGAAATGATTGTGGACGCGTTGGGTGAGTATTTCAAAATCCCTCATCTGGCCATTGCCCGCTACAATGAAGATGAAGAAAAATTCATGATCATTAAAAGCCGCAATTTCGATCAGGAATTGCAAAATAAATTGCAATTTAGCTTATTCACCCCCATTAACGGGTTTATCATTCGCAAAGAACGCCCTTCAGCCTTTAAAGAGATTGGCAATGGATTAAAAATAGGGAACCAGGCCATTACTCTGGAGAATGAAGTTCAGACACTTTATTTTTTCCCGTTTCGTTTTCACGAACAAATTAATGCCTTTTTAATTGTCTCGACTTTGCCGGGAGAAGTGGCGCCCGGCACCGATGAAATACGAACCATTTCCGCATTTGTTAATTTGATGGCGCCGGTATTTCATGCGTTTGGTGCCATCAAGAAACGAAAGAACACGCTGGAAAACATAATCAGTAAAATCATTAAAGATCGCATTTACGAAGCACGTCTTGGGCTTTATCCTGTCTCATTCGCCATTTTTCGCATTGCGTTGCACCATGAAATGATGTCCACCGTTATTTTACAGGACGTTGTGCGTACCTATCAGGAAATTTTCAGCAAACGTCTGGGGGAACAGGGAGATGTGATCTGGCTAACCCTGGACACCGCCTTCTTTATTTTCCCCAATGCCGATTTGTTCGCTGCCGAAAGTTTGTGCGCCCAATTAAGAGAAGATGTGAACACGGCGTTTACCAACCAGAAAGATTCGGTTAGAGTTGTGGTAAATTTTGTGACGATTGGGTATCCCCAATCCGGGGAAGACGCCGGTGAAATTATTGGTCAGCTATGGCTGCGTTTGTTTGATGAGTTACGCCCGGAAACGTTGGGTGTGTAAATTAGGATGAGAACCTATGGAATTTGTAAACCGTACCATTCTAATTGTGGATGACGACCCGGCCATTGTCGAAATGATCTCCGACGGTTTGCGGGAAAACCGCTTTACCGTAATTACGGCCGCTGCCCCCGATGAAGCGTTGAACAAAATTCAGGGCCAGCAAATCGCCTTTGCCTTGCTCGATTTTGACCTGGGGTACAACAATAAAAATGGGATCGAACTGGGAATCGAATTAAGTCAGCTTTTTCCTGACCTTGTTGTGGTGATTATGACGGGCTACCACAACATCAAATACGCTATCGATGCCATGCGTGCCTACCAATTCCACTACATGATAAAGCCGTTCCGGATCGACCAGATTATTTCTTTGTTTGAACGGGCAATTCGGGAATTGGAGCTGCGTAAAGAGAATGTGCGTCTGAAAGAGGAAATTACCATTTTAAAAGAAGAGAATCAGAAATTACACGAGATTATTCGGGATATCCGTCCCGAGGAGGCCAGTTTAACAGTGGCAGCCAAAGAAAAAGAGTTGCGTAAAAAGTTTAAAAATCAACAGGCGATTAGTTCATATCAAAAGCAAAAGAATTATCGCCCACCCAAAGAATAGTTCCCGGAATTCCCGGCAAACCAACGCCTTAGATTTTCACTTTTATCATTAAAGAGAATATGAAAGATTCCGATGATTTATGAACCTGAAAGGAAACAAAGTGTCTCGATAAGCGATACGAAACAGAATAAAAAGGATTTTTATGGAAAAACAATCGATTTTGGTAGTGGACGACGACCAGCATTTGCGCATGATCCTGCACGAGACGCTTAAAAGTTGCGGTTACGAGGTAGAAGTTGCCGATTCCGGTGAGCAGGCCCTGGAAATTTTAGAGGAAAAGCCCTTCGATTTAATCATTACCGATTTAATGATGCCCGGAATCAAAGGCATTGACTTGGTGGCCAGGGCCCGGAAACGCTATCCCAATATCGGAGCAATGGTAGTTACGGCATACGGTACCATCGAACGCGCCGTAGAAGCCATGCAAAACGGGGCCTATGATTTTATCACCAAGCCATTTTCGATCAGTCAAATAGAATCACGTGTTAAGCGGTTTTTTGAATATCAGGCTCTGCAAATCGAAAACCGGACCTTAAAACGCAAGTTGCAGGAATATCAGATCGACACGAAAATTATCGGTGAAAGTCCGGCAATTAAAGAACTACTTCAGCACATCGATATTGCAGCCAGCAGCGATGCAACGGTGTTTATTCGGGGAGAAAGCGGTACGGGAAAAGAACTGGTGGCACAGGCCATTCACGATCGTTCCGAACGTGCCGGCAAGCCTTTCCGCAAAATCAACTGTGCCGCAGTTCCTGAAACACTCTTCGAAAGCACTTTGTTTGGTCACGAGAAGGGCTCCTTCAGCGGAGCATACCGGCAGCAAAAAGGCATTTTTGAGGAGTGCACGGAAGGGACATTACTGTTGGATGAAATTAGTGAAATTCCTTTTGCCCTGCAGGCTAAGCTTTTGCGCGTTTTGCAGGAAATGAAAATTATCCGTGTGGGCAGCACCGAAGAAATACCCATTGATGTGCGCATTATTGCCACGACAAATCGTGACATTAACGAATTAATCGATTCGTCAAAATTTCGGGAAGACCTGTTTTTTCGCCTGAATGTTTTTCCGATTACAATTCCTCCTCTGCGCAAACGGAAAGAGGATATCCCGTTGCTCATGGATCATTTTTTGAACGTGTACACAAACAAATACCATTTCGAAAAAAAGAAGATTGCTCCTTCGTTAATGCAAAAAATTCTGAATTACGATTGGCCGGGCAACGTTCGTCAATTGCAGCACATGGTGGAACGTGCAATTTTGCTTTCGGGCAAGGAAGAAACAATCACCGAAAAGCATTTTCGATTTGAAGAAGAAGGAAAACGCGGCAAAAGCACGGCATTTTCTCCGGATGAAGTGATACCATTAGCCGAGATGGAACGCAGGATGATTATGGCAGCTTTGCAAAAAACGAATAATCATCGAACGAAGGCTGCTGAACTGCTGGGAATTACGGTTCGAACTTTGAGAAATAAATTGAACGAGTACGAACAACAAGGATTAATGGAAGAATAACATGGAACGTATCGAAACAGTTCCTTCGGGAACTTATTACGTAAGTACAACCGACAATGTGATTGCTCAGGCGTTTCTTGGCTCGTGTGTGGGATTGGCAGTAGTGGATGTGCAGAATAAAATTGGCGGTCTTTACCATATTTTGCTACCCCGACCATCGACATTCTTTGAAAATGAAGCATCCCAAAAATACGCCAGCGAAGGATTGCCTTTGTTCTTTAAAGAATTGGAAACCCGGGGAGCCAGAAAAGAAAACATGAAAGCCGTGGTGGCCGGTGGAGCCCTGATGGGTGATGTAACGAATCTGGATTTGGAATTGGATATTGGGGGGCGCACTTCTGACCTTGTAATGGAGTATTTGAAAGAAAACGAAATAGAAATTGTGCGCACCGAAATTGGAGGCTATTTCGGCTACAAAATCAGTCTTAACTTTTCCACGTTCGAATTCGAGATCGAATTAATTGAGGCAGCCAGGCCGTCCCATGGCTTGCCGAAATTGATGGCCAAACTGCCGGATATTGACGAAGTTATTCAGCGAATTAAGCCTATTCCCCAAATCGCTCTGAAGGTCATTCGCATGATTCATGCCGACAATGTTTCGATGTCGCTCATCGGCAAAGAAATTCGGCAGGATCAGGTGCTAACTGCACGCATCATTCAGTTGAGTAATTCCGCTTTTGTCAATCCGCGTTCGCGTATTCAAAGCATTGACCAGGCGCTGGTTATGCTCGGGGAACGGCGTATTTTGCTTCTTACGCTGTCTATTTTCACCGAATGGTACTACAAAGAAGCGGACAACGGCTATTCTTTGTGCAAGGGGGGACTTTTTCAGCATGCGCTGGGGGTGGCCTATGCCGCTCAGGAAATCGCCAAAATGACAAAACGCATTGATCCGGCCCTGGCCTATACGGCCGGACTTTTGCACGATATCGGTAAAATTGTGTTGGATCAATGGGTCGATCGGCAATATCCCATGTTCTACCGAAATCTGTACGGAGACGAAAATTTGACTCTGGGTGAGGTGGAACGAAAAATGTTCCAAATCGACCACATGACCGCAGGCGCCAAATTGGCCCAAAAATGGGAATTACCGGAAGATTTAGCACTGGTAATTGAACACCATCATAGCCCTGAGAAGTTCGACAGTAATCCCGATTTGCTGCACATTGTAAATTTTGCCAATATTTTGGTCAGTTACTTTAAATCGGGGCTCGTTATCAATAAGTTCGATGCCAAAAATTTGGAGGCGTCGGTTAAATATTTGCAGCTTTCATCCGATCAAATTATTCAAATTATCGAGCGGGTGCCTTTTAATAATTTACAATCTTTTAATGCATAACCTTCTCCTTAACATTCATGCAAGCCGGATGGGGCAACCTGTCCGGCTTTTTTGCACGAAAAGCATCGAGTTTAAATTTTAAGAATTCTCCCTCATCTGCCTTCTGCCTCATGGAGAGTAAATCGAAGGGAACAAAGTCTGGCCCGCCCTTTGCCCTGGATTATAGGGAATTCCATATCGGGGCTCTGGATATTTTGCATGCGTGTAAGATGATTTTGCTAAAAAGGGTCGGGTTTTTTATTTTGAATGTAAATCAAAGAAAAAGTGCACATCCCGAAAAGCGGGTTGTGAGTTAGTATGCACGCTTGGGAAACGCTAAAGCGAATTTATTTTAGAGGAATGTTAGTCATGAGGAAATTTTTTGTCACTTTGGGTCTGCTGGCACTTTTGGCCTTTCCGAATTTTGCGCAATCACCGGATTTTTTTGTAAAAGTGCGGGGACAGGCCTTCCATCTCAATGGCCGGCGATTTTGCTTTTTGGGAACCAATATGTGGTACGGAGTAAATTTGGGTACTCTGGCCGAAGGCGGTAATCGGGCGCGTCTCATACGGGAGCTGGATCGGCTAAAAAAATTGGGTGTTACCAACTTACGCATTATGGGGGCTTCGGAGGGACTGGGCCAACCCAATACCGTCCGGCCACCCATTCAACCCGAGCCCGGTGTGTACGACGAACGACTGCTCAAAGGGCTGGATTTTTTGCTGGCCGAAATGGGTAAGCGGGAGATGAAGGCGGTAATCTTTTTGAATAATTACTGGATCTGGAGTGGCGGCATGGCCCAGTATGTTGCCTGGGCCGTTAAACAGCCTTTGCCCAATCCCTTTGTTTCGTCTTACACCTGGCCGCAGTTTATGAATTTCAGCGCGCGGTTTTACAGCGAAACGCAGGCGGAAAAATGGTTCGAACAATACGTGCGCACATTAATTTTACGTAAAAACACCATTACCGGAGTGGTTTACAAAGATGATCCGACGATTATGAGCTGGCAATTGGCAAACGAACCGCGTCCGGGGCAAGGGGAGCAGGGCAGAGAAAATTTCCCTGTCTTTGAAAAATGGATTCATCATGTTGCCGCTTTCATCCGGTCCCTGGATAAAAACCATCTGATAAGCACGGGAAATGAAGGGCTGGTAGGTTGCATGGGAGATTCGGCTTTGTTTCTCAAAATAAATAACGATGCAAATATCGATTATATTACCTTTCATCTTTGGGCTTTTAATTGGAATTGGTACGATCCATTAAAACCGCAGGCCACCTTTGATTCCACATTGCACAAGGCGTATCAATACATTCATCAGCACATTCAATTGGCGCAGAAAGCGGGTAAACCGCTTGTGCTGGAAGAATTCGGCTTGCCCCGGGATGGGCACTCCTATTCGCTCCAGGCTACAACGCATTATCGGGATCGCTATTACCGGAAAATTTTCGAATGGGTTTGGCAAAATGCTCGGGCCGGGGGCCCTTTGGTCGGCAGCAATTTTTGGGCCTGGGGCGGAGAGGGGCGTCCGCGTGATCCGCAACACCCTCAATGGCGCATGGGCGATCCGTTTACCGGTGACCCGCCGCAGGAACCGCAAGGGCTCAATTCGGTATTCGATAGCGATTTTTCTACGCTTAAAATTATTGGCCGATATGCAAAGCACATGAACGCATTGAGGTAAAGAATCCGATTTTGTTTCCGGGGCACCGGCACAGAGCCCCAAAAAATGAAAAATGAAAAATGAAAAAGGAAAAAGGAGGGGGGAAGGCCGCCGGTTGCCCGCCCGGGAGGAAATTAAAAATTACGAATTACGAATTACGAATTTGGGCCACTGATCGGCACAGATTGGCACTGATTTCCCTTAACCCTTTACTCTTAACCTTTCCCAACTCGGCCACCGAAGAAGCACCGAATCCCCCCTCAATCCCGAAGGGATGCCTACCACTTCGT
>CAYXUS010000102.1:0-26766 GCA_964468415.1 uncultured Caldithrix sp.
GTTCACCGTGCCCCCTTCGGGATCGACCGGCGTTTCCCAGGTAAAGCACAGGCTGTCGCTGAGATTGGCTACCGCATAACGACTTCCATCGTCCGGTTGTAAAAGATGGAAAGCGGCCGGGGCCTGATTTACAATGTGCACCACCGTGACCTTAAACGTATCGCTGGCCCAGGTGGTGGAGCCTTCTCCGTCTTTGGCGCGCACACTCCAGAACAAATCAAGCGTATCGCCGACACCAAGAAAACCGTACAATTCCGAATTGGAAATATCCAGTGAAGTTGCCGAAGTATCCTTTTCCAGAATGGAGCTTTCCGAAACGTCGGCCGTAGTTCCCAGATAGAGCCGATAGGTAATATCCGTTCCATCCGGATCGTTGCTTTCGCCCCAGCTAAAATGGATTTTCTCGTCGGCATTGCCAATGGCCAGCCATTTTCCGTTGGAGGGTTCCACTAAAGAGAAATTTGTGGGAGGGAAGGTCGGCGCCAACTGCGATGCAAAATAATCCAGCACGCTTCTGAACAGAGTTACCCGATCTTCGTCCGGCTTAATGTAATAGGCATCAAAATAAGTGCCTAAAGTTTTGAACGTTCCGTTGTCAAAATAAATGGCTGTGGGATAACCGGCCAGAGGGTAGCCATCACCGTCCATATTGTACACGGCCTGGGCTCCATCCCGAGGCGTACAGCCATCCACATAGTACAGGCCGGAATATTTCCAGCGAATGGTATCCGGGGCGGTTGCCACATCCTGCCCGCTCACCCGCACCAGGCGGGGTACGCCCGAACCGCCATCGTCTTTTTTCGATTGCGCATCATAGCTTTGCAGGCCAAAGTAATCATACAGCACATCGCCTACCTGAAACGTATCGGGCGCGCCACCGTACATATCGTAAATGATGTCGTTACCCATAATCCACATCCAGCCGCCGTTGTTCAGGTAATTTACGATTTCCGTATTGACCGTATCTTTACCGCTCCAGAAATAGCCCCCAACTCCGTCATTGGCATTGTACCAAAACACCAGATTGTACTTCGACATCAAAGCGGCATCGGGCGAGCGAGCGCTGTCCTGCGCATTGAACAGATCGTAAGAATATCCGGCATCGGTAATGGCCTGCTCGATTAGCGGCAAATGATCCGGGCTGGAATAATTATCGTCATCCACCAGCAAGATTTTCAAAGTAGCTGCCGTTCCTGCCTGAATTTGAAACAAGAAAAACAGCAAAAAAAGCACTACGCTTAAATGTTTTCGCATTTTTTTCTCCTAAAGTTAATTATTGGTTTTATTTAATCATTAGCATTTTACCATGCGCGATCCTGTCTTTGAAACGAACCCGGTAAAAATACAGACCGGATGACAAACTTTCTCCCCTGAACAGAATACGATTTTCTCCGGCCTTCAAGAATAATTCCCTGTTTTGCAGTATGCGGCCGTTTACAGTCATTACGGTAAACCAGACCTTCCCGGCGGTTGGTAAATAGACCGGAATGGACGTCTCGGGATTAAAAGGATTGGGATAATTGGCACCCACGTAAAATTCCCTGGGGACAGGCGGCAACGACTGATCAACAGCAGCTCCGTTCCATTCAACCCAGGTGGGTTCGGCATCGTCTCCGGCATCCACGCCACCAAGACGTGCACTGTCGTTTTCGCTGGCCGCATTCCATGTCCAGTGGTAGCCTTCGCCTTCATCAAAGTGGAGTAAAAGAGCGGTGTGGGCATCGGATTCGTAGTTGGTCATAATCTCCTGGTTCAAATCACCGGGATCGATCGCCTCGTTTTTTAGACGCACTTCATCAATGTAACCGCTAAAATAATCGGTTCCGTTTCCTTTTTGCCCCACATAAAAATTGTCGTTATTCTGAGCTGCGCGCAACGAGAAGTTGGCGTAGTTTTCCGTGGTAACATCCACACCATTTACATAAAGGCGCAGGGTACCAGCCGTGGAATTATTGATAATGGCAATGTGATTCCAGGCACCCAGGGCAATGGATCGCCTGGCATTGAAATAGTGACTACTGCCACCGTCGTCAATAACCGTGAAATACCAGTCGCAACTGTCTTTGTCTTCCGTAATATGCCAGATAACCGCATTAAATGAATAATAGCGCTGGAAAATGCGATCGTATTTTTCTACAGTCGTATCAGGATAAATCCACGCTTCCAAAGTGTAATCGCTGGCGCCGTCCAACATTTGCAGATAGGAATCGTTGTAATATTTGACGTAGTCCCCCCCGTCAAAGCTCAAATAGTATTGATTTTGCTGCGCAAAAAGACCGGCAGCAAAAAACACAATAAAATTAAAAAAAACTATTTTCCATCTCATGATACTCTCCTTTGTCCTGACGGACGAAATGGTCTACCGGCGTTGCAGGCCGGTAGACCGGTTTTAGTTAACGCATCATGACCATTTTAATCGTTTTAAAATACGAGGGCGTTTTGAATTGTAAGAAATACATCCCGGAATTCAGCTTTTGCCCTTTATCATTGGTGCCGTTCCATTTTACAGAATAGTGCCCGGCTTCTGCCAGTCCTTTGAAAAGCGTCTTCACCTTTTTACCATTAATATCAAAGACAGAAAGCGTAACAAAAACCTGATTGTCCTCTTTCGAAGGAATATCGAATTCAATCTTCGTTTCAGGATTAAACGGATTAGGATAATTTTGATACAAAGCGTACTTCTCCGGCAAGGTATTTCCCGTATGGCTGATTGCCCCCGAGCCATTGGCCGTAGTTTTTACCGAAATGGCCGGATGCTCCGTACGGGTTCCGTTAAAATCAACATTGACCAACTTGTACCAATATTGGGTTTCAGGCACAACCTGATAGTCGGTATACGCATACGAATGCGCCCGGGAGGAATTTCCCGCACCGCGCAGAGCAGGCGTGTTCTGGTAGGAAGCAATTTCCTGGAAAGGATCGTTACCGGTCAGACTGCGCAAAATGATGAACCCCAGATTGTTCACTTCTGAGGCAGTTTGCCAGCGCAGGATTACTGCGTTCGAAGCATAAGCGGCAGTAAAGGAGGTCAGTTCCACAGGAAGTGAAAGATCGCTGCCGTTATAATTCCAGACACGCCAGGTAGGATCAGATGCGTCGCTGCTAGTCGATGATCCTAAACGAGCATTGGCCCCGCTGGCTTCATTTACCGTATATTGCCCGCTACCCTCGTTAAAATGGAATAATGCTGCCGTATTGGCATCGGATTCATATTCAGGATCATTTTTATGAAAGTGTAAATTATTTGGGTCCTCAGCTACATTTTTGAGGCGTATTTCATCAATGTAACCATTGAAATAATTACCATTATCTCCAAGTTGACCTATAAACAAATCCCTTGAATCTTCATTAACCATTGGGTATCCTGACCAGGTTCTATCTGTTTTATCAACACCGTTTACATAAATTTTTAATTCATTTGGATCCGGTTCTGTATTACGTATTACCGCTATATGAGTCCACTCATTCTCATTAAATACGTTAGCCACTGTTAAATAATGAGCCCAATCTGATACACCATGATCCATTGCAAATTCTATTTTGTTATCCGATCTTATTCGAAGAGACCAACAACTATACCTTTGAAGAATTCGGTCATAATTTTCCCAGCCTGGTAAAACATATATCCACGCTTCTATCGTAAAATCTGTCGCTCCGTCCAACTTACCTAATGCAGCATCATCTTTATAAAGCACATAATCATCACTGCCGTCAAATTCCAAGAAATATTGATTTCCTGCCCAGCTTATGCTAAGCATCAGCAGCAGGAAAAACGGGAGTAACATTTTTACACGCATTTTCCCTCCTTTAAATTTTTTTAGTTCCTCTGAAACTTTTTTTTTAATTTAAAGGAGGTCATTGCTTTTTTACCGAATAATTTCAGTTCTAACGGGTGAGACAGAACGGATTTCCGGTAAGGGCAATGACCTTCTTTTATTACTTGAGCAAAATAATTTTTTGGGAGGCTTCCTTACCTTTTGCCTTCAACCGTGCAAAGTAAATGCCGCTTGGCAAACTTCCGGCTTGCCAGATCTCTTTGTAAGCCCCAGCCTTTAATTCCCGATTGACCACTGTGGCCACTTTTTGCCCCAACAAGTTGTAAATACTCAATTCCACATGCGATTGAGTCGGAATCTCAAAAACGAATGTTGTGCCCGGATTGAACGGATTGGGATAATTGGGCCTTAAAGCAAATGTGTACGGCTGCCCGGCTTTCCCCCGATCGATAGCCGTTAAGGTACCCACGTAAGGAATACGGGCGTACATGATGTAATAACCCATGGAAGATTCGGGATTGTATTCCGTCCAGACCACATCGGCGCCGCCTTCGAACACGCCTTCGATAGGTTTGCGTACCTGCTCCCCAATCGTAGGATTTTTGGTCGAATAACCGCTGGCATTGGCTACTGTTGTCTGGCTCAACTGCTGAGGCGCATTCCACGTTTTACCGCCGTCGGGAGAGGTAGCATAAAATACATTGTACACCGTTTTCGTTTTCCCTTCTACCGTATCGGTTCCGGTGGCCTGTGTCCAGACCACGTACAGACCGTAATTGGGATCGCAGGCGATGTTCGGGCGCACAATGGGCACCGAATCTGGTGTGGCGTCAATTTGAATGGGATCGCTCCAGTTGGTTCCATCGAACATTTTGTAATAGACGTGCTTGCCTTTGTCCTGATCGTACACAATGTGAATGTTGCCCGAAGGGTCGCTGGCCATGGAAACCTTGCCTTGCCAGATTCCGGCATTTCCCCAGCTCAGTTTTTCGATGGAAGAGATCTGCAGTCCGTTGTCCGTTACCAGATCCAATTCCGAAACACCCGTTTTGCCGTCATCGCCCCAGGACTGGCAATCATAGGATTGAATGCCCAGGTAATCGTACATGAAATCGCCGGTTTTAAACGTATCGGGCGCCGAGCCGTAACGGTCGTAGATCCAGTCGCGGCCGATTACCCACAACTTTTTGCCCTGCGTATCCATATAGGCTTTAAGGTCGGTGTTCAGGGTGTCGTTGATGTTCCAGAAGGCCAGGTTGCCACTGTAGTCGTCGCCGGTAAACCAGATGACCAAGGCGTAACGTTTCAGCAAGTCGGCAGAAGGTACTTTGTCCGGCATGCCGTCCAGATTCCCGCAATCAAAGACCGCGTATGGTGCGGAAATTTTGTCCAGAGCATCGGTGATGATTTTCTCATTGTTGTATTTGTTATCATCATCTACAACCAGAATGCTGTCATCGGGATTCAAGCTGAAGAAATCTACCACATCCGAAATCCATTGATCCTTGGTTTCAGGCGGAACGATGTAGTAAGGATTGAACATGCAGGAAAGCGCCTCTGAAGTTCCGTTGTCGTAATAAATGACCGAACTTTCTCCGGCAAACTGATATGATTCCGGTCCCATCACGTACACCGAAACGGCACCGGGGCGCGGTGTGCAGCCGTCCACATAGTGCTGCAAAAAGGCTTCGCCTTCCACAATGGGCGTAATCACTTCCGGACGATTCCATCCCTGACCGGGCGTGTATTTGGTAAACAGAATTTCATAAGAATTGGTCAGTTCTTTGGGTTTGTCTTCCCAAGCCGCATACATCACGCCGTTTTTGCCCGGAGCCAGAGCCACATCCATCCATTCAAAAGGCAGTTCGTTCGGCGTAGGAAATTCAGAAGTCAAATTGTCGGTATGCCAGGTTAATCCCCCGTCTCTGCTAATGCTGCAGTAAATATTAGCCGGATAATTCAACCCTTTGTCCCAGATGGAAAAAAGTCCGAACAGCGTTCCGTCATCGGCGATATCGATGGTGCACACGCCGGTGTTGCTTTCCACGTCGTCGGCCACAACCGGATCACTCCACACGCTGGTGTAGGGATCCATAAAAGTCAGTTTGGCAAACATCAGGTCACGATCACCGTTTTCGTTTTTCTGCTTCCAAACCGCATAGCACACGTTGGAATCCGGATCGGCCACGATAGCCGGGGTACCGGCGGCATTCGAAGGCGACTGGCTTAACTTGGCCACATCCCAGCTTCCGAAAATGGAATTGTAAATGGCGTAGTGAATATCCTGACTGCCGTTGGTGTAATTGCTGCCCGGTTCGAAGACCACCACAACGTTTCCGCCCGGTGTTCGCGCAATATTGCGCCCTCCGCTGTAGCGCGTGGCATTGAAATAGTCTACTTCACATACTTTACTCAGGTTTTCCTGCGCCAGCAGCAGTGAACCCGAAAAGAGCAAAATAAGAATCGTAACAATATTTTTCATACGACTCCTCCTCTTTTTAATGGTTTACCTTTATTTTCTTTTTCAACGTAAAAGCAACATTTTGGCTGTCCGCACCTGCTTGCCCGCACTTAGCCGGTACACATAAATTCCCGAAGACAGATTTTGCGCCCCAAAGCGTACATCATGCTCTCCCGGAGTCTGCATTCCATCGACCAGCACGCGTACCGTTCTTCCCGTAAGATCGCTGACGACCAATTTTACCCGGGTTTGCTTCTGCAAGCGGTAGCGAATAACGGTTTGGGGATTAAAAGGATTAGGAAAGTTTCCCAGAAGTTGCAGATTATCCGGCAAAGGCTCATCGCGCCGCAAAGCGGTGTAATCATCAAAGTAAACGGTATCCAGATTCTGATAGCGGGCATAGCCGATTACATAGCTGCGGTTAAAGGACTCCATTTTGGTGCCGCCTGCGCTGGCAATGGCAAAACGGTAAAGAAGTTCCTGCCCCACGTAATCCAGATCAAAAGGCAGGGTAAGGGAATAGATGCCGTCTCCGGTGGTATCGTGCAGCGCGGGACTGTTTTGGCTGCCCTGCAAAGGCGGAATGTTGCCGCGCAGAACAACGCTATCGCCCGGGCTTAAAGTCTGGAAATTCATGTTCACGTTAAAGGTCAGATAGCGCGGGCCGCCCAGCGTAATTTTCTGCACCGCCGACCAGTCCCACCAAATATCATCCTGCCGGACGCGAACCCGGTAATAATAATTTCCGATCGATGGTACCCGCACGGTAAAGAACGTATCGCTGATTGCCGAATTTAATGTTTGCCAGGGGCCAGTTGCCGAAGCAGCCTGTTGTAATTCGTAATATTGAGCGCGCAAGCGGGGACTTACCCGCCAGCGCAGAACAAACACCGTTTCGCCCAGTTGCTCCACCTGCGAGCAAATCATGGGATTGGGCAGCAAGCCCTTGCTGGCACCATCCACGGCATTGTACCCGCCGGCGTTCCACGTTCCGGAAATATCGTACCAGCCGTTATCGCTGCCGTTCCAACCCATATTGAGATGGAAGAACTGGTTGCGTTCGGAATAACCGTCGGCCACAATGGCGTGCCCCATCCCATCGGAACGGTGAATGGCCAGAATGGCCGGACGATGGTCCTTCATATTGTTGATCAATTCATCCCAGAAATTGCTGTCGGCAACCCGTTTGTAGTGTCCGCTTAAGCGGAAGTAATTGTGGAAAGCCGCCGGCGTATTGGAAACATTAGCCGTAGAGCCGTTGGCCGAAAAATCCATGTTCACGCTCACCGCGGCGTGGTAGGTTAGCAAACCGGCTGCCCGGCGCTGGGTAGAAGTGGTACGTTCGCCTTCGTATTTGAACAAAATGTTGGGCCAATCGTAGTATGTGGCCGAATAATCAACGCATAACTGTCCGGCATCATTTTCGGTGTAGCAATGGCGGCCTGTGCCCACAATGGGCCACTTGTAGTAGGCCAGAACTTCGGCCATGGCCGTGGCCACGCAACCCGCCGACCAGTGATTGGGGGTGTAATAATTAAACACATACACACCATTGGCATTGCCCTGTCCCCAAACTGGTGTGGGAAAATAATAGATGCTGTCGCCGTTTGCTTTGTTTAAGGAAATTATTGTCCCGTTCGTTTGCCAGCCGGATTGGTTTTGCAGGGCCAGCACCGGATTATCCCTTACGGCCTGCCATTCGGCGCGAATCCGGCGGACAAGCAGCGAAGCCAACGGCTCGCTTCCGGAAAAGGTATTACGGAACGAATACCCCAGAATCGGACTCAACCGATCATCGGCAGAAAGCAAAACAAAGCCTGCCGGAGAAAGCGTGGCCAGATAAAGCGAATCCTGTGCCGATTGCCAGCCGATCTTTTGCAGTTCACGAAGATGGTACTCTCCGCTCCGGGGAAAGAGAAACCGGGATTGCAAAAAGCGCTGCGCCATTTGCTCAGCCTGCTGTCGATTAACCGCTCCTGCCAGCGCCGACGAAACAGACAGAGGGACAATGAGCAGCAACAGCCTATAATTAAAAGGACTTAACCGTATTTTTCGGTTCGTAAACCGTTGACGCATTAAATCTCCCACTTTACTCTTTTGCACAGCGAAAGCCCACATTAACCAGAGTCGCATTGGGATTGATGCCCAGACGAAAGGTGGTACGGCCGATCCACGGTTCCAGATTCCAGGCGCCGCCGCGCACCGTGCGCATGGTTTTTTCTTCCGTACAAAGGGGATTTTCCCAGACGCCCTGCGGCGCTTTCCTGTAAAAACCGTAATCGTAATAATCCGCACACCATTCCATGACGTTGCCGCTCATTCCATGGACTCCGGCAGGGGATGCGGAATGATAGAAATTAACCGGTACGGTTTGAGCTCCCCGATATTCTTCATAAGGATCGCCGCTGTCCTGAAAATTTGCTTTGTTTGACTCTACTTTATCCGAGGCATAGGCATAAAGATATTTTTTTTGCCGACGGATGTCCCAACTGGCTGCCATTTCCCATTCGGCTTCCGTTGGTAAGCGTTTGCCATGCGCCCGGGCATAGGCCTGCGCCCCATACCAACTGACAAAAATGACGGGGAAATTCTCTCTTCCGGGACGGACAGAAAAACGATGGCCGTCAAACAGCAAATCACTCATAGGAGCGGCCTGGCGGGTTCTGCACCAAATCTGGTCGGGATGAGCAGTACTTTTCACCAATCCGCTGATTGCTATCAGCGCGGAATCGCTAAGTGCTTCGTTCAAAAACTCGACATATTGGGCGTTGGTCACTTCAAAGGCGTCGATTTCGAACGGTTTGACCTTTACTCGATGCTGTGGACGTTCACTCGCCCAGCCCACTCCATCCGGTGCCCCCATCAAGAACGTCCCGCCGCTGATCGCGATCAGCGCGGGCCGCAGCGGTTTGTTAAACCTGTGCTTTAATTCCTGCCACGATTTCCTGTGCTCCTTAGTCAGAATTTCATCAATAACGTAGCGGTACATGTCGTGTAAAAACCGGGCGGTTTTAGGTTGCACTTCCGGATCGAGACGCATACTGTTCGGGGTTTCCATATGCAGGCCGTATTCCAGCAAATCGCTGCGCAGCGAGCCGTAAACCCGGGTGCCCAATCCACTGTAAAAGAAAGTGAGCGGAATTCCCTGATAATAGTAAACCCGATCTTCCGGCAAATTCCCGAACACCAGCATCGGCGGATCGTCGTAATATTCATTTTTATGTTCTTCGTAAAAGCGTTTAATCTTGCGCAGGTCATCTTTACTAAAACCAATCCCCATCGCTTCGATAACCGGTCGCTGAATCACTTTACCGTTTTTCAGACGAACGGTTAAATCGTGTCCGTGAAAGCTGGTAAACAAACGAAACCGTTCGCCGTAATGCAATCCATTGTTTTGCCAGACACTATCCTGATACATTTGGTAAACCTGTTCGGCCTGACGATTCCAGACACGTTCGCGAAAAACCCCGCCGTCCTTTTTGGGTAATTTCATCAGAGGACGATTCATATCGAACCAAATGCCACGATAGGAGAGCCGCGCTCCGTAGCCTGCCGTGGCGGGAATTCCGAACAGTTGACTGGCTAATTTCACAATATCGCCGGTCTTCATATCGCAGTCGCCATGGGGCGCGCCCAGAGCGACCTTTCGCCAGTGTTCTCTCTGTCCGTGGTAATTTTCCACCCAAACCCGAACAGGACGGGGCGTTAAAGACGTTTCCCCTGCACGCAGCGCCCGGAGGCGAATGGCATAGGTTTGGCCGGGCCTTAACCCCAACGAATCGGCAAAATTTTTGTGCAGAGCAAAAACATTTCCCCTGCGCCAGATATCATAAATACGTACCTGCAGTGTGCGTTTCCGATAGCCCAACTGCACCGGATCGCCTTCGGTAAGGCGCAATTTCCGGATCACGTATCCGGGCACAAACACAGCAGGATCCAGCTGACGCGTGGCTACCGGCGGTTTTACCAGTTGTGCATGGAACGTTATCTGTTGCTGCATCCGGCAGCCCTGCATAAAAGCCAGGGCCAGCAACAGAGCAGCAATTTGCTTAATGATGCGCCAATATTTCATTGTGCTTTTCACTTTCCTGTAAGGCAAACATTTGCAAAAAATCCTTTACGGAACGGTACATGGGTAAAATATCCCCAACGTACAAATGTTCATTAGGGCCATGATGATCTTCTCCGGCCATTTTAACAATGATGATGGGGATGCCCTTGTTGGTAAAAAAGCGCGCATCGGACGAGCCGTTTTCGGCACGAATTTCGATAGGCCGACCGAAATGCTTTTGCATTAAATCGCGCATGGCAATCACATGCGGATCGTTCTTGGGCAGAAAAACACGCTCGCTGGTAGAGATTTTTTCCATCCGGGCAAAGCGCACCACTTTTCGGATGCGCCGAAACATTTCATCCGCGGGCACATCTTCGGTAAAATAGATATTGATCTTCATTTCGGCATAATGGGGCGCAAAAGATGGCTCGTTTTCTACACGGATGTCATACGAGGAATAGGTAGTAAACCAGTTGTTGTTTTCCGTGGCCAGTTTTTGTTCTTCAAACAAATGCATGATGCGTCGATAATCGCGTACCAGCAGGTCAAAGGCATTTTGACCGTCCCAGGGATAGGGGTGACGCCCCGAAGCGCTGTGCGTTGAAAGTTTAATTTTAAGAATTCCCTTTTCCGCGTGAATGACGGCATAATTGTACCCGCCGTCGCCATTAATCAGGATGCGGGGTAAAAATCCCATTTTGGCCAGTTGGGCGGCGCCATTGGCTCCGCCGATTTCTTCGTCAAAGGTAAGCATCAAACCGGCATCAAGATTTAAACCTGCTAAAGACAAATCACGCAAGATGTGCATGGCCACCGCATCGAAGCCTTTCATGTCCACCGAGCCGCGTCCGTAAAGTTTGCCCTTCTGCAGGCGGGGAATAAACTGTTCGTCTTTGCCCTGTACCACGTCAAGATGGCCCTGCAAAAAGAAATGTGGCGTGCGGGTCTTGTTCTGCGTAATGACCAAAGCGGGAAAACGGCCGAAACGGAACTGTTCGATGTGCAAATCACTTCCGCTAAAAAAATCATACACGTATTTCACCGTTTTCTCGAATATATCGAATTGGCCTTCCACCGTTCGGAAGCGGATCAAATCGTTTATGGTGTCCAAAATTCCGCTTAGCTTAGGATCGTCAACGAATTGCATTGAGATGCTCCTTAAAAAACTGTAGAACCTGATTCCTTTCACTGATCGAAGCAAATTTGTATTTGAATTCCTGCACTTCGTTCAGGAAATGTTCCAGAATACGTTCATGAGTCTGGCGGAAAAAGACCGAGCCAAGGTCAAAAAGGATCACTTCACGGTTGATAATTTCGTAATTCACCAGAAAAAATTGGCGCGGAATTAAAATGACTTCAAAATTCAACGGTTCGGTTTCCAGACGATGAATGACCCCTGAGATGCATTCGATAATCAATTCTTTGTCCAGCAGATTAAACGGCTCCCTTTGATGCATAAAGTCAATGACTTCACTTTCCACCACGATTTCCAAGCGACGTTTTTCTTTCTTTTTTATCACTTCCTGACGCTTGCGGAAAGCCTGAATGGCGTGTTCCAGTTTTTCGTCGGGAAAGCGGTAAATGTTTTTCAGAAACTGACGGCGCAGAGCTTCGGACTGGTTCGCAATACTCAAATTACGCGAAACCGAAATACGTTCCCCGCCATTGGGGCCAAACCACACATCTTCGAAATGGGCATAGCTTAAGCTCTCTTCATATTTCTGGGGGTAAATGGGGAAGGTGTTTACTTCCATATCGAGCAGGGCATCGATACTGATGTGCAGGGTTTTGCAAATTTTTTCCAGTTTTTCCACACTGGCCTGATGGTGACCGTTAAGAATGGAATACAGGGTTTGCTGCTCGATACCCGTTTCTCTGGAAAGGTCTTTTACCGAAATGCCAAAGGCATTCATGGTATCTTTAATCTTCTTGCCGATTTTGTTCTCTTTTTTGACCGTTGCCATAATGTTTCATCCGTGTTATTTCATTTGCTTTAAGAGTTCCTGCGTTTCCTGCCAGAAAGGGAGGCTTTCGCGCAAATTATTTTTTGCTTCATCAAAGTAACCGTCGGTTGCCGCGGATAGCGCCCGGTTGAACAGCCGTTCGGCCCGCGCAAAAGGCAAAATGACGGAAACAAAATTCTTCATGCCGAGTGTTTCCACCAGGGCCGGATGAATCTGCGCCAAACGGGTGGTTAACAGCTCGGTATGATTTTCCAGATCGTCAATGACCTGTTCCTGCCATTGATCCCTATTCAGAAGACGCCGGACCAGATCAAAAGTATCGTTCACCAACTGCTCAAAAGTCCGCAGCGGATTTTCATTTTTTGCCGATTGCAGTCGTATTTGTCTGCCGGATTTACGTAATCCCCAGATGGCTACGATCATCCCGGCCACCGAAGCGGTAAATCCTTCCCATAACGGCGGAATGCGGGCGGCAAAAATCGAAGCCGCAATCACAGAAAACATGAGTAGTGCTATGAATAATCCCCGCTTCATGACGCCAGAACCCCCGAAACCGTTAACATGGCAAAAGTAATGATGAGCAGAGCCTCGCCCACAATCAATCCCGCAGCAAAGGGTACGCCCCACTTTTCGGCCCATTCTTTACCCATACGTTCTGCCACCAGCAAATACAGGATGCTGCCAAGACCGTAAGGTAAAATGTATTTAATGGAAAGATACATGGCGATGCCCATAATAACGCCCAGCCCGGGAATGCCGGTAAAGGAAAGCAAAGCGCCGATAATGCCTCCGGCCAGATACTTTTGGGTCG
This sequence comes from uncultured Caldithrix sp., assembly GCA_964468415.1. GTDB lineage: Bacteria > Calditrichota > Calditrichia > Calditrichales > Calditrichaceae > Caldithrix. The sequence continues at coordinate 13,067 of CAYXUS010000102.1, forward strand.
GTACGTTGCCTTTTACCACGCTGTCAATCGTGGCCCCCAGAGCCACAGCCTGCGGTGCTTCGATGTCGGTACCAGGGCCAAAGCCCGGTAATTGCTGACCGGTTAGCGGATCAACACCGCCGCTGTTCCAGATGAGCAGCATCACGCTGATGGAAACAACAGGCCCCAGGCCAGCTACCAGCAATTGGGCGGCCTGCTGTTTGTAGGGCCGACTGCCGACCAGATAGCCGGTCTTCAAATCCTGCATCATATCGGCGCATTCGGCAATGGCCACAGAGATGGCGGCGCCGATCAACACGGCGGTTACGATTTCATCGGGCGGCAGAAACATCATTAAAATAGCCACAGCCAGAAGGGACATTCCGCTAATGGGCGTCCAGTCGGTCATACCGGTAGCCTGAGATACGATGATTCCGGCAAACCACAACCAGAGCGTTCCCACCAGCGAAACCACAAAGGCCAGTCCCAGCCCGATATTTGATGAAAAATAGGCTGCCAGAAAAAAGATGACAAACGCCAGCACAATGACTGTGTACAATATCTTAATGGAAAGTTCGTCATCGCTGGTACCTTTGATCTTTTTCATGCTGAAGCTCTTGAGCGTGGCTCTAATGGCGGGCAGGGTCAGCACAATGCTGATGAGCGACCCGCCGATGAGCATACCGATTCCCAGAGGGCGGGTCATTTGACTATGAATAAAAGAAGTAATCTGTTCGCCAACCAGATTCTGCGGAACCCATCCCAGATGGATCATAAACGGCGTAATAAACCAGTAGGCCAAAACCCCTCCGGCCAAGACAAACAAACCGTTGCGTCCGGCGATAAACCCGATACCGACGCTAAGCAAAGAAATAGCCCAGACATTGTTAATGTAAGCAGGCAAATGCAGTATTTTCCCCAGATCGATTGAAGCAGGAAACACCGCAGGAAGTCCCAGACGCGGAAACTGGGTAAGCACGTAAACCGCAGCCGAAAGCAAGGCACCGTAAACGAGCAAACGCGATTTTTTCATGCCTTCCGCCGGCGAGCGCAGAATGGAAGCAATAGCCGTGCCCGAAGGAAAACGCAAGCGGTCGATATCGAGCATTTGCTTACGAATGGGGATGATAAAACCAACGCCCAGAATGGCGCCGGCCACCGTAGCGGCACCCACCCATAAAACATTAAAATGCACGCCACGAATCAATAAAATGGGCACGGTAAAAATGACACCGGCGGTGGCCGTATTGATGCCCGAAGCAATGGTTTGAATAATGTTGTTTTCGACAATGGTGCCCCGTTTGAACACGGCCCGCATAATGCCCCAGCCCAGCACGGCAGCAACGGGCGAACCGTTGGTTGAAAAGCCCAACACCAGAGCCGCGTACGAAAAACTGGCCGTCATCAACAATCCGATAAAAACTCCGACAACTATGGCCTGCCAAGTTACTTCGGGATAGTTTTTGCTTTCGCTCTTCATTGTTTCACTTTCCTGCCGATTCCCCTGCAAAAATGGTTAATGGTTGATGCGTTAATTCGATGAATAGCTCAATGGTTAAGTAGTGGAACCATTCGTAACCGTTTATTCTTGCTCCCTCATCGTTTTACAATTCCCCTGCGACTTAAAATTGAAATTGCAATCCGAAGGAATTAATACTGCCCAAATCTCCGTAATTCATCCAGGCATAATCGACTTGCATGTTTATTTTGGCATATTTGTAAACGTTAATCCCAAACCCCAGAGAATAATTTTCGGAATCATAGCCCAAATAATATCCGGCGCGCAAAGCCAAAGTGCGATGCCAGGCATATTCCAGACCAAAGTTCATACGAAAGGGGCTATCGTAGCCGTCGGTAATGCTGGTGGTTGCCGTGAGACGATGCTCTTCGTTGACGCGTAAGGCATTCGGACCAATCAGATCGGCACTTACGCCCAACGAAAATGCCAGGGGTAAGGGGAAGGTTTTGGTACTGAGTTGCGCCTCCGGTTGGGGACTTCCAGGATAGTCATCCGGTTTGCGTTTGTAGAATTTCAGATGTGGGGCTTCCCCAATCCCCATATCCGGACCCAAGTTGCTCAAATTCATCCCGATGCGCAGCCCGATTTCGCGAATGGTGTAAAGCGTGGCGATATCGATCGCATATCCGCGGGCAACTTCCAGCCAGATGCGTTCCTGAATGTATTTGGCGGTTACCCCGAAGGCCACACGATTGGTTAGTTGCCGGGCAAAAGTCAAACCAATGGCCATTGAGGCAGCATCAAAGGTTTGGTTGGTGCCTTCCGGATTTTCCAGCGTAGTTTGCTCCATAGTACCAAAATCGAGATAATTGACCAGAAGGCCCAGATGGTTTTGTTTCCCCAGGGCATAAGTAATGCCCAAACTTTGATGCTTTAATCCGGCGTACAAATGGGTGTTCTGGTAAAACATTTGCAAGCCAGGGGCATTCGTAATTCCCGCAGGATTCCAGTACAAGGCGCTGACATCATCGGCCAGACCGACAAACGCGCCGCCGAGCGCCATAGCACGGGGACCTACCCGTAACTGTAAAAAATTGGCCGAGGTGGTGCCCACTTTGGTCAATTCTCCTGCGGATAAACGCACACTTTGCCCCGGGGAAAGCAACCAAAGCACCATCACGAGAAAAATAAATGGGCTGCTTTTTATTTTTAACTGCATGTTGTGCCAGATAATTGAAACTCGGTTCATCACGTTTTCCTTTTACCAAATAATGGCAAATTTACCTGTTTTCTTTTGCCCGTCCGGTGTTTTTACCGTGTAAATGTACACCCCATACGAAACTTCCAGATTTTCATCCGATTGCAAATTCCAGCGCTCTTCCCCGATGGTGGGACTATTGTGGTGCAGAACTTTTACCAAATCTCCCTTAACGGTGTATATTTTTATAGTACATTTGGGAGGTAAATGGGTAAAACGCAACTCATGGGCAAACCGGTCGGGATGGGTCGAGGCCTGCTCTGCCAGCGTGTAAACCATGTACGGATTAGGCACTACCTTTATTTGAGATAAATCCACCTGCTGGGTTTGCGTGCTGTATTTTTGCGTTTTAATCTCGAATACATCGCCTTCTTTGAAAGGCTTTTTTGTGCGATACACGTAAACATCGCCGGGATTGGGAGGCGTAGCCTGATCACTCCATTCAATAATAATGCTCCATGTTTTGTGGTGCACGTCGGGCTCGAGAAAATAAATGAAATCGCCGCTTTTCCAGGGGAGCGCGGGGTTGCGCACGAACAGTTTAAGCGGGTGTTGATGCTCGGGATCTTTGGTGATGTTGAAAACCTGAAAGGGTACCTTGGTCGAGGTCGGAGAATCGGCATATTTTTTTGTGGAATCCCCAAAGACAAGGGCATAGTCGTAAGGAGCGGTAATATTATCGCTGGTTTTGGTCAACACTCCGAAGACATAGTCGGACGTGTCACCGGTCACCTTTTCCCAGCCCTGTGTTAATTCTTCCACTACATTATGATTGATGATTTTAAGCCCGATGCCATCGAAGATGGGACGCGGCTGTGCGGAAGGCAGATCTTTTTCCTGCCAGATGTTGTCGTACGCTTCGTACAGCATTTTGTCCGCATCCACGTCGTAAATATCCAGATTTAAATTTTCCAGCGAGTCGTGGAATGTAAGGCGATAGGTATGTCCGGTAATATTAATGGGATCGATCGGCTCGACAAAAATGTAGCCTGTGGCCAGACCGGAAACATGGGTTACGTTGGAATCTACTTGTCCCCCCACAAAGCCCTGAGGCTGGAGCCCGGGAATGACATCTACGGTTTGGATGAGTCGGGGATCGTTTCCGCGGGAAGATTCCAGGGCAGGCTGCTTTGCTTTCAAATTGGGATGATCGTAGGCCGTGATGGTGTAACGATAGCGTATGCCGTGAACAACATTCTTATCAACGAATTTGTATTTGAGCCCGGTGTTTTTACCCAGATCAAAAAATGGATTAAGCGGATCGGGGCCTTGCCATTCGTCCACCAGATCGTATTGGGCCAAGGGCTGGTAACCAATGATATTTTTACCGCTGTAATCGTAAATGGGCGTGCCCCAGTCGGGTTGTCCCTGACCTTCTACCGCGGCCTGCGTGCGGTAGATGCGGTAGCCTTCAAAATCGTATTCGCGGGTAATGATTTCGAAGGACTTCTCGGAGGCATCGTCCCAATAAAGCGTTACCTGCCCGTCTTCTCCGTAAACTACCGGTAAGTCGTATTTGTCGGTCACCTGCGTGCCTACGGCGTGCAAGGTCGGCGCCTTGGGCGGACGGAATCCGATGAAGTTATTTTTGTACAGGCTGTCGGCTTGGCGCAAGGCTTCGAACACCGAGGCAAAACGCACATCCGGAGGATTTGTGGGGAATCCTTCGGCGTCTAATGGGCCGGGATTTGGCGTACCCCCTACAATGCCAATGTGAATGGGGATGGTGTCTCCGGGTGACATGGAAAAAGGTCCGGAGCTAAACCAGAACTGGATATCGGGGCGGCTGCCCACGGGAAATGACTCCTGATAATCTTTCAACAAGGTAATATCATCCTGTTCAGGATTATTGCCATGGAACCACTTGCTGCGTTCCTGCTGGGGCATTAACGAGGGTTTGCCGGCCGAAATGGCGTACAATGTTTTTTCCCATTGGGCATTGATCTTGGAAGGACGCATGGCCTCGTCCTGATCGAACCAATGGAATCCTGTAATGCCTAATTGTGGGCTGTTGGGATCGGACGGATCGCGTAACGGTGTTCTGAAGAAGTTGATGCCATAGGCCGAAACGGGGCCGGAATTTTGCGGATATACCTGATCGGTAAAATAATCTTTTTTGTCAAAGGCTAAAAAGACATCGATTTTGCCGTCTCCGTCATAATCGTAAATCAACCCGTAATCGTCTTCGGCCCAAGGGCTGGCCTGACGATAATTGGAGCCGGGGACGAGATAACGTCCGGGCAGATCGGGATCGACAAAAAAGGCAAAATAAACGCTGTCAATGGTTCCGTCGTAAAAATGCCGCTCCGGATCGTAAAAAGGACTGTCGGGATCGGTTAATTGTTCTTTTGTCCGAAAAATGAAATTGATGTTAAAAAACACCACATTCTGGTACAAGGGCGTGGAATAGCTGTAGCCGCTTACTTCCATATCGATTCCCACGGGATAACCGTAGCGCGCTGTGATGGCTCCGGGTCGGATTCCGTTGTATTTGTCCGTGGAAATGAAAAAGATGTCCTGATTGGAGACGAACTCTCCGGGCAAGGGTTTGCCGTAGGTTGGTGAACTGGGATCGGGATCCAACGCCCAATGTCCCGGCCAATGATGTTCGCCGGGAGTATCTACCCATTTACCGTTTTTGTCATAATAACCTTCGGGCCAACTGGTGGGCAAAGTGCTGGTGGCTACCATGGGAATGTTGTCTTGTGTCAGGGTTCCATGATAATGCTGTGCACTGCCGTCAAATGCTTCCCAATCGGTAAAGGTGGGGCCGTCACCATCATGCAAATGTATGGCCGAAAAAGATTCGATGGCATTGTATTGATCGGAACGGTCTTCGGGAAGATCGGGACCGTTGGTATGCTGAGCACCCCAGGGGCCTTTGGGCATTAAAATAACCGGGGCAATCCAGCGCACTTCTCCCCAATCCCCATGAAAAGCGCCGGGATACCAGCTTTGGTAACCGGGATGATCCCAGCCGCAAAGGAGACCGAAATTTTCCACACCCATGACCTTCATTTTACCGGCATCCATAAAACCAGTGGCGCGGTCGAATACAGAAGCAGGCTTGGCAAAGAATTGACGCGCACGTGAGTTTTGTTCCTGCACCTGCGCCTGAAGAGGAATAATGAGGGGAAAGAGAGTCAGGAGTAAAACAGTAAGGAGGCTCGGACAAGCGCCCCAACGGGGCAGAATAGGAGCCCGGGATGGGCAGCGCCCTGAAATAGAGAAGCCAAAAACCCCAGCGGGGTGATGTTTAATCCCATAAATATTTTTCATCATACTCCACTTCATACTTTTCCAACATTTCTAAGAATTCTCGTTTAAAGGTTTTCTTTTCATGAATGTGCTTTTGCTTTTCAATATAACGAACCACATCATCAAGCTGCGATCTCCCAAATGAAAATGCGCCATATCCCTTTTGCCAGCTAAAATTTTTAAATTCCCGCCCTTTTGTTTTAATCCATTTGGACGAACTTCGTTTTACTTCCTCCAGCAGATGGCTCACCGTGATCGTTCTGGATAGATTACACGCAATGTGTACATGATCTTTGCAGCCATAAATTTTGTACGCATGGCAATCCAGATCATTTAAAATTTTAGCCATATAGGCATACAGCTCATCTTCAACTTCCGGTTGAATAAAGGGTGCCCTATCCTTGGTACTGAAAACAATGTGTAAAAAAATTTGCGACAATGATTGAGCCATGATCTATTCCTCAAATTTATCACACCCATCAATCAGGGCGCTGCCCATCACTCCTCCCTATTCCGCCCACATAGGGCTCAATTAAAGATAACCTCCAACCCCCAATACACCAATCGCCGCAACGCAAAATTGTTATTATTCCTCGAATCCCAATATGTCGAAGAATACGTGTAGTACGACGCCGTCCCGGGATTCGTCGGTGAGCCTGTTCTGGTGTAACCCGTCAGCACATTCTTGCGGTCAAACAAATTCTTCACTTCCAGAAACATCCTAAAGCGCTGGCCAAGCATAGGCCATTCCTTCGACACGCGCAAATCAAACCGGTGCGAGGCCGGCCATCGCTGTGAATAAGGTTCCACAATCACTCCGCCCGGAATCGTAGGCGTATATGGCAATCCACTCTCCCCGTAATAAATCAAACTCCATACCATATTCTGCAGCGGGAAACTCTGACCTAAACGTATTCCCTGTTTCTTCCCGATGTAATACTGAAAATTCGCGCGCAGCACATGCGGTTGATCCCACGGCGCCGTTGTCTCGTGTTTCGGCAGATCGTCCTGCGTATCACCCGACCAATATCCATCCCAGGAAGTTGGCAATAGAACCTTTGCTTTGGAAAACGTATAATTGATTTGAAAGCCAAAATGACGTCGCAAAGCTTTCTTGATCTCAATATCGATTCCGCGCGCCGATCCAAAATTATTGTTCACAAAAACCGCATAAGTAAACGGATTATCATGCCCCGGATCCGAATAGGCCGGCACCACCACCGATCCCACCTGATTCGTTGTCTCTTTCGACCATAAATTGATTTTCAATCCGATATCATTTCCGATTTGCTGCTGCAAACTAATCTCATATTGCACCGCCTTTTCCGGTTGTAAATTCGGGTTACCGATAATATTTCCCCGAACCAAACTCACCAAACGCGTGCTTCCCGAAGCACGATACAAATCACGATAATTCGGATTTTGATAAAAATGTCCAAAATTAAAGAAAAGAACCGTTGTTGAAGTCAGCGGATAAGCAAGACCAATGCGCGGACTCAAATGATACTTAGGCTTCACCCGCACCATGGGATTCACATGCAGGGAGTCCCCCCCATCATTGCTGGGACCCAGAGGATCAAAGGGATTCACCCAAAACCGCCCGCCGGAATCCTGGTAGTCCAAGCGCAGCCCTGTATTAACAATCAGCTTGTCAAACTCCGATTTAATTTGCACATAAAGTGCGCCCTCTTTGGGAATTTTGTGGTAAATCGTCGGGTAAGGATCAACCTGACTGATATTCTGGTAAGAATGGTAATACAAATCGATGTAATTAAACTGAAAACCCGTTTCAATCTTGCTCGTTTTGGTAAATTGCGAGGTCAAATCAAAACGCGCCTCCCAGTTGGTACTATGATCCCCGGAATACCACCGATTATCCGCCTTCAAATAAAAAGCCGTCTCAAAAGGATCGATAACCGCCTTGGTACTGCGATAAGGAACGTATTCTTCCGGAGACTTCAAATTTCCGGCGGGGGGATCAAACCGGTTAAACTTCGACACAAATTTTCTGGAATAATCGCGCAAGATGCGAATTTTCCGGCTCTCGTAAAAACGCGACAAACGCAACGTGTAAAATGTTCGTGAAGATAGCGCATGATTCACCGAAAGCGTCTGCTTATTGCTGCCTAAAATCTGAACATTTTGCCCCGGCATATTGTAGTCATACCAGGCATTGAAGTTATTAATCTGGCGGTATCGGCGATCAAACAAATTGGAAAAACGGATCTTAATATTTGGCGTTAGCTGATAGCTGAACTTGCTAAAAACATTATAGTAATTATTCCAACCCAGCCCTTTCCAGCCCTTGTATTGATCAATCGGATTGATCCTTCTGCCGTCCGGACCTTTTACCAGCTTCCAATTTCGTCCCAAATTTTTCTGGATAGAATCCAGATTCCCGTACTGCAAATAACCATCGATAATCTCACGTGAACTAGGAAGGAGCAACGAAGAATCCGGCTGACCATCATCATCCGTATCAAACTGAATCCGGCGATAATCATCCCAGACAATATTGTCAAACTTCAGCGTCGTACCGGCCTGCGTATTAACTTCTCCGGCAATGAAATAGCTGAATTTCTTAAAAAACGAGGGACGGCCTCCCAAAGTGTACTGGAAATTCTGGCGATTCAAAGCCACACCGTGTGCGCCGCCCAACTGCTCCATTCCGAAAGGCCGCGAAGTGTAATACCGAAAGGAACCACTCGTCTTTCCGCGACCCTCTTTGGTCGTCAGGTTAATCACACCCGAAAGCGCATTTCCGTATTTCGCACTAAATCCACCGGCTTCAATTGAAATTTGCTCGATGGCATTCTTGCCCAATTGCGTACCAAATCCGCCAAAAATGGGATTGGAAACTTTTACCCCATCAATCAAAAGAGCCACTTCATTATTACGCCCACCCCGCATGCGAATATCATCAATCCCGCGAATATTGTAGCCCGGTTTGGCATTGGGCGTATTCGTTAAAACCGAAACATTCGATTGAGTAGAAAGAATCTCTTGTAAATTTTCCACAGGCAGGGCACGGATCTCTTCCGCATTCAGCGTAGTAACCTTGGCCGTAGCATCGCGCTGAATAACCGGTTGTTCGGCCGTAACGACAATCGCTTTGTCCAGCTCCATCACTTCCTCTTTTAGTACAAAATTAACCCGCGTGGTCAAGTCAGGCTTTACCTCCACCCCCTTAATTGTCATCGGGTGATAGCCAACATAACTGGCGGTTAAAGTGTAACGTCCGGGTGAGATGTTCAAAACAATGTAAAAGCCATCGGCATCGGTGCTGGCGCCCAAAGGTTCACCTTCTACAACGATATTTACCCCGGGTAGCGGAGTGCCGTTTTGATCGGTCACCTTGCCTACAATTTTACCGGGAATTTGTGCCCATGCGAGGGAAGCAAAAAACAAAAAGACGGAAAAAATAAAGCTTTTCATCATTGCCATTCTATTATTTTATGGTTTCACCATAAATATATGGCATAAATATCAAAAACTCAATTTTTTTCCAACAATCTTTTGAAGCCCAAACACACTTTTTCCTTTATTCCTATGACTTGCCGCCTCCGTCCATTTTTTTTAGAGTTTTAAGCCAAAATCCATTATATTTAGCGCTTTACATTTAATAAAAATCGAAAAAAGGAGATATTTCGTGGCCAAAAATAATTCGAATAATGTAATGGACAAATTGGTCTCTTTAGCCAAACGACGCGGATTCATCTTTCAAAGCAGCGAAATTTACGGCGGCATCAATTCCTGCTACGATTACGGCCCGCTGGGCGTAGAAATGAAAAAGAACATCAAAGAGCTGTGGTGGAAAAGCATGGTGTACGAGCGCGACGACATCGAAGGGCTGGATGCCAGTATTCTCATGCACCCCAAAGTGTGGGAAGCTTCGGGTCATGTGGAAGGTTTCACCGATCCCATGGTGGATTGTAAAGTGTGTAAATCGCGTTTTCGTGCCGACCAAATCGACCTTTCCAAACCCTGCCCCGTATGCGGCAATAAAAATACATTTACCGAAGCCCGGCAGTTTAACTTGATGTTCAAAACGTTCATGGGCCCGGTAGAAGATTCGGCCAACATCGTCTATTTGCGTCCCGAGACGGCTCAGGGTATTTACGTCAATTTTCACAACGTACGCGAAGCCGCACGACGCAAGTTGCCCTTCGGCATTGCCCAAATCGGCAAGGCGTTCCGCAATGAAATTACCCCGGGTAACTTTATCTTCCGGATGCGCGAATTCGAACAGATGGAAATGCAATTTTTTGTTCGCCCGGGCGAAGACGAAAAATGGTTCGAATATTGGAAAGAAACCCGCCGCCAATGGTACAAACGTCTGGGATTAAACGAAACCAAGCTACGCTTTCATCAACACGGCAAAGACGAATTGGCCCATTACGCCAAAGCCGCTTTTGACATCGAATACGAATTTCCTTTTGGCTGGAACGAAGTGGAAGGCATTCACAACCGCACCGACTTCGACTTAAAACGGCACATGGAATATTCCGGTAAAGATTTGCGCTACTTCGATGATCAGAGCAAAGAACGCTTTATTCCTTACGTCATCGAAACTTCCGTAGGCTGCGATCGTTTGTTGCTTACCTGTTTGGCCGATGCGTACACCGAAGAGGAAGAACGTGTGGTGCTGAAACTGGCACCGGCTATCGCGCCCATCAAGGCAGCCGTTTTTCCGCTGGTCAAACGCGACGGCATGCCCGAAATCGCCAAGAAAATCATCAATGATTTACGTGGCGATTTCCGTGTGTTTTACGACGAAAGCGGCTCGGTCGGACGCCGTTACCGCCGCATGGACGAGGCCGGTACCCCCTTCTGTTTTACCGTGGATTCCCAGACACTGGAAGACAACACGGTAACCGTGCGCTACCGCGATTCTATGGAACAGGAACGGTTGGCCATAGACGAGATCAAACCATTCTTGCAGGAAAAAATAAGAGGATAAAGCGAAGGCCATTATGACGGGTCTGCGTTTGAATGCGCAGATCCGTTTTTTTGAAAGATTTTTCTCCTGCGCTAAAAGAGTAAGCTGAAAACTAGCAAACTTTTCTCCGCCTTAAAACGCTTCTCTCCCCCGTTTTATTATTAATCTAAAGTTAACCGAGAGTGTTCCGAATTCATTATTTGAGTATCTCAATAACTTTTGGAGTTGGCAATGCAGCAAAGGGCTGCAAAGTCAGATTCCGATAATTGGCACCAAATTCAAACGATGGGGCTGAATTTTGTTATCACAAAAAGAATCTTTGACGATTTTAGTCATAGATGATGAGCATCTGATTTTGGACATCGTCAGCGAAATGCTGAAATTTTTGAACCATCACGCCCTTGTCACTTCTTCGGCGCGTGACGGGATCGAACTGTTCAAACAAAAACAAAATGAGATCGATGCCATTATTGTGGATTTGATTATGCCGGACATGAACGGCAAAGAATGCTACGAAGAATTGCGCAAAATCGACGCCGATATTCCGATTATTTTATCGACCGGCATCAGCGATGCCGGCAACAAAGAAAGCCTGAAGCACCTGAATGTGTTGGGATTTCTGGAAAAGCCTTACACACTCCCCCAATTGGAAGCAATTCTGGGTAAAATAAAATCGGCCGGAAATTAACCCGGCCGATTTCTTTTTTACGCATTTTGGTAAAATGCCAGAATCGTATCCAGCACGTAATTTTTCTGCTCCTCGCTCAGCTCCGGATAAATGGGAATGGCCAGCGTTTCATCGGCCGCTTTTTCCGCCACCGGGAAATCTCCCCGTTTGTATCCCAGATATTGAAAGCATTCCTGATTATTAAACGTAACCGGGTAGTACACTTCACAGCCCACATTGTGTTCTTTTAAATATTTGAGCAGCTCATCGCGCTGCCTGGCGCGAATGATGTACTGGTTAAAGATATGTCGGTAGCCCTGTTTGCGCACCGGCGGAGTAATCCACTGCTCCAACCCGCGTTTTTTGATTCCGGCATCGTAAAAATCGGCATTGGCCTGACGTCCGGCCGTCCAGTCGTCCAGATGGCGCAATTTCACATTGAGCACCGCAGCCTGCAAGGCATCCAGCCTAAAATTGCCGCCGACCATTTTGTGGTAATATTTGGGATGTGCACCGTGGTTACGCAAATATGTTAACTTTGTAAACAATGCCTCGTCTTTGGTAGTTACCAAACCGCCGTCGCCAAACCCACCCAGATTTTTGCTGGGGAAGAAAGAAAAACAGCCAATGTGGCCGATGCTCCCCGCCCGACGGCCGTCTTTGTATTCACTGCCGATCGCCTGCGCCGCATCTTCGATAACATAAAGCCCGTGCTTGTCGGCAATTTCCATGATCGGATCCATATCGGCCATTTGACCGTAAAGATGCACGGCGATAATGGCTTTGGTTTTGTCCGTGATTTTTTCTTCGATTTTCTGCGGATCGATGTTAAACGTTTGCGCATCGATGTCCACAAATACCGGTTTGGCATGCAAACGCGCGATGGAACCGGCCGTAGCAAAAAAAGAATACGTTGTAGTAATCACTTCATCGCCAGGCTGAATATCCAACGCCATCAGCGCAATCAGCAAGGCATCCGTTCCGGACGAGACACCCAGAGCATAAGGTGTCCGGCAATATCGGGCCACGTTTTCTTCGAACTCCTTGACTTTTGGCCCCAAAATAAAATATTGCGATTCGATCACTTCTTTTACCACCGGTTCGATTTCATCGCGAATGGTTCGATATTGTGCCTTAAGATCGAGCAAAGGCACATTGACCGAGTTGTTGTTTTGTGTATGCATAAATACCTTTCTTTTTTAATGGTAAGGTGTAATTTATCGATTATGGACATGCAGGGCAATTCAATTTTGCAACAGCAACTGCGAATATTTTTCGGAGGTATCAACATTCTTGCGCGGTAAGCCGGTAGGATTTCCCAATAAGTATCGTAAAATAGGATAGGCACAAATTTTGCGTATTTCCTGATTGTTTCGGGGAATCAAGGGGAAAAAATTGCGTTTGGACTTCCTGACACATATATTTTGCATGTTACCCTCTTTTTGCGGTGTCCGGAGGCTTTTGTGTTTAAAAAGGTAATTTTATTTTTAGGCATTGCTTTTCACTATTGTACCGATTTGAATGACGGACCGGCGCAACCTGTCGCGGAACTCACTCCTGGCTGCATTACGCTCAATTTGGTTTTGCAGGAAACATTCACAGAGTGGCTGTTTCATTTCGATGCTCCGATCACATTAGGCGCGGTGTCTTCGGTCCACCGTATGATCCATCGCTTTTTTAAGGGTAAAATTGCCGAGTTGGTCATGCTCGGCGAAGCGCTCTCGCAACACGCTATTCAAAAAATCATGATAAATGGGATATATTTTTAGGAGGGACCACTATGTTTAAAAAAATGCTTTTGTTAATGAGCGTGGTTATCTTCTTAAATTACTGCACCAATCTTAATGATAACCCCACGCAACCGGTTGACCAGCCTGCATCGGAAGGAAGCGTTACGCTGAACTTGGACATGTCTGCTGCTCCGCAGAATGTGGCCAGTGTTAAGGGATTTTTAGCGCGCGCCGAAGAAGATACCGTTTTTTTCACTTTTGAAATTCGCGGAGACAAAGCGGTAGCGCAGATAGAAAATGTGATGCCTGGCGACTGGTACTTACAGGTGGACGCCTGCGATGCTCAGGGGAACGTGTTGTACACAGGCAACACACAGGTTACGGTAGAAGCAGGCAAAATTATCCCCGTT
>CAYXUS010000103.1:0-5402 GCA_964468415.1 uncultured Caldithrix sp.
TGCCGGCGGGGTGAATCCCATTGCCTGTATGATTGCCGTACGTGATATTGCCGAACGACTGGGCTTTAAAGGTTTGCGATTGGCAGCGGTGTATGGCGATGATATCCTGAACTACCTGGATGGCATGATTGCCGCCGGCAACGCATTGAAAAACATGGAAACCGGTGAAGACATTACCACCATCCGCGATCGCATTCGCAGCGCAAATGTGTACTTTGGCGCACGTCCCATTGTTGATGCCTTAAACGACGGTGCTCAAATCATTATTACCGGCCGGGTTACCGATACGGGCCTTACTTTGGCTCCGATGATTTACGAATTCGGTTGGTCATGGGATGATTGGGACAAACTGGCCGCCGGAATTGTGGGCGGACACATTAACGAATGCGGGGCACAGGCCAGCGGAGGAAATTTTTTGGCCGGCTGGAAAGAAGTGCCGAACATGGAACGCATCGGCTTCCCCATTGTCGAAGCGCATCCCGACGGCACTCTGGTGATTACCAAACACGAATCTTTGGGCGGGCTGGTGGATGAACGCACCGTAAAAGAACAATTGGTGTACGAGCTGGGCGATCCTACGGAATACATTACCCCCGATGTGGTCGCCGATTTTACTTCCATTCGCCTGAAACAGGAGGGCCCCAACCGGGTAAAAGTGTTTGGAGTAAAAGGCAAGCCGTTTACCGAATTTTACAAAGTGTCGGTTTCGTATTTCGACGGTTACACCTGCATTGGCCAGTTGACTTATGCCTGGCCCGAAGCTTTGGAAAAGGCCCAAAAGGCCGACGAAATCATTCGTAAACGCATTGAATATCTTGGCCTTGAATTCGATGAAATTCACACCGAATTTTTGGGCTACAATGCCTGCCACGGCACCACGGCGCATCCCATTAAAGACCCGAACGAAGTGGTGTTTTTGATTGGCGTTCGGGGACACAATAAAAAACACATGGAAACCTTTGCCAACGAGATCGTGCCGCTGGTGCTCACAGGGCCGCCTACCGTTACCGGCTTTGGTGGCGGACGCCCACGGGTGCGGGAGGTGATTGCCTACTGGCCGGCCTTGCTGCAAAAAGAAGCGGTGGAACCCAAAGTACTCACGGTAGAAGTGATGTGATTAATGAGGTAAGAAAGCCGAACATGGTTCGTAAAAAAAGCAAAAACACCCCATCCAAAATCAATTGGCACGCCACTCTGGTCGAACTGGCGGTTGTGGTCATCGGCATTACGCTGGCATTTATCATTAATCGCACGTATGAAGATTACAAAAATCGCCAGCAAGAGGCGGAGTACTTGCAAAGCCTTCGCGATGATTTGACTACGGATATTCACGAGCTGGATTCTTTGCGTACCTATCTGGAAAAGCAAAAGAATACATTGACCCGGTTTTCGGAAAGATTATTTGATGGCGACAAAATTTCTCCCGACTCGCTCAGAAGCTACGTGCTTGCGATGACTCGGTTGTATCTTTTTACGCCGCAGCGTACCACGTTTTTTGCGCTTAAAAGTTCCGGTGATCTGAATTTAATTCGCGATTACACATTGCGTCACGATATCTTTAAATATTACCAGGAATTGGAGGGGCTGGAATATTTACATCGCATCATCAATAATTATTTTAACACCTACATTATTTCGATGGTTATCAGCCATGTCTCTTTGAAAGGCAATGATATTAAAGATGCGGGCTATTTCCGTTCATTGCCATTCAAAAATGTGGTGCTGGGCTTCCAGAGCCTGATTTCTCAAGAAGGAACAACATACAAAAAGTTGCGCGGGTTAGCCTTGAATATTCGAAATAAAATCGAACAAAATTTTGGAGAATAAAAAATGAAAGTACAACTTATTCGATTGGCACATGGCCGTTCCGGCGACAAAGGCGATACGGCCAATGTGGGCGTGATTGCCCTGAAACCCGAATATTACGAAATTTTGAAAAGAGAAGTAACACCCGAGCGGGTAAAGGCCCATTTCGGCGAAATGGTAAAAGGCCCGGTCGAACGTTTTGAAATGCCGAACATCGGTGCCTTGAATTTTTTGTTGCACAATGCGTTGGGCGGCGGAGGCACCCTAACGCTTAAACACGATGCGCAGGGCAAAACCATGAGTACCGCCCTCTTACGCATGGAAATAGAGGTACCGGACGACCTGTTGCAGGACAAGTGATTGAACAACATTTATGAGACAGCAGCCCGAAATGCCTTACTAATTTTCCCGGGAAATTAGCCGATAAACAAGGTGTCGTGTAAATTTTAAAAATAACGAGCTATTAGACCAAGGAGAGCTACCACATGAAAAAATATGTCGCACTATTCATTCCTTTGTTTATTTTAATCGTTTCCTGCTCTTTGCCGGAGCCCTCGGACATTGTGCTGCCGACGGTCCGGGTGATCTTTCCTTATGAAGGCGCCGTCGTTTCCGACAACTTTCAGATTAACGTTCAGGCTTCGGACAACGACGAGGTGAAGGAAGTGTGGTGCTATGTGGATGGCAAAGAAATAGGCCGTTTGCGCAAATCGCCTTATTTGTTTACCCTGAATATTGCCAATTACGAGAAAAAAATAAACCACGTGTTGGTAGCAGCCGCACGCGATAAAGAGGGGAACATCGGCTATTCGGCCAATGTCAATTTCGTCATTTCCGATAGCGAAGACGATACCAATCCTACGGTGGTAATTCTAAACCCCCAGAGCGGGCAAACCGTAGAAGGCATTGTAAATGTACGCGTGCATGCCGATGATGACCGCTCGGTGCAAAAGGTACGTTTGTACATCGATGGACTGCTCAAAGACTCTACCTCCAGCTATCCCTATTTGTTTAATTGGAATACTACCGGTTATTCCGATTCAACATCTCACACGCTGGTAGCCGAGGCAATCGACGGGGGAAACAACAATGCTTTTTCGCCTGTGGTCACGGTAACGGTCTACCCGCGCAGCGGAGTAGAATCGGACAATGTACCGCCAGCCGTGCTGTTTTTGTATCCCATTAACGGCGAAACCGTCAGCGGGACGGTGCGGGTTTCGGTGGATATGCGGGATGCCAATGGCATCAAGCGCAGTGAATTTTATGTGGATGGCCAGCAGATTGCTTCTGCGGACAATCCCGATGTGCCCTGGGTGTTTGACTGGAATACCGGGGCAATTGCCGACACGGTGGACACCCGCCATTCCCTGTACGTAAAGGCTTACGATCCGGCGGGTAATGTGGGCACTTCTGGTCTGCTCGTTGTAACGGTTCGGAAAAAATGAGTTTTTGAACCAAAGAATCATCCCCTTTTCGGCTGCTTCGGAAAGGGGATTTTTTGTTTGGAGTGCAACTTTTGCCCTCACACGAAAACCGTTTCGTCGCTAAAGCCCATTCGGTTTGATTTTTAATTTTTAATTTCAAACAACTTTCCTTAATTTTGCCTGAAAATTAACAAACAGCAGGACTATGGATTTTCAGCGTATTCTCATTGTACAAACGGCCTATCTGGGAGACACGGTTTTAATCACGCCGCTCATTCGGGCCGCCCGCCGCATTTTTCCGCAGGCACAAATCGATGTGCTGGTTATCCCTCAAACGGCCGGTGTGTTGCAAAACAATCCGCATTTGAACCGCATCGTAATATTCGACAAACGCCACAACAAACGTGCTGCGTTTATTCATACTCTGCAGGAACTCAGGGCAACCCGCTACGATCTGGCAATTACCCCGCACAGCTCGTTTACCACGGGTCTGCTCTTGAAAATGGCCGGCATCCCTTACCGGGTGGGCTTTGATCGTTCTCCCATCAGGTATTTTCTGACCAGACGGGTTCAGCCACCCGAAACAGGACACACCATTGAAAAAAATCTGGCCCTGTTGCAACCGTTTAGTTCACAAACCTTTTCCATGCAAACCGAACTCTTCCCTACGGCCGCCCAACACGAAAAAGCACAAACGTTACTGCGGTATTTACCGCCCGATCGCCCGAAAATTGCCATTGCGCCGGGTTCGGTTTGGCCCACCAAACGCTGGCCGCGGGAATATTACCGCGATCTGGTTCGGGCGTTACAGGCGCGCTTTTCCTTTGTCTTTATCGGAAGCAAAGATGAGCGGGCTCTGTGCTCTCGCATCATAAGGGAGGCGCAGCCCGAGCATGCGGTGAATGTGGCCGGTGAACTCTCGCTGCTGGAATCGGCGGCGGCCATTGCCCAATGCGATTTGATGGTGTGTAACGATAGCGGCGCCCTTCATCTGGCTAATGCCATGCAAACCGATGTGTTCGCCTTTTTCGGCCCCACGATAAAGGATTTTGGCTTTTATCCTTTTCGGCCCAACGATTTTGTCTTTGAAGTTTCCGATTTGTATTGCCGGCCCTGTGGCACGCATGGGCACAAAAAGTGCCCGGAAGGCCATTTCCGTTGCATGCGCGAGATTACCCCCCCGTTGGTCGTGCAGAAAATTCTGCGGCATTTTTCGCCTTTTTCGAAAGATGCTTGATTTTTCCCTTGTGGAAGCAATTTTTTTGGCTTAAATTTTTACAACACCTCCCATCCCTTTAAAATTGTTTCATAAAAGTGTATCCACAAATTGAAAGGAGCCCGCCATGAAGGCTAAAAACCTGTGGGTCATGTTGGTGGTGGCTTTGGCCTTTCCTCACAGCCTTTTCTCTCAAACTTCTCCAAAAAACAACGAGATAACGTTCCATCGCTATGTTTTTGGAATCAATTTTATCCCTTATTATTCGGACGATATGTACCAGATCGATTGGAATTATCGTACGCAGTATTTGAGAAGTTCCCCCCGCCATTTTATCGAACTGCAAGGCTCTGTGGGATATTTTATTTTACGACGGTTAAGTGCCAGTTTTACCGTGGGATATGATGGCTTTGACCAGGATCAAACGTTCGATTGGTACAAAAATTATCTTCCATACGTCAGTAGTGGGCAGAACGAGCATTGGGGCTACGATAATACGAGCTATGTCAAACGATTACTTCTGCGTGTAGATGTGCGCTACTTTTTGCGCAACCGTTCCATCCGACGTGTGGCACCTTTTGTGCAGGTTGGCCTTGGAAAGTACATTGCTTCGGCAAATTACGACAGAGAAGAGCGGCCTCTCAGCGATCAAGAAAACGTAAAAAGAGAAAATAATAATAAAGATTTTTTGAGTGACTTTAATTCGCCTTATGTGTACGACGTTGGTTTTGGCGCAGAATATTATTTTAATTCGTCTCTGGCACTTAATGCCTCTGTTGTTTTGATTACCACCTACCGTAAAGGCACTTTGAAGTATCGGGAAGCAGCCGATGATTATACGGCCTGGTCCAAAAACGTGTATGAACGCACGGATTGGCAAACTCAGATTGGTGTGGGATTAAGCTTCTTTTTTTAACGGGGGGAGGAGTATCAATGCAGGCACGCACAATTTTTTG
>CAYXUS010000104.1:0-30022 GCA_964468415.1 uncultured Caldithrix sp.
CTCGCGAAGGTTAAGCCAAACGTTAGGGGCTCGTATATAATTGAAAGTGAAAGAACATGAATCCTTCCATATCTGATTTTTTGAAAGATTGCTACCAAAATTATATTCCTTCAATTCAAGGAGATGTTCCGGAATTCCCAAAAAAGTATGTTTATCCGTATGGTAATCCCGTGAGACCTGTATTGCCTGTTCAGATAACACAAAATAGTATTATGATCATCGGTGCCTTCCCGTCAGCAAGATTTGAAAGAAGAAATGGTAAATTAATACCAATTGCAGATAATTTATCTCCGTTTAGTGAAGAAAAATATTTTGATGGAAGAGAAATAAGAATACAGGCTTCCAGAGAAAGTTTGAATAAAAATTATTTTCCCCAATTGGATATTAAACCAAATGAATTATGGATTACTGATTTAGTCAAAATATATTTATTCCCTGAAAAGCATATTAAAAATTGCAGAGAAATCTCACCTCATATTGAATTTGTAAACACTCATAAAATGTTTGAAAAAATTGCAAAAACAGAATCAAATATTTATTGGATAAAAAGAGAAATTGAAATTTGCAATCCACAATTGATAATTACACTTGGTGAAATACCTGCACGAGTAATCACTTCTGATTATAAAACGAAAAACAAAGAATTACTAAATGGTTCAATTCGTAAAGTTACGTTTTCAAAATTTTATAAAATATCTCATTTGGCTCATCCAGAAATTCGGAGAATAAATAAAGAATGGGATGAAATTACTAAAAAAGCATTAAATAAGTTAGCAAATGAAATCAAGAAAAGTATGTTTGTTTAAACACGGTAACATATATCAAATTGTTCAACACGGAATTTGCCACGCCCCGAAAGGAGCAGGCAGGGGCACGAATTCAGCCCTAAATTGAAGTTTGTTGGACGTATTCTTCGGCAGGTTGCCGGCAGGCCGTTTCGAATAAAATTTCCGGAAGGGGCTTTTCTTTTTCCATCTTTAAAATCGGTTAAAAATACCATCTTCTTCTTTTTTTACTTTTGTTTACTTCCGCCTTTCCGATAATAAAATGCGTAAGAAATCTGGAGATTCGATGATCCCTAAATTCATCAAAGAACAAATTAATGAACAGATTAACCCCACGGCGCTGGAGCATTTACAACAAACGTGCAATTCCGAAATCAACCAACGTTCGCGCTCCGGCCCGCTTATGTACATCACGCTTTTTCTGATTGTCTATCTGGCCACGACACTCCACCGGGATTTTCCGGTACTTATCCTTTTGTCATTCATCGGTATCTTTATTTTGAGCCTGGTGCGGTTTCTATTAAGCCTGCTTTACGACAAAATGCCCAAGTTATTTGGCAGGCATTGGGTAACCATCTTTACCATCACCACCCTTGGCATTGCCACCATCTGGGGATGGATTGCCGCCATTGCCGTTTCGTACTACGGCATTCATTTAAATTCGCTTACCCTGCTGGTCATCATCAGCGGCCTGGCCGCCGGAGGCGTAGCGGCACTTTCGCCGAACTACCAGATCAGTCAGGCCTACATTTCGCTTTTGATGCTTCCCCTTCTTTTCATTGCCTTTTTACGCGGAGGCACTCAGCTTTATGCCTGGGGATTTCTCTTTTTTGTCTTTTACATCTATTTGAGTTACGTCGTAAAAAAATTGAACGTGGAATACTGGCGCATGCTGTTGCAAAATTACGAGCTGCGCAACAAAACCATTCAATTGGAAAAGGCCAAAGCAGAAGTCGAAGCCGCCAATCAGGCGAAAAGCGAATTCTTGGCAAACATGAGCCATGAAATTCGCACCCCCATGAACGGCATTATCGGCATGACCGAGCTGGCGTTAGATACCCAGCTTACCCCGGAACAAAAAGATTACTTGCTTACCGTCAAATCTTCGGCAGACACATTGCTTGCTTTGATCAATGACATTTTGGATTTCTCGAAAATCGAAGCCGGCAAAATGGATCTGGAATACATTGACTTCAATTTTTACGACATGCTGGGTGATGTTATGCGCCCCTTGTCCATCCGGGCTCAGGAAAAGAAAATCGATCTTCTTTACACCATTGCTCCCGAGCTCCCCTTCTTTGTTAAAGGCGATCCCGTACGCATCCGCCAGATTTTAATCAACCTGATTAACAATGCCATTAAATTTACGGATCAGGGAGAGGTGGTTACGCAGGTAGAAGTGCTGGAAAAAACGCAAGAGCACCTTCGCCTGAAAGTTGGAATACACGATACAGGCATCGGCATTCCGGAAGACAAAAAGGAAAAAATTTTCGAATCATTTGTTCAGGCCGATTCTTCCACCACCCGCAAATACGGTGGCACGGGTCTGGGTCTGGCTATTACCATGCGCCTTGTAAAATTAATGGACGGTGAAATATGGGTGGAAAGCCCCTCCTCTTATCCCCATCAAAAGCAGGGTGGGCCCGGTTCGTCTTTCTATTTTACCATCCGGCTTCAACCTGCCGATAGTACGGAACATCCCCATCTGGAATCCGCACGGGAAGATGTTAAAGACAAACGCATTCTGGTCATCGACGACAATCCCATTAATCGTAAGCACTTACGCAATATTCTGGAACGCAGCGGTGCCCACGTGGTTACCGTGGAAGACGGCCCAAGTGCCTTGCGGCAGTTGGAAAACGGGGCCCAGTTCGATCTAATTGTCACCGACTCGCAAATGCCCGAAATGGACGGCTTTTCCGTTGCCGAGAGAATTCGCCAGAATCCCAAATGGCGCCACATTCCCATAATGATGCTTACCTCCAGCGGCGTACGCGGCGACAGCGACCGATGCAAAGCCATTGGCATCGATGCCTACCTGCCCAAGCCGGTTAAACTTTCTGAATTTATGAACGCCATTCAAATGACTCTGGGACGTTCCAAAATCAAAGAAAAAATAAAAAAAGAGCCTCCCTTGGTAACGCAATACACGGTGCGGGAAAACAATCCGCGTTACCATATTTTGGTGGCGGAAGATAACCCGGTCAATCAGAAATTGGCCATTCGCCTTCTGGAAAAGGCCGGCAACCGGGTAGAAGTTGCCGGGAACGGACAGGAAGTTCTCGAAAAGTTAAAAACCAGGCAATACGATGTTATTCTGATGGACGTTCAAATGCCCGTTATGGACGGCATTCAGGCTACCAAAGCCATCCGCGCACAGGAAACGAACGGGTCGCACATTCCCATTATTGCTCTGACGGCCCATGCCATGAAAGGCGATGCCGAACGCTGCCTGGCCGCAGGAATGGACGGCTACGTTTCCAAACCTATCCGCAGCGACGAACTGTTTCAGGAAATTGAACGCGTGCTGGCCAAATACCACAAAAACAAATAACCGCCAAAGCCTGCCGGAATATTTCTCCTGATTCATCTTTTTTTTGCGCACACGGTTGCATCGTTTCTGTTTTTTTTGCTAATTGGCGCTGAAATCCACTGGAAAGGATCAACTGCCATGCGTCGTTTTTTTATGCTTTTGTTTTTGGTTGCCTTCTTTAACCTGGCATTTGCCCAGAGTACCACGTTTGATGTTAAAGCCCACTACATCAAAAAAGAATACCGAATTCCCATGCGGGACGGCGTTCACCTTTTTACCAGTGTCTATTTGCCGAAAGACACAACCCGCTCCTATCCGATTTTACTCCAGCGGACGCCCTACAGCGTGGCTCCTTACGGCGAAGATCGTTACAAGAAGCATTTGGGGCCATCGTACAAATTCGAAGAAGAAGGATTTATTTTTGTCTATCAGGATGTGCGCGGGCGCTTTATGTCCGAAGGCACCTATTGCAACATGCGGCCCTACCTGCCCCACAAACACGGCAGGCAAACCGACGAAACCACCGATACCTACGACACCATCGAATGGTTAATCCGTCACCTGCCCCGCAACAACGGGAAAGTTGGCGTTTGGGGAATTTCCTATCCGGGATTTTACACATCCATGTCTATTATCGATGCGCATCCGGCTTTAAAGGCCGCTTCGCCTCAGGCTCCCATTGCCAATTGGTTCGTTGGAGACGATGTGCACCACAACGGCGCTTTTGCCCTTCTTTTGGCCTTTGATTTTTTCTCCGTTTTCGGAGTGCCCCGCCCGGAACCGGTTAACCACTGGAATAAACCCATCGTAAAATTGCCGCCGGACGGTTACCAATTCTTTCTGGAAATGGGCGCGCTTCCCAATGCCAATCGGCACTACTTTCACCATAAAATTGCTTTTTGGGACAGCCTGATGGCCCATGACACCTACGATGCTTTCTGGAAAGCACGCAACATTCTTCCTCACCTAAAACACATTAAACCTGCCGTGTTGGTGGTGGGCGGTTGGTTTGATGCCGAAGACCTTTACGGGACATTAAATACGTACAAAGCCATTGAGCGACAAAATCCGGGCAGCACGAATGCGCTCGTAATGGGCCCCTGGTCGCACGGAGGCTGGCAACGTTCGGCCGGTGATCGCCTGGGAGACATCCGCTTCGGTCAAAGAACCAGCCATTTCTTTCAGGATTCGGTTTTGTTCCCCTTTTTCATGTTTTATTTGAAAAACCGTCCCGGTTACCGGTCTGCCGAAGCTTTGTGCTTCGATACGGGAGCACGCCACTGGCGGCAATTTGCCCACTGGCCGCCCAAATTCCAACCGCATGCCTTGTATTTCAGGCCGCAACACACATTGACCTTTACCTCCCCTCAATCCGACGATTCCACATACGATGCGTACATTAGCGATCCCGCAAAACCGGTGCCTTTTACCCAACGCATTACCAACCGCTGGGGGCGTGAATTCATGGTAGAAGACCAGCGTTTTGCCGCACGACGGCCGGATGTGTTGGTTTATCGTTCATCGGTTTTAACCGATTCGCTCACGCTGGCGGGGCCGGTTGACGTGCATTTGTCGGTTTCCAGTACAGGCAGCGATGCCGATTTCGTGGTCAAACTCATCGATGTTTACCCGGACACGGCGCAAGATTTTTCGCCCAACCCCTGCAAAGTACGCATGGGGGGCTATCAGCAACTGCTCCGTGCCGACATTTTACGCGCCAAATTCCGAAACAGCTTCAGTAAGCCCGAGCCGCTGGTGCCCGGTAAAATCACCACTCTAAAAATGACCATGCAGGATGTGTATCACACCTTTTTGCCCGGCCACCGCATCATGATTCAGATTCAGAGCAGCTGGTTCCCCCTGTTTGATCGTAATCCGCAGGTATTTACCAATATTTATCGGGCCGAAAATGCCGATTTCCAACCGGCCGAACAACGGGTCTTTTACTCCCGGCGCTACCCCAGCTACCTGACACTGCCCGTTCTGAGCGAATAAACCGCGGCTATCTCCAATTTTGGCAACGCCTGCGCACCCTTTTTTAAGGCGCTTTGCGCCTTTTCAAAAATGCGACGGCATCCTTCCCTCGCCTCCGTCCGGAGAAGGAATTCTCCGTTTTGCAAATCACAGCCGTTACCATTAAATTGTTCTTTTGATAAAAGATGAAAAGGACGCATATTGCAGAGTCAAAATTTGTACATCTACGGACGGCAACCGGTTCTGGAAGCCTTACGTTCCCGGCATCCGGTTTTGGGCGTTTATCTGGCAAAAAACGTCAGCGGTAAAGCCATCGGTTCCATTCGTAAAATTTGTGAGAACCGTTCCATTACCGTAAAAACGATCGACAAGAATGCTTTGCAAAAATTTGTGGGCCCGGTGGTGCACCAAGGGGTCGTGGCATTTGTGCGCTTTCAGCCCTATCTGGACGAACCACAGTGGCAGCACCTGGTAAATACCGAGCAAAACCCGTTAGTTTTAATCGCCGACCAAATTCAGGATCCGCACAATCTGGGAGCCATTTTACGCACGGCAGAAATTACCGGAGTCGATTGCATTGTGCTGCCCCAAAAGGGAAGTGCGCCACTCAATGCCACGGTTGCCAAAACTTCGGCCGGAGCACTGTTTCACACACACTTCTACCTTGCTCCCGTTCTGGAAGAGACGCTGCTTCAATTGCGGGAAAAGGCGTTTTCGATTTTTGCCACCATGCCCGCGGCACAGCAGTTGATGTATCAGGCAAACTTTAACGACAAAACCGCACTCATCATTGGCAGCGAAGGCAAAGGAGTGCGCAAAAGTTTGCTGCACTATTGTACCCATTCGATCAAAATCCCCCAATTCGGAAAAGTAAATTCATTAAATGCTTCCGTCTCTGCGGCCATTGTTTTGTACGAAGTAATCCGTCAACGAAAATTCTCCGATCTGTAAAATGGGAAGTCCGGGAACAAAGTCATTGAAAAATAAGTAATAA
This sequence comes from uncultured Caldithrix sp., assembly GCA_964468415.1. Lineage (GTDB taxonomy): Bacteria > Calditrichota > Calditrichia > Calditrichales > Calditrichaceae > Caldithrix. The sequence continues at coordinate 6,287 of CAYXUS010000104.1, forward strand.
ACTCAAATTAAGAATTTAGGAGAGTTTATGCCTCGAATTTTGTGGGTGGACGATGAAATTGAGCTTTTACAAGCCCACATCCTGTTTTTACAGGAAAAGGGCTATCAGGTAGTTACCGCCACCAATGGCGACGATGCAATTTATCAGGTGAAACACCAGGATTTCGATCTGGTACTCATCGACGAAATGATGCCGGGCAAAGACGGCTTGACCACGCTAAACGAAATAAAAGACATCTACCCTTACCTGCCGGTCATCATGATCACAAAAAACGAGGAAGAATCGTTGATGGAAGAGGCCATCGGGCAGCGCATTGACGACTATTTGACGAAGCCCGTCAACCCAAGCCAAATTTTAATGGCCTGCAAGAAAATTCTCGATCGCAAAAACATTATCGAAGAAAAACGCAGTGTGCAGTATGCCAATGAGCTCAACCAACTTTCACTGGCTTTGATGAATCCGCTCTCCAGCGAGGCATGGATCGAATTGGCCTTAAAACTCTTTCGCATGGACATGGAATTAGACACAATTCTCGACCAGAATTTTCGCAGCATTCTGAATGATCATCGTCGGGAAGCAAATAATGAATTCGGCAAATTCGTAGAAAAGAATTACGGAAGATGGGTGCACACCAAAGATGCGTCCCAGCGTCCGGTATTTTCCACCGATATCGTATCGAATTACATCATCCCCCGTTTAAAAGAGGGGCGGCAGGTGGTTTTTCTGGTGATTGACTGTTTGCGGCTGGACCAATGGCTTTCGCTGGAACCTTATTTCTCCGACTGGTACAAAATCGATCGCCAATACTACTATTCCATTTTGCCCACGGCAACGCCATTTTCACGCAATGCTTTGTTTAGCGGTCTCTTCCCGGAAGACATCGAAAAATTTTATCCGGAACTCTGGTCCTTAAACGAAGACGACGAAAGTCTGAACCGCTACGAAAAAGAATTGTTGGACATTCAACTTCAAAGACACGGCCTGAATTTGAAAAACCGGCTGAAGTACGTTAAAATCATGAACAGCGATGACATGCGAAAACTGGAACGCAATTTAAACAACTACATGGATGCCCAATTGCTTTCCATCGTAGTCAACATCGTTGACATCATTGCCCACAGCCGTTCCGATTTGCCGATTCTGAAAGAGATTGCCCCGGACGAATCGGCTTTTCGCAGCTTAACCCGTTCCTGGTTCGAGCATTCGCCGCTTTTTTCTATTCTTCGCGAACTGGCCAAAACCGATGCCCTTATTTTCGTAACCTCCGATCACGGCAGCGTACGCGGTTTACGAGGCACCAAAGTCATCGGCGATCGCGAAACGTCTACCAATTTGCGTTACAAATACGGACGCAGCCTGAAGATCGATCCGCGGCAGGCCGTACTCATCAAAGATCCGAAAGAATGGCGCTTACCCAAGCGTGGGCTTAACACGACCTATGTTTTTGCCAAGGAAGATTACTATTTTGTTTATCCGACAAATTACAATAAATATCTGAATTACTACAAAGACAGCTTCCAGCATGGGGGCATCTCGTTGGAAGAGATGATTTTACCCATTGTGCGCATGGAGGGAAAGCATTAGCCTTAAGGCACAACTAACTATTTTAACGTAAACGATTTCTTGAGCGAACAACCGATGAGTTTTGTCATTCGATTAAAATCAAAAATAGAAACCAGCTCATTTTGGGCCGATCAGAACAAGCGCATTTTGGTCATCGCCTTTTTGCTTTCCTTGTTGTTCCATGCGGTGCTTTTCTTATTTCTTAATTTTAATGGCTTGCTTTCACCCGATCTGACAGAAGTGGCTCAGGAACAACCGGAACAGGTCACCATCGTTTTTCCGGAAAACAAACCCGAGCCAAAGACCAAAGAGTGGAAAATTGTCGAAAACATTAATGAAAATAACGAAGTGCCTCAAAAAACCGATCTGCTTTCCGACAAAAATTCCCGAGCGAAAAATCCCGAGGCAGGCAAGGCCATTGGTGCTACCCCAAAAAGCGATGGCAACGCGCCCATCCGCGATTTTTCTCCGGCCCCCAGTTTCAAATCGTTTTCTTCTCCTACGAGCAAGCCATTCACAAAAGAAGCGCTGCTGGGCGAGCATTTGGCAGAGAATACTTCTCCCACCGAAGAACGTCGCCGGAAAAAAGCGCAACTGCAATCCACACCCACTCCGGGTGCCAACCAAATGATGCAGCAAAAAGATTTTTCCGTCGAAGATTTGGGCGCAATTTCCCTGAGTACCTACAAATGGGAATGGGCGCCTTACGTCAATGCCTTAAAACATAAATTGTACCAGGTTTGGTTCGCCCCACCGGCCTATTACCAATTGGGATTAATCCACGGCTACACGGTGGTACGCTTTACTATCGACCGGAAAGGGCACATGACTCATCTGGAAGTTCTGAAACAAGTGGGGCACAAATCGCTGCAGCTTTCCAGCACCGAAGCCATTAAGGCCTTATTCCCATTTTTACCTTTGCCTCAGGACTTTCCTGAAAAAGATTTAACTATTACTGCAAAACTCATCTATCCGGATTTAAGACAAGGGAGATAACCATGTTAGAATTTTTCCAGCACGGTGGTATCATGATGTACCCGTTGGCATTAACCTCGCTTATTGCCGTGGCTTTAATTATCGAACGCTTTATTTCACTACGCAAGAAAAAGATTTTGATCCCGGAAATCATCTCGGTAGTAGACAATTTTTCTTCGTTCAAAGATATCGATCTTGCCCGTAATATTTGCCAAAAATATCAGGGGCCTCTGCCCAATATCATTCGCACGGTATTAGATCACCATGACATGGAACGCCCGGAAATTCGGGAAGTGCTGGAAGATCAGGGAAGGCAAGAAATCCGCACGCTGCAACGCAATTTGGTCGCTTTGGAAGCCGTAGCTGCCGTTTCGCCCTTAATGGGTTTGCTGGGCACCGTGTTGGGCATGGTGCAAGTATTTGCGGTGATCAAAGAGCAGGGGGTGGGACAAACCGCTGCGCTTTCGGGAGGTATTTCTCAGGCCCTCATCACCACCGTTACCGGTCTGTTTATTGCCATTCCCACTTTGCTATTCTACTATTACTTTTCGCAAAAAGCCGACAACTTTATTCTGGATATTGAAAAATACACCAATGAGCTGGTGGACAAAATTTTTCACATTCGCAAAAAAGCCCTTCCGGCCGACGAAGCCGTCGAAGCGTAAACTTAAGGAAAGAAGAGCAAGCTCATGAAACTTTTGACCAAAGAAAAGCGAAAGCTCAACATTAACTTAACGCCGCTTATCGATGTACTTTTTATTCTGATCATCTTCTTTTCGGTGTCGTCCACTTTTCTCGAACAGCCGGGCATTGAATTGGATTTGCCCAAAGCCATTAGTTCCAGGGCGCACACCACGCAAAAAATCATCATTTACATCGATAAAGAAGGTAATATTTTTTTGAATGACAACATCGTTTCGCTCAACAATTTGAAAGCCGAAATCAAAAAGCTGGCAAACCTGCAAAAGGATCAAAGCATTGTTTTAAAGGCCGACGAGGCCGTGCACCACGGTTTGGTCATCCACGTCATGGATTTGCTTCGTCAGCAAGGAATTTATAAAATAGTTGTTTCGACAACCAAACCGCAAAAGTAGCTCTGGAGATACACATGCCCAGAAAAAAAGAAATCCATTTTGCTCTGTTGGGCCTCGGTAAATTGGGGCAGGGATTTTACAAATTGTGGATGCAAAAGAAAGACGAAATTCTGGAGAAAACAGGCTTCCATTTGAATTTAAAGCACATTCTGGTCAAACACACCCAATTCAAACGTCCCGATTTTGTCGCGCCCGGATTGATTACCACCGACATTCAAGACATCCTGAACGACCCGGAAGTAACCATTGCCATCGACGCGATTGGGGGCATCGAGCCTACCTTCTCCATCATCAAGCAGCTCATTCAGCGCAAAATCCATCTCATCTCGGCCAATCGCATGATGCTGGCTTCCAAAATGGAAGAGCTCACCGATATTTCCAACCAGAACCGTGTGTACATTCAACCAGAGCCCTCGCTGGGCGGCGGTGTACCGATTATTAGCACCTTGCAACGCGACTTGTTAGCCAACAAAATCAAGGCGATGGTGGGCATCGTCAGCGGTTCGTCCAACCTGATTCTCACCAAAATGACCGAGCAGAAAATTTCTCTGCAAGAGGCGTTAAAATCCAAAGAAATCATCAAATTAGGCGAAAGCCTTTCCATCATCGATTACGAGGGCTCCGATGCCGCCCAGAAAATTGCTATTCTGGCTGCCGCCGCATTTGGAATCAGTGTTAATTTCCTGCACATTTACGCCGAAGGAATTTCGGACATTTCCGAATTCGACATTAAATCGGCCGACGACTTCGGCTATGTTTTCAAATTGTTAGCCATTATTAAAAACCACGGAGACAAATTCGAAATTCGCGTACATCCGACTTTGGTACCCAAAAACCACCCGCTGGCACTGGTGCGCGGCGAATTCAATGCCTTTCTCATCGACACCGATCTTATCGGAAATTATATGGTCTTTGGACGGGGTGTGGGCATCGAAGCCACCAGCAGCATCATTTTACGCGATCTGGTCTATCTGGGCAATCTCATTCGTTACTCTCCCTCGCGCATGGACACTTACCTGCCCCATCGCGAAACCCAGAAACTGGTTCCCATCGAAGAGATCGAATCGGCCTATTACGTGCAATTTCCTTGTTTGGACAAACCCGGCGTAATCGGCCTGATTACCACGGTTTTTGGCAAACACAAAATCAATATTGCTTCGGCCCATGCCGAGGTGCACAGCACAAATTCCAACACCATCGGCTACGTGCACATTTTAATCGACTACGCCAAAGAGGCCGATGTATTGCGATCCATTGAAGAGGTAAAAAAGCAAGACATCATTCGTGGAAAAATCAAACTGTACCGAATTTTAAAGGAGGAAGCGTGAACAGCGTAAAGCGCACGGACGGCAAAATTTTCACCCCATCCAAGATTATCGGCGTCGGGCTCAATTATTCCGAGCACATTGCGGAAATGCGTTCCCAACGCACCGCCGATCCGGTGCTGTTCTTAAAGCCCAATTCCGCCCTGGCATCCATTAATCAACCGATTCGCATTCCTACCGCCTATGGTGCCGTGCACCACGAAATTGAACTGGCGGTTTTAATCGGCAGAGCAGGCTTTCACATTCCTGCCGATCAGGCCTTTCGGCATGTCGGAGGTTACGCCCTGGCGCTGGATTTAACGCTGCGCGATGTGCAACGCAAGGCCAAAGAAAAGGGACATCCCTGGGCCGTTGCCAAGGGATTTCGCGGCGCATGCCCGGTTTCTGACTTTGTCCCGGCAGAACATGTTGCCAATCCGCAGAATCTGGAGCTTACCCTGTCGATTAACCAAACTTTGCGCCAAAATGGCAACACAAATCAAATGCTTTTTACCATTCCCGAACTTATTGCCTATGCCAGCCGCTTTTTCCCCCTGGAAGAAGGGGACATTCTCCTGACCGGCACCCCGTCCGGGGTGGGCCCGTTGGTGCCGGGAGATCGGATCTCTGCTAAAATCGAAGCTGTTGCACAAGTAGAAACCACATGTCTGGATTGGGGAAATGACTGATAAAGAACTAATGGAAAAAACACAATACACCATCGACGATCTTTTGCACATCATGCGACGCCTGCGCAAAGATTGCCCCTGGGATGCCAAGCAAACTCACCAGAGCCTTAAGCCTTATTTGCTCGAAGAAACTTACGAAGTGCTGGAGACCATTGATCAGGGGCAATACGACAAGCTGGCCGAAGAATTGGGCGATTTACTACTGCAGGTGGTTTTTCACAGTCAATTAGGAGACGAAGAAAAACGATTTGACTTTCAACAAGTTGTTACCCATATTTCCCGAAAATTAATTCGACGTCATCCCCACGTATTTGGCGATAAGGATCTGAAGGATGCCAAGGAGGTGCAGGAAAACTGGGAACAATCTAAAGTCAAAGACGAAGCCCGGACTTCGCTGCTCAGTGGCATTCCCAAAGCCGCACCGGCTTTGATGCAGGCTCAGCGTTTGCAAGAAAAAGCCGCTACGGTTGGTTTTGAATGGGAATCGATCGAGCCGGTGTACGAGAAAGTCAAAGAGGAATGGGACGAACTTCAGTCCGCCATCAAACAGGGGAATCAAAAGGAAATTGAAAACGAATTCGGCGATTTACTTTTTGCTTTGGTCAATTTAGGGCGATTTTTACATGTGAATGCCGAGGACGCCTTGCGAAAGACCAATCAAAAATTTATTCGGCGTTTCGAACACATCGAAAGGCAGTACGACAACGACGTGGACGCGATGAAACGTGCCTCCCTGTCCGAATTGGATCGCCATTGGGAACAGGCCAAAGATAACGAACATGACTAATTTGCAACGTATCAAAAAAAATCTGGACGTTTTGCGGTCGGCCGACGATCTGGCGAAGGCCACAGCCCAGGCCGCCAGCGAATTGCAGCCAGCTTCCCGCTGGCTTTTGTTCAAATACCAGCCGGGCACGGTTCCCTTTACCCTACTTTTCACCACGGTTCAAGAGAACCAACTTCCCGATTTAAACGACCCGAAAACCTTAAAGCACTGGATTAGTTTTTGGCTGGATGCCTTGTCGGATGACGGATATGCTTATCTTTTGTTGTCTTCGGAGACCTTCTCCCCCGAAGTAAAAGAACTTTTGCAGGTGTGGCAGCAATTGCACGAAATGGGGCAGGCTTTGGCCGGAGCGCTGCTAAGCGAGCAGCGCATAAACTACGGCAACCAGTTCTCACAGCTTCTGCACGATGTGGAATCGTTAATCAATCTGTTCCAGAACCCGCAAGTCGATCGGGCCACTTTGCAAGAACGCATTGCCTACCAAAAGCGGTTGAACAAACGTCTGCTGTTCTACCAGAGGGAACTGGAGCTCTTTCCCACTTCCGTGGCTCTGAGCGATTTTCTGGAGGCTTTTTTGCAGAAGCGCGGAATCGCGCAGGAAACACTCAAAATCCATTATCGGAACGTAGATCCGTCTGTGCCCTTAACCGCCGACCTGGAATTGCTGGATCAGGCCATGGGAGAAATTCTCGACAACGCCTTGCAGGCTACATCCGGCGATCTAAGCAAAATTCGGATCGAAATAAAAACCCAGCACGGCCCCGCACAATTAGCACTAAAAGAATGGCTAATCATTTCGATAATAGATAATGGCGTCGGAATACTTCCGGATTTTTTGGAATGGGTAACCGCCCCCTATTTTACGACATGGAAAGAGAAAGGCCATAGCGGCTTCGGATTGTCCATCGCACAAAAAATTCTGGAAGCACACCACGGTTTTTTGGAAATTCATTCTTCACAAGGAAGTGGTTGTTCGGTAAATCTAATCTTGCCCGGATTTAAAGCAGATGAAAAATAAGTACAAAGTTTTAATTGTCGAAGACAATTTAATCTGGCAGCAAAGCTTTAAAAAGTGGTTAGGCAAAGACTATCTTTTCGAATTTGCGCCCAACGTGGAAAAGGCCAAACAGGCTTTCATCCGCTTCCTTCCCGATATTATTTTGCTCGACCTGGGACTCCCCAAAATTGAACAGGGGCTGGCCCTGTTGGATTTTTTTGTCTCTCAAGGCAGCGATGCCAAAATTATCGTCATCACTTCGTCGCAGGATCACCAGCACGCTCTGGAGGCCCAAAAGCGCGGCGCTTCTTCTTACTTCTTCAAATCCGAGAACATCAAAGACGAATTGCCACTCATGGTCCGCCGGGCATTGCAAATGCAGGCTCTGGAACGGGAAAATCGCGCTTTACGCCGCAAGCTGAACGAAAAACTGGTGTTTGAGGGTATCGTCGCCGTAAGCAAACAAATGCAAAAAATCCTGAACCTGATCGAGCAAATCCGCGACACCCTGGAACCGGTACTCATCACCGGCGAATCGGGTGTGGGCAAAGAAGTGATTGCCCGGCACATCCACAAACGCAGCAAAGTCGCCCAAAAGCCCTTTATTGCCATTAATGCCGCGGCGCTTCCGGAGACACTTCTGGAAAACGAATTGTTCGGCCATGAAAAAGGCGCCTTTACCGGTGCTCAGGATTTAATGAAAGGGAAACTGGAACTGGCTAACGGCGGCACCATTTTTCTGGACGAAATTGGTGATCTGCCTCCGTCCATTCAGGCAAAATTACTCCGCGTGCTTCAGGAAAAAAAATTTTACCGGCTTGGAGGCACAAAAGAAGTAACCGCCGACTTCCGTTTGATTACCGCTACCAATCGCTCGCTAATCGACGAAGTAAAAGCCGGCAAATTCCGCGAAGACCTTTTTTATCGTCTGAATGTCATCCCCATTCACATTCCGCCATTGCGTGAACGCCCGGATGATATTCCCGCTTTGATCAATTACATCGTGGAATCTTACTGCCGCGAAAACAAAATCCCTGTTCCCAGCATCGATCCCTCGCTAATTTCTTATTTTTCCCGTCTGGAATGGCGCGGCAACGTACGGCAGCTTAAAAATATCCTCATTCGCATGCTGGTTCTAAATCCGCAGGTGCTTACCCTGAAAGACGTTCCCGACGAACTGGTAGAACAAGAAAATCCTATTCTCCAGAATGCACTAACCAACCGTCTTTCTCTGGACGAAATGACCCGGCTTTACGTAAAGATGGTTTACGACCACGTGGGCAGAAACAAAAAAGCCGCCTGTGAATTTTTAAAAATAAACTATCGAACTTTAATGAATCGTTTAAAAGACAAAGAGGCTATGGAAAAGTAAATATTTTAAATTTTAACCTTACGGCAATTGTATTTTTTACAATTCCTGGTTTTTCAAAGTTGTAAAAAATACAATTTTCAAATATCGTACTTTTTTAATTCGTTGAAAATAAACGAATTAAACACCAAAAGCTCCCATCCTGCATTACCCATTGATTTTACAGAAGTTACAAATTGGCATTATCTTTGCAAGTATTATTAGCAAAAAGTAAGACGGGAGCTTAAATTATGATGATTGATCAAATCCTTGATGGGCAATTTAAAATCGAATCTTTGCAAGATGAACAAGGACGCCGGTATTTTTCGATTAAGATTGCTTTCTCGGATGACGACATCTTAACGGTTTACAAGGAAAACATGCACGATCTCATGGATGTTTTACCTAATGTCATTTCTTCTGCTTTAAAAGCAAGAATTTTAACCGAAGCTGTTCCAAGCTATTAAAAGGAGTTTAATTATGAAGATCTTTGTTTGCGAACAAGATCCCTATCGGGCCAAATTAATACAGGATATTCTGGGCATTTACAATTACCGGATCGTGAGTGTCAATCACATTTCCGATCTGTTTCGCAAGGCCCATTTCCAGCGCCCGAAAGTTATCATTGTTGATGAAACCTTTGTGGAAAATTCCCCCAGAGATTTCTTCCGCCGCTTACGCAAAGATCCGATTACGGCCAAAATTCCGGTAATTTTTATTAGCAACCATGCGGCCAACTACTTAAGCGATACCGACGGTTTAACCGAAGTAGTCCAGGAGCCTTTTAAAATCAAAAACTTTCGTCATTACATCGATCGATGGACGATTTTCAGAAGTTTGCATTTACAAAATTGAGAGAATCATGGAAACATTAGTTATTGTACATCTGGTGCTCATCGGAGTGCTATTTGTCGTTAGCAATATTCGCATAAAAGACGACGCGCTCTCCTAATTGTACAATTAGAGAGATAGCAAACGGCTTTTATATTTTAACCCTAAAAGGGAATTTAATCATGAACAGGATGTTCTGGGTTAGGATATAAAAGCCTTTTTTATTTTCGCTTCCAGCGCCCGTCCGGCACGATATTAATGGGGCTGTGTTTTTTAATGTAGTCTATTACCGCCTCACGCACAAACACATTCAACCGTTCAAATGCACTTTCCGGCAAAAAGCTTAACGGCACCATTCCCGAATTTCCCTCGGCCAAATATTCCGAAACCGCAACTCGATACGTTTTTTGTTCATCCAGAGGTTTACCCCGCACCAAGAATTGCACGACCCGCTTCCCGTTAGGGCGTTTGGGATCGTACACCACTTTCCCGCCGGCAATGGCAACGCCCATGTAGCTGCCCACCACACTCCGTTCGATCAAATTTTTTAACAACGCACCGTCCACCTTAACCACTGTAATTTTATTGGCAAACGGGAAAGCATCAATAATGTCCTGCCGCGTTATGGGCCCAATGGGAATAGTTTGCCGCATACTGTTGTAATTGTTAAAGGCAAAATCGGCACCCGAGGCTTCCAGCATGGCCTCGGCCATTAAATCGCCCAGGGGCGATTCCCCCTGCGCACTGCGCGCCAGAGTAACCAACGTGTACCCAATGATTTCTTTGGGATTGGTGTGATAGGCCACCTGCAGGCTATCGATAAAAGCGGCCATTTGTGCATCCGGCCAGAATTCATCTTCGGTAAGCAGCAAAAGGCTGCCATCCCTGCTCAAAAAGTCGTAACCGATAAGTGCTTTGCTCTCACCATCCAGTTTAAGCACTACCACTCCCAGGTTTCCACCGGATGAATAATTCTGGAAGCACAACGTATGGGTCAGCGGGTCTTCCCAGGGTTCGCGATAGCCGCGCCGCCCATGACTGGAAAAAATCAAATCGATGCCCTTAACAAAATGGGCCAACTCCATCGAATTCAAAAAAGAGCGTTTAACAATTTTCTGCCGTTCCATGTCCTGGATGATGGGGTAATATTCCTGGGCATCGTAGGGTAACCCCAAATTGGACAGCGCAATCACCAAATCACACTTTTGTGCCCGCAAAAAATCGACCGTTTTTTGGGCGGCGTCGCGTTCCTTCAAAAAGTGCAATCCGCGAATTTTTTGCGCATCGTCGATAAATTCCGTGGCCTGACTGGTGATGCCCAAAATGCCAATTTTGATTCCCTGCCTCTCCAGAATAACAAAAGGCTTTAAATTTTGCGGTAAAGAGATGGTATCGTCTGCGGCTAAATTCGCTGACAAAAACGGGAAACGCGCCAGTGGCGCCAAATTGAGAAATGCCTTGCCCATCACATCAAAATCCATGATTCCCGGGGCAAACGCATCGTAACCAATTTCATTCATATAATCGATAATGGCCTTACCCTTTGAATTACGCACCAGGTCGGAACGGTCGCTCAAAATATCGCCTGCGTCCAGCAGCAAAACCACATCCCCGGTTTGTGCGGCCTGACGCCGTATTTTATTGATCACCGTTGCAGCCGAAGCGCCGCCCCCCAACACCGGAGGAAAATTCGGGTTCAAAAAGCGTGCCTTTTGTTCGCCAATTTGCCCGTAAATATCATTGGTAAAAAAAACATAAATCCGTTTTGTCGGGTTCTGCGCCTTTAACTGGATGGCCAAAAGTGCCAGCACACCAAAGGCTATGAATCGTTTAATCATCCTTTATTTCCTATTGTTTAAATCAATCCGTTGCACACGCCCTACTTAAACAAGGCATAGCGAAAATCGAGACGCAGAAAATATTGCGTCCAGGTTACCCGATCCATATCGGTTCGGTTGGACAGCCCAAACAACGAATTCGGGAAAATATCGTTTTGAAAATACTGTTGATTGGTCAGCCCGGCCGCCGCATCAATCCGAAGGGCTCCTGCCTGCCAGCCTGTCCCTATGGTAATCAGCGTTCGCGTCAAATCCCTGTTCTGGGGCAGGGGATTAAAAGCAAAACCGATGCGAAAAGGCAGTGTGTCGAAGAAAATATGCTCCACACCGGTACGAATTATGTAAATATCCCGATAATTCCCGGTGTTCAAACGAGAATCCGAAAAGTTACTCCAGAATTCGTAGTAAAAATCCGCAAAAACCCGGGCCTGTAATATGTTCTGGAAGCGATAGTCCACTCCAAGCCCCAGACGTGTGGGATAGGTGATGGTTTCCGTAAATTTCACGATATTTCCGTCGTTCTTTTTTACGCTGGCGTCAAAACGTATTTCATACGGCGCACGAAAGGCAAAAGCCAGGGCCATCCGTTCCGACAGCTGATAGTGCAACCCTGCATTAAACAAAAAAGGCGTTCCGTTTAAAGTACGGGAGCGGGTTTCATCCAGGCGGGGGTATACACCTTCGCCAACCTTAGGCTCGGTGTGGCGTGTGGAATCGATGTCGCCCATCAAAAAGCCCACAGAAATCCCCACACTTAATTTGGGGAGAACCCGGTAGGCAATCCCGGCGTAACCCATTTGCAAAAGGCCATCTTCTTTTAGCCAGTTATAGCCCAAAAGTTTGTCTGTTTTGTCTACGGGATCGCGCACTTCTTCCACGTAATCATAGCGAAAATCGCGAAAGGGCTGCCAACCGGCTTGCACCGCCAACGGATTGCCCAACACCTTTGGCAGAAGGTAGCGCGCATGAAAATAGCCCCCGTAATACCAGTTGTTGTTGTATGCGTAAGAACCATAATCGTTAAATCCCACAAAAGAATCGTAATAGGGATATTCTCGATTTTCTACCGACTTGTTGAGCGCAAATCCGGCCTGGAGCGTTAGACCTTTTTGCGTTGTCACGGCCAATGCAGGATTGGCAACGGTTTGCCCCAGGGCGCCCTGCAAAGCCATTCCACTACCGGCCAAACCCAGCATGCGTGCGGAATAGGAAAAATTCTCTTCTCCGTAGCGCATTTTGTCAAAATTTAAATTGCCCAACTGGGCAAATGCCGAAACGGCCAAAACACTCACTGCGATGAATAAACGGATGATTCTCATTCTTTGCCTCTATTAAAAATTGTAGTTTAATTCCAAATAAAACATTTGCTGCTGCGGACGAAGCCACGGCGCGGAAAACATCTTTCCGGGATTTTGCTGAAGCGTACTCGGGTACGGTTCAAAGCGAATATTGTTGATCGGCTTGTGATGATCGGCCGTATATTTTAACCGCACCGACAAATTTGTAGTTAACCGCGAATAGACCGAGAGCCAATAGCGAAAAGCGCCTCTCCGGCTGTCCATGACCATGAACTGGGTATCTTCAAAATTCCACAAGAATCCTTTGTAATAGGCCAGCATTCCACTAATGCGGAAATAGCGATTGAAATTATGGGAATAATTTGCGGCAATGGCATCGCCTTCCAGAACAATATCGCCAAACACTCTGGGCCGCGGATGCACCACAAGCTTGGAATTGGAATAGAGCAGATCAAGGGCATCATATCCCGAAAGCCGGAAGCGCACTCTTCCCCGAAATTCGTAGTTTTTGTAATAGCGGTTCGAAGTTGCAGCGTTCTGCTCTTCGCGGGCCTGCCATTTGTGGCGCAATTGAATGGTTAAGGGGTAAACCGGCCGATAATTCACCGTGCCCACCAAACGGTAATGTTTGGCCCGGTCGGACTTGCGCATCCAATTATCGTAATCCATGCGAAAGGTCAACTGACGGAACATCTGGTAATAGGTGCTCAAAAAGAATCCTTCTTCGGCTTGCGGTTGCGGATTGTTCTGGTACAATTCCCCGTATAAAGGCGATTGCAAATAGTAATAGCGTTCGTAAATAGTCCCCTTGTAGCGCTGATAATTGGAAAACGATCGTTGGTAGGGATTGTCAAAGCCCAAATCGTAATTGCGGTACAAAGCCAAAATATTGAACGTTTCTTCCTGCCAGTAAATGGATGTTACAAAAGCGCGAGGGCCGGCTCCCAATTTAAAGCCGGAACGGCTCTTGTCCAGAATTCCGTATTCTCCCTGAATGGCAATGTTTTTCCAGACAGTCTGGTAATTAAACCCGTAAACCCGACGGAAAGAAACGGCCTGGCTCCAAAAAGGGTTATCTCCGCGGGCTACCGCTCCGCCGTAGCTTTGTTTAATTTCCGCATCGGCGGTCGTCTGGCGCAAGTCCCAATTCTGACGCCCTTTGTAGTCAACGCCAACCACCTCGTAGGGATCGGGGTCCAAATAACGATCGTAAGCGCTCTCGTAATAGCTAATTCCCACAAACGTTCCCGGAGCAAAGGTGTACTGCAAATGGCTTCCGTAGGTCAGCTCGTTAACGGCGTTTAACCAGCTCAGATCGTCATGTTCCGGGCCACGTAGCGAATCACCCGGTGTGTACGTTACCCGCTGGTTCAAGACAATAAATTGGTTAAACGAATGCTTACCATCGTACAATTTGCGATTCAAAATCGCATCACGGGGATGATAGGAAACAAATCCGATGCCCCGCAAATTGTGGTAGTTCAGTTCAAAAGCCAGCCCGCGCAAGGTAAACTCCCTGCTGCGTGAAAGGTCACCGGAAATTCCGTTAAACCGTTTGCGGAATCCGTAACCCGACTTACGTGGCATGAAAAAATCGGTATTTTCCATTACCACGCCCTGCCCGAACGAAACCTTGTAATAACCGAGCACCAGTTTTTTCAGAATCACATCTTTCCAGCGCAAATTTTTAAACGTCACATGATATTTCATTTCCGGCCAGTGGAAGGGATCGGTCAAGGCATAGTGCATGGGCTCGCCCAGTGTGCGCACATAGGCCAGGCCTAATTCGATTTTATCGCCTTTGTTGAAGCGCATTTTGTAATACATGGCCGGCCACTGATTTACACTGGAAAAGCGATTCTGCAAGAAATCCAGGTTCTGGGCCTGCGAGGCTTGTTCGGCATCTTTGGACATAAAGGGCGTGTTGTCGGCCCGCATCAAAATGCTGCCATGCCAATTGCCCATCGATTCATCGGAATACTGCACAAAATTGCGCACACTCCGATACGCGTAATTGGACAAGCCGGGGGTGTAGCGCAGGTCGCGACTGTTGCGAAACCAATGAATAATGCTGCGCTGGCGCAAAATGGCCACGGCATCTACAGGAGAGACGTTCTGCAAATTGACCAGATCTTCGTAGGAGATGGTGTTAATGTTCACCGGTTCCAGTGCCTTTTCGATCCACAAATCCACAAAGTCGCTGTTAATGCCCTCGCTGGATGACCAGCGTTCCAGACGGTAGTAAATCTGTTCGATTCTCTCCTGCACTTTGGATTGTTCTTTAACCGGAACCACTTTAATGCTTTTCTTTAAGCGATTAAATGTCGGAACATCCATTCCGGGAATGTCCCACAGTTGGTAAATACTGGTCAGGTATTGGTCGAAATGGATGTAATCGTACAGCTTGCGGGCCATTTCCTCGGATATGGGCAAAGAGCGAATTTGTTCGTAACTGGCTCGATTCACATCCAACGGTTGACTCGCTTGCGCCCAGAGCGGTGCAAAAACACCCGCCTGCAATGCAAGCACGCTCCCAAGCAAAATCCCCAGGAATTTCATTCGCTTTTGCTGCAGGGCGGTGGTGACCCGATAAGGTTTTAGCCAATGTATCATTGTTAACTTTCGTAATTTCATGTCCGTTAAATCCGTTATTGTCCGAAGTTGTACATCAACCCGATTTTGTGGGTTTCCGGCAACACCGGATGGTTTTGAAAAGAATAATCCAGCGTAAAGCCTTTGTAGGTTAAACCCAGCCCGGCTGAAATTCGGTTAGGCGTGGTACCGGCGCCAAGACGCAAAGCCAGCCACGGAGCCGGACGAAATTCAATGCCGCCCAGAACCTGCGTATCGTAGCCCACCGTTTTATCCAGATTGATGGAAGTAATGATCTCGGTTATCGGTCGGTAAGCGACGCCGGCAACAATGCGCTGTGGCAAATCGTGTTTGGTATATTTACCCAACGACGGTGCATTAATGTTGTAGGCAAAAACGCCACCGTAAATTCGATGGTACAATGTGCCCTGCAAGCCCACATCCAAACCCAAAGTTCCCGCGGCACCCAATTTGCGATTTTCGATCGACTCACCCAAGTCCCAGTAATAGTACCGTACATTGTAACCAAAAGTCAGGCTGGAATGGAGATCGTTCATCAAATAAAAGCCATGGGAAAAGGTAAATGTGTTTTCCCGGGACAATGTGTTACCCTGATATTTTACGCCGAAAAATTCAAAATTTACGGCAATGGTACCATATTTCCCCGGCAGGGGCATGGATGCTCCGAAAAATGTGTTTTGCAGAAAAGTTTGGTTAAAGGGCCGCTGCACCGAAGAGGCAATTTGATAGGTGTGCAACGAAGCCAAACCTGCGGGGTTGTAATAAGGTGCCCAGACATCCGCATTGCTGGCCACCACGGCATTGCCCATTCCCGTGGCTTGTGCCGAAGGATAGCGGCCATCGAAAACGCCGGCCTGCGCACCGTAAAAGGCCATTATTAAAAGAAGCATGAAAATTTTAATTACTTGTCGCATTGCCTTGCCTTTTCTTTATTTTAAAATCGTTCCGACCACAATGGGCGCAATTTTTACAGTTCGTTTTCCGGTATTGTTGTTAACCACCTCCAGATGGCAAATGTAGGTGCCCAGAGGTACCAATTCTCCAAGCTGGTCCCGGCCATCCCACTGCTTAACAACCGGGAACGGGAGCCCCGTCCCGTCAAACAGGGTGGTAATCATGCGGCCGCTCATATCGAACAAACGCAAAGTAACGTGAGAATGCACCGTGCCTGCGCTGTATTCGATTGGCAGTTTTTCGCCTTCATCCGGCACAAACGGTTTGTTGGGTACTTTTAAGCTTATTTGCCCTTCTTTTTGTTCCAGTTTAAAGATGTCTTCCTGATACCCTACCAGCAATTGTCCCACGCCGTTGTAAATTCCCACAACACCGCGGGCCACAATGTAATCACCAATCTGAAAGCCACTTAAATCGAGGCCGGCCGTATCCCAGATGCGCACACCCACTTCTCCGCTCCCGTCGTTGATGTACAGCGTGGTTCCTCCACCGGCAACGCTAATGTTCGAGACAAGCCCCTTTGTTTCCACAAAGCTTCCTTCGTTACGGGCCGTAGAAATATCGAACGTGCTCATGGTTTTAACCGCCGGAATTTGCTGATTTTCGCGCAAGACGACCAAATCGCTTTCCTGCAACTCTAACTTGCCCTGATATTCTTTGAGCGTACCGGTTACCAGAACCAGACGTCCGCGTTTTAAACGGGTGTCCAGATTCCCGGGTAAATAGATGTTAATCCCGGCACCGCTTTCATCCTGAATGTAAGCGTCGGTAAAGTTCGTACGCAGGATGCCTGCACCCAGGGTAACCACACCGCGCACGGTAACTGTGCTTCCAATGGAACGCGTGCGCGCCTCGCTAACAGAAATGAAGGCACGATTGGTGCCCTTACCCACCAGCACCACGGGCGAAGCACTAACGGGGGCAACCAGCCCGCCGGGCGGTGCCGTTTTTACGAGAAACACCGAGGTCGTGTCGGCATTCGGACTTTGCAAATTATTCACCGTAATTGATCCGGTGTTAAGATCGGTTAGCGCAAAGCCTTCGAGGGTAATGGTATTTCCGTCTACCGCAGGGGTCAAACCGGCAAAGGCTTCGCTCACCTGCACATCTGCAGCATTTTGTGTCCAGCCCCAATTCGCGGGAACGGTTAAAGTCAAACGGCCCAGAGTATCGGGTAATGTTCCCTTTACAGTAAAGTTCAGCGCTACCGTTTCGCCTTTGCCCACACTGTCGGGCTGTACCGAAACCTGACCGGTTCCGGCAACCGTTTTGGGCAGCGACGATTTAAAGATGTCTTGCTGGTAGCAGACCAAAAGTTGCGGCGCAAGGCGGTAGCTGCTAATCACCCCGCGGACGCGAATGGTATCGCCTACGGCAAACCCCGAAAGATCCAGCCCGGCCGTATCCCAGATGCGCAAAGCCAGTACGCCGCTGGCGTCTTGAATGGTCATGTTGGTGCCGCCGCCGACGCCTTCGGCCTTATCGGTAATCACTCCGGCGGTTTCGACAAAGGTTCCTTCAAGGTCTATGTTCCCTGCACCGGCACAAGTTAACAGGGGTACGGCCGGCACCTCGTTTCCGGTAGAAAGTACCGTTAACGTAAAATTCTCGATTTGTGTCGTCACATCGTCGTATTTTCCCTTGTATTCCGAAACGGTTCCCGTAATGCGCAAACGATTACCGCGTACCAATTCGGGATAATTGGTACTTTGATCGCTCAAATTAATGCCTCGTCCCGATTCGTCCTGCACGTAAGCGCTGGTACGGTCGTTACGCAAAACATTCACCCCTACGGTTACTACGGCCTCGATGGTTACTTGTTTGCCAATGTAGTCGTTCACATTATTCTGAATGTCCGCAATGCTTAAACGTTTGATTACCTGAACCGCGGGGAAAACGCCGATGGGCGTTAAGGTGCCATTTGCCGTTGCCGTTTGTACCGGAAACACATAACGTCCTTCTGTTGCCGGAGCCTGTAGTGCTTTAATCGTTACACTGCCCGTTTGCTGGGCAGTTAAAGAGGCCTGGGTGATGGTAATGGTATTTTGATCGACCGCCACCTGCGCCGAGGCAAAGGCATCGCCTTGCAGTTCAACATCGGCTGTCAGTTGCGACCAGAAGAAACCTTGCGGGACGTCGATCTGAATGGTGGTGAGAACGTAGGCCTCGTCGGTAGAAAAGGAAAGAACAAAATCGTGCGTGGTACGGGCATCCACCGTATCGGGAGCAATCGTCGCACTCCCGCTGCCATCGCCCGCAACCAGGCTAAAGCTACCGGGCGTAGGCGGGGCCGTTTTAAAACTTTGTTGCCAGTTTTCGGTTGCCTCATTGTGTCCGGTAATTCCGTTGCCTCCGCTGGACACTTCGTCAATTTCTTCCGTTCCGTTGCGTTGCAGGCTTTCCCCAGAAGGAATGTTTGACCAGGCCTTCTGCTGCGATGTGGCCAGATCGTTCGCATAGGCCGAGGCCGTAGCGTCGGCATCCGGGCCATCGATTTGCACTCCGCTTTTGTCCATCCAAACGCTGTTAAAGGCAACCAATCCCCAGGGCAAATAGTCCACATCTTTTACCAGATCACTCTGCCCATCCCATTGAAACAGAACGACCATGCCTTTAATCGTTTCAAAACCGGGATTGTCGCCTGCACGCACTACCTGCATGTCCGGCGTGTTTTCATCCGTACCCTTAATTTCAAAATCCGCATGTTTGCCAAACGCATTAAAATACCCGGCTCCATCCAAAGCCACTACTTTTACTTCGCCGGGCTGAATGGTTCCCGACGGAAAACGCGCGACAAAGAACGAGGCCGTAACCGGGTAGGTGTCGGTCACAATTTGGTAATAGGTATTGTAATTGGCTAAATAACGCTCTCCCAATTCGACAGGCTGGGCGGTTTCGTTGGCAATTTCCACAAAAGCCTTTTGGGCCTCGGATGAAGGTGGGATGAACACCTCTGTAATCAGCAAATGGCTTTGTGCCAGCAAGACTAAAGGGAGTAGCAAAATAAACAAAATTCGATTCATTCGGATGAACTCCTTCGATGATTACTCAAAAAGACGCCCTGCTGCTTTTGGCAACAGGGGTCTCATGATTTTGCGGCATTTTCACACCACGATTTTTTCGACTCACACGTTGTTGTTACGTAACCTTTTGGACCGTTCCACGGTACGGAACACGTTTATTTAATAAGGATTAATTTCTCTGTTTTCATTTGCCGGCCTACTTTCAGAACGGCAAAGTAGACACCAGTCGGTACGCTTTTGCCGTAGTCGTTGCGGCCGAACCAACGCATTTTGTACAATCCTGGTTTGAGATTTTTACCGCCAATTAATGTACGAATCTTTTGGCCCAGAATGTTGTAAATGCTCAATTCCACACTTGCCTGCCGGGCATTTGCCGGAATGGCAAACTGTAAGGTAGTTGAAGGATTGAACGGATTGGGATAGGCCGGATCGAGGCGTAAATTCTCAGGTAAAATGCCGTCGGCCGCGTACTCGATGGCTGTAGCACCGGATAAATCGTTAAGCGAACGCGGAATAATCTGGTAGCCGGCTGTGTACGGCTTATCGCGATCGTATTGAGACAAAATGCCAATAACTGTTTGCGGCCAGGTCGGCTGAGGCGTTCCGTCGATATTGGTATCTTTGTCGATGCGCAAGGTTATTTGCGATGTACCGTTGTCGTCGGTAATGGTTAAGTTGGCATCCTTGCCGCTATCGGGCCAGGCTGCTGTCCCCGTAACCGTATCTGCATTGACCACTTTTAGCAACAAACCTTCCAGACTTTCCGGAGCGCTTAAAATAGTGGCAATGGTTACTTCCAAAGGCTCGGGCATGGTAGCCTCGCCATTGTCCACAATATCGGTTTGGGCATTAATCGGCACCAGTTCGGTAAGGCCATTGTACTGCTTTAACTGGCCTGTTACGGTGTACTTGTGCCCTGCAATAAACGGGACATTTCCGGCGCCATATTTAAAGATATTAATTCCCTCAAAATTTTCGTTTTGCATGTACACATTCAAATTATTGGCATCAAAGACGCCTGCACTCACGGTGGCTATGCCCTGTGTCTGCGCATAAAAGCCGCTGTACAAAAGCTCGCCATCCGCATTGGTCTGGCGCAAACTTCCGATGTTGGTTAAACCGGCAAAAAAGCCCTGCACCTGTGCTTCGCTTTCTTCATCGTCGTTGTCTTTTGCGTACACCCAGTAGCGCACCAAGTTTCCGTCCTGGTATTCCGAACCGGGAATCGTGCCAACGAAGATGGAATCACCCACGACTGCCGTCATTGTCACGGATTTTTCTTCGCCACCGTTAATCGAATAGCGCAATTGTACGTCGACAACGGTACCGTTATCCGTTACTTTCACGGTATCCGTAAAATCCTGATTGGGTTGCGGTACATAGGCCGAAACGCCCAGATATTCAATAACCGGTGCGGTCGTACTCAACGTAACATCCTGTTCGTCGCGCGGCTCGATTTTGTAATTGCCGTAGCTGTATTCGCAAGGACCGGTAATGGTGTATTTTTGTCCTAATTCCGGCGTAAAGCCTTTGTAAATCAAGTCATCTACACGGCAAGGCCCGCTACCGTCGTTCACTTCCCACTCTCCGTAGCCAAGGTCGGTGTTGGTGCATTCCGCACCCGTCACTCGCACCAGAACGGACTCATATTGTTCCTGCGACACGTCTCCGGTTTTTAAGGTAAGCGGAGCCGGTACCGTTGCGTTTTCTTCCACCACACTAAATGAGGTTAAATCCTTGATTTCGGTTTTCCCGTAATGCTCATCTACCGTACCGGTTAATAACACTTTGTTTCCGACTTTGAGTGTCGATGCATGGGTGCCATCGTACACATAAATTCCACTCCAGGGTTGCGCCGCATCTTGAATATAATAGCCATATTTGGTCACACCGGTCACTACCCCCTGCACGGTAACCACCTGCCCCATGTACGGGGAATCTCCTTCATCCCCATTAGGCGTTTTTTGCACATCGGCAATGCTCAACGTCTGGGCTTCTTTGGTCGTGCCGCTGGCTGTAGGTACATCCCCATCCGTTTTGTAATCGATATCGCTTCCGCCATTGTTGTAAGGATAAATTTTAAAAGTGTACGTGGTCAGCTCTTCCAGATTGGAAACGGTAAGTGTGTTTTTCCCGTCCTGATGCAGCACATTAAAGGCAGCCACTCCATCGGACCAATCCTGATCATTGGGGACAGGGGTACCATCTGTTACGGCAGGGAAGGTCGCATCGCCTTTTACGCCCAAAACGAGATATTTGGTGGGCAGTACGTCGCCTACGGCCCCAATCCAGCTAAGAAAGATTTGGGTGGCCGATGTCGAATCTACCTGAAATTGCGTTACATGGTTGGAGGGTTCCGGTAAAATTCCGGAAAATTGCTGATTGGTGTTAATTGCTCCGGGCGTTGCCGGTAAGGGATTTTGCCAGCCAAAGGCATCATAGGTTGTACCCGAGCCACCCAGTTGCAGGGAGTATCCCACGCTGTCGGGCTCGGAAACCATAATGTCGATGGATGTCAATCCGTTGGCTGAGCCGCCGGTGGCGGTGAGAGTGCCTTCATAACTCAGGAACTGTCCGGAAATTAAATTGCCCTGGTAGCTCAGAGCCATACCGTCGGCTTCTCCGTTCTGGATGCCATTTACAGGATAGGTGTAATAGAAAAATGTAAAATTATCAACTGTCTCGCCTTTGGTGAATTGATCCAGTGTTTTTGTATCGTACACGGAACCGTTGTTTCCATTGTAAAGTTCCACAGCAAAATCCGCCAGATTGTACGAATCGGCATTCTCAATAACCACCTCAATAAATTCGTTTTCATCCGTGCCGAAATTATCGTAATGAATTTCGTTAATCCATGCGTTTTGGGCCCATAACAGGCCGCTCAGCAATAATACAAATCCTATTAATTTAGTATTAAACGTGCGCATTTTATTCACTCCTCTTTAATTTGCACAGGGATCTATAAATTAATAAAAATTTCGAATAAAACAATTAAAAATGTGGGTTAAAGCCCTATTATTTCTGGGAAGATAGTCACCCAAGGCAAATCGTTGAGACAGCCCGAATTGACATTACGAAGCGTTTTTTCTCCCGTGCTAAAAGGCGCCAATTTAATTAGGCACGAGCGAAAAAATTGCTTATTTTAACCAGTGGTGTGAAGGAGTGGCAAAACCGTTAAAACGGTTTTTTTTAAATTGCGCCATTCATGAATTCATGAATGCTTCACTACTCACGTATCTGGCGCAAGGGATTAATGCAATTTCAAAGGGGTTGTTATGAAAAACAAACGATTAAAAATCGTTCTGACCTTCTTTGGATTTTTCCTGTTCACGACTATTCCCCTTTCGGGCGGAGACGTTTATCTGGTGATCGGTTCGGATACGGCCATCTGGGAAGGCATGAACACTAATCGCTTCCATTGCTTTTACAACGTAGGCTTGTATACCGATCCCCTGCGTAATGCGTACAAGGTAATGGATCCCGCTTTCCGGGCCAGGCTCACGGACTCGGACGGACATGCGCTCAAAATGACCTGGTGGATGATGGCCGGTAATATTTTCCGCTACGCATCGAATACCAACGTACCTATCCCCAACATCATGACCATGTATTTAATGAAAACCTATCACGGTAACGAGGTAAAAGCCAATGGTGACGAGCTTTCGTTACATTACCACACCTTTCGCTGGTACGATTACAACAATGACGGAACTTACTACTGGAATCAAGCTTTGAAATTCACGGATTGTCTGGATGATTTTAATTACACGCTGGCACAATTTTTACTGGAAGAACAGGTCTTTCCGGTTTCTTTTCGTAGCGGCTGGCATTACATGGACAATGCGTGGCAACACTATCTGGATGACTACATTTTGCCTTACAGTTTGCACAACGACTACCCCCACAAGCATAACGATACCGTTGAACCGATCGACAATATTTACGATTGGTCGCAGGCACCTTCGGCCTTTGTGCCCTACCGACCTTCACCGGAGAACTACCAGTTACCCGGAAAGGGCAAAGGCTGGAATGTACGTTCTGCGCATTTTTGGCGGGTTATTAACGAGCATTTGATCGATACCGTTTTTGCCGCGGCTCAAAAAGGAACGGATCAGGTGGCTTGTTTTTGGGGGCACTTGCCGGAGCACGATTTTATTAACAACATCGAACGGATTGACAGCATTGCCCACGCCCGCATCGGCAGCTATCCGGATGTACGCTTTTATTATTGCACGGCCACGGAGGCCATGCAGCGTTGGCGCAGAGCGACCGATCACCAGGCACCCAAGCTGACTTTTCGTACGCATTCGGAAGGCGACTATTTGTATTTTGACATCGTTACCGACGAACCGATCTTTCAAAAACAGCCCTTTGTAGCCGTTAAAGACATTTACGAAAACTATCGTGTTTTGGATTGCCGGC
>CAYXUS010000105.1:0-16143 GCA_964468415.1 uncultured Caldithrix sp.
TTCTTTGATGTTTCGGAATTGCAACGGCGGTTTGGGACTGCCCGGCCAATGCAAACGCAATTGGTAGCCAATCCCCGCGCGATTGGGCACGCTGATGAAAATCACCTTTTTGGTCACCCGGCTCATTTCCCGCAAAAACGGCTGCAAATGCGGGACAAACCACAAAGCGGCAAAATTGTAACTAAAATCAAAGGCTCCGTCGGCAAACGGAAGCGGTACAAAGTCTTTGCTCAACACAAAATGCGCCGAAAGCCCCAGTTCGCGCCAAACACCGCGCACCTTTTCCAGACGCTGAACATCATTATCCACAACCACCGGACGAATTCCCTGTTGCGCCCACCACAGGCTGTTTAGTCCGCTTACCCCGGTCATGCCGAACGAGGGGACTTCCAGTACCGAACGGATGCCAAACCGATTTTTCAAGCGTTCAAAAAAACGATGCAGCAACATGCGTTCGTAAACGGTTCCCAGGCCTTCGTCGGGATCGTCAAAATAGGAGGGCCAGGTATCGGTAATGGGAAAGAAAAAATTGGCTCTGGATTCAGGCATGACCGTCCCCCATATTTTCAAGCAGGGTTTTAAGGTGCGCAAACGTTTCACCGGGTTCGTACAGCAGATCTTCCACCGTTTGCGAAATGTCGTAATACCAGCTCTCGCTCAGCAGGCGCACACCGGTGGTCAAATCGGCGCGGCCCAGCAAGGTAAAAAAACGCGCCGCCCAGGCAAAAAACGACCGGGGCATGGTACGATAACCACCGCCCGCGTAACGGGCAATCAAATCGGCCAGGGCATGAATTTCCACTGGTTGACGGTCGGCCACGTGGTACACGCCGCCGTTAAACAAATCCAGCGCCAACACCTGCACGATCAGCCGGGCCAACCGCTGTACCGACAGCAGATGAATGTTCACATTGGCCTTAGGCAGAAAAAGGCGCTTCTTTTGCACAAAACGGATCATGCGCGGAATAAAGCCTGTGTCGCCCGGGCCGTAGGTAATGGTGGGACGCAAAACGAGCGTGCGCAGCCGCCCGTCATGGGCCTGACGCACGCGTTTTTCCCCTTCCCATTTGGAAAGGTGGTACGGGCCGTCAGGGGCGGGCGTGTGGTTCGGCGCAGCCGGAAGTTCCACGGGAATAGTCCCCAAAACCCCGACGGTACTCAAGTACAAAAAGCGGGGTATTTTTTTGCTCAGAGCAAAATCAAGCAAAGCGCGCGTACCTTCGATGTTCACCCGACGGTAGTCCTCTTTTTTAGCCTTACCCGCGCCACGAATGGCAGCCATGTGCACCACCGCATCGAGGTGCCCTTCGATGGCGCTTAAAACATCCGGATCGTAAAACAAACCGCTAACGTAATGCAATCGCGGGTTCTCGTCGGGTTGGTTGGTACGCAAGGTTTCCGGACGCACCAATGCGGTCACTTCGTAGCCGGCATTCAAAAAGGCCTGCAAAACATTTTTACCGATGAATCCGGTACTTCCGGTAAGAAGAATGTGCATGGAGTTCTCTTTTGCTTTGACGACCTGCCCCGTATTCCGCACTTGCCTTTCTCTGTAAATCACAGAGCAAGAGCCGGAGACAGGGCCCTTATTTCAACGAATGTTTTTTTCCCCGTAAAGCGATGCCATTTCTTGCAAACAAACAAATCGGATTTCGTGGTGCTCTTTCAAATAAGAAAAATAGGCATCCAGACGTTGCAAGTAGTGATCTACGTCGCTTTGCGTGCGGCAATATTTGGAGCCGCCGGGCATCAGTTCGTTGGAATGAAACATCATATTCAAAAATGAAACGCCGGAACGGATGAGTGTGTCGCTCAACTGAATCATCTGCTGCAAATTGGCATACGAGGGGCGTAACCAATACAAATCGACATCGAACAGCTTTTTGAGCAAACGCCGCAAACCGATATTGGGCAAATCTGTGTAATGCGCCGCCAGCCAGCGCGGCACGCGTTTGCTAAAGCCGACCGTCACCGGCATCTCCAGAACGGGAGAATCGCCGCTTTTACGAATATTTTCCCGATTCAGACGGTACGGTTCGATGGAGGGCAGGTAGCCGAAGTCCGGTTCGAACGGTTGTTTGGCCCGTCGGAACGGCACCACACTGCTGTCGACCGTTACCCCGATTTCTTCCAGTACGGGCACGCTGCTTTCATTAAACCCGTAGCGTCCGGCGCGGTAGGTTACCGGCTTTTGGCCGGTCGCCTGAGCGATGGCATCGCTGAGTACGCGCAATTTTTTAAGCTGCAACTCAGGTGGGAGATTCATGGGAAAGGTGGCAGCCAGCGTGCGCTCTTCTTCGTAGGGCGGATTGACCCACGGATGCAGATGCAATCCGATTTCCGCCCGATGCTTTTCCTGGAATTCTCTTAAAATGCGCATGGCTTCCAAATCGATGGCCACCGGATAATCGATTAAATAGGTCGCCCGCACCCCGTGCCGGTCGAACAATTCCTGCAGCGGGGGCAAATAGGTAATGTTTTTGACCGTGTAACGGGAGTGATCCAGATAATCGCCTCCCCACTCACGTTCTTCTTCGGTATCGATGGTAACGAGAAAATAGATCATTAATAAAAATTTCTGCTTTGGTGTTTTTTATTGGAAGTAACAAAAAATTCAGGGAAAGGCAAATAATTATTTGCCTTTCCGTGGTTCATGGCTTTTCGGAATGAAAGATATTCGGAGGTCAACTATTTTAGCCGCAGGCCTTTCGGCTTGCTCGGGGGTTCGCTATCATTTGCCCCGTAGGGTGTCAGCACAAACGTTTCTGCTCCGTTCAGATCGCTTTCAAAATACAAAACTCCCTCACTCGGATTAGGGGCAACTCCTTTGTAATCCCATTTTTGAAAGTTTACCTCGGTACGCACATTACGGGTCGTCGTTTGGCCGTTAACCATTTCTTTGACTTCGTACACGGTATTTGGAGTTAGTCCCGTAATAACATGGATGGTTCGCCCCGTCCCGTTAAGCTGGTAGGTAACCACCCCGCTATTCATGCTATCTTGGTTAAAGAACAAGGCGACATAATTGGGACGATTTGAATTTTCCCGATGAATAAAGGCTCCCTGCATGGCATCGCCACTGCGCAAAAGTTCCACATCGGTCATTGCGGAGACCTTATTGTAATCGGCCATTTGGAACACATGCAAAAACTTCTGATGTGCATCAAAGCTTTGCGGTTTTACCGAAATTTGCCAGCGATGCGATTTAATGGCCAGCTCGTGTTGCCGTTTTAACACATCACTGTCGAATTCGGCTACGCGTGTAGCTTCTACAATCGCCTCATTCGGCACCAATGTCTGGCAAAATAAAACACCGTGTGCGCCTCCGCCACCGACATAGTCTCCGTCACCGCCAGGGCCGTCTTCCGGGCCACCCAACCCATTGTATTCCTTGATAATAATTTGTTCACCGGAATATGCAGTCCCAATACGATCGGTTAGTCCCGTACCCGTACTGATGTCTTCTTGAGACGAAAAACCAAAGGCCTCGGGCTTCCAGGGTACGTGGTAAACCCATTCGGCCATATCCGGTGCCGATGTCCGATCGAACACGACCAAAAAATCGGAATCATTTTCCGGGTTTTCCCCCGGAAACCAGACGTATTCTCTCTGGTGGCGCACTCCATCGGTAAACAAACGATTGCGATTAACCCTCACGTGGTAATAAATGCCATCTCGTTTCGTAACTTGCTCGATGCCTCCCCAATCGAAGTCACCTTCCCCGTTAACAGCCTCTTGCAGTTCGTTCGGTGTTTCCAAAGTATGGTGATCTTCCGTATGCCCGCCTTCAAAATAGACGATGTTCATCTTGCGGGCACCGGGGTAATCGTCCAAATTTCCGTAACCGCGATGGGCTACGTTACGTGTATTCGCCAATTCGCCGAATTTGGCCAGAGCAAAGCCCGGAGAATCATCCGGCCCACCATGACCCTCGATACGATAATGGCTGTCCATGACGATAAAAACCCCGTCCGCAGGATTATCATAGCCGGTACGTGCGGAAAAGAGCCCCAGATGCTGGCACCAGATCGATTTGCCAAGCTCAAATTCCTGCGGAGTTACCGGCTCGATCGAACGCGCCAGTCCCAGAAAAGCCCAAATGTAGTGATGCTTGTAACTGGGAAACTTCACATCATAATGATCGACCAAATAGCTTAAAAGCCCGGCTTCCTGCGTTAATCCGACCTGATTCAAAACCCGGGGTAATACGTACATCTGCTCGCGCATGGAACGATGGGCAAACGAGGCATCCGTGGTTTCGCCCGTCCCCACGCGAATGTAGGAGTAATCTTCGTCGAAGTATTTGTGCGGGTCCAAAACATGAAACATAAACATGGGATAATTGGCCAGCGCGTTACCGTCCACGGTTGACGGTTTGGAAAGGTAATCTTCACCGGTGGCCGTGTACCAGGCATCCAAATTGAGAATGTGCGTGCGCGGATGCCAACTGGAGTAACCAATCCACTCCGAAAATCCGCCGGTGTTACCGGCCACAAAGTTAGCCGCATCCAGATAGCCGTAATTCAACATTTCCGAAGCAAAGGCATCCAGCGATTGATCGGCCTGCGAATCGATCAATCCGTCACCCCAAAAAGCCAGGGCAATGTACCAGGGATAGCACCCCTCGTAATACTTGCTGCTGAACATTTGCTCCGGTGTAAACAGAGGATTACTTAACGTTGCTTCGAATACTTTGTGGGCAATGGTACGGTTGACCATAATATCGGCAATGGTGCGACGCTGGTCATCGGTCATGAAGTTGTACGTCCAGTCGTAGGTTAAAGCGGCCACGTACGAAAGCTCGTCCCCGGCATTCAGGCGGCGAATCAAACTATTGATGGCGCGCTCGGCATAGCGTTCGATGGGAATGGGATAGTCGATGCCGGACACCTGCCCGATGGCCGCAATAAAGGCCTGATGCACCATTAAGGCACGCAGGGGATCGTGCCCCGCAGCGTTTAAAATGTTGTAGGAATCATCGTCGGACATGTCCGCCGCCCAATTGACGTATTCCTGATACTCGCTGCGATATTTTTCCGATAGTACCGTACGCCAATGAGGAATGGTTTCCACGGTAATGTGCATACGCGGATGTTCGTGTTTGGCCAATGGTGAATCGGGCTGAGGCGTAAAGCCAAAGCCCACTCCCAAAAGAAGTGCCCAAAATGTATAAATTCGTAACAGATAAAACGTTTTTTTGAACATGGTCACCCTTTTGTTCCTTAGTTAGCAACGGTTTTCAATTTCAGTCTAAACCTAAATAATGAAATAAGCAAATTAAATGCCACAAACCGGAAGCAACTGTTTAAAATCGCATGAACCGCAAGCCCGGCTGTGCTTTATCGGGACATCCTTTCTTCCACCAGCCTGCGGGCAATTTCCGCCGTCTTGCTTGCGTTGCCCTTCCACGTGTATTTTTGCACCACGTCTTCCCGTGCCTTCTTGCCCAGCCTGCGTCGTAAATCCGCATCCTGCATCAGATGCAACAACTTTTCTTTTAACGAATCGGCATTGTCCGCTTCGAACAGCAAAGCATTTTCACCGTCTTTCAAAATATCGCGAATGTTTTCCATGTCCGGAGCCAAAATCGCCTTTTCCATGGCCATGTATTCCAGAATTTTCATGGGGGATGAATAGGGTGTGGCATGGGGACTGATGGCAATATCCATCATGGCAATGTAATTTTGAATTTCATTGTGCGGAATGCGCCCCAGAAAACGAATCCACTCTTCGTTGCCCTTTTGCCTGTTGTACTCCACTAATTCGTGGAAGCTGGGCCCGTCACCTAAAAACAACATGGTTGCCTTGCGCTTTGGTAAATCGATTTCTTCCAGAATGTTGATCAGTTTATCGATATTGTGCCAACGGCGCAAAATGCCCACAAATCCCATCACCACACGACCTTCCAGTCCCAATTTTTGGCGCAGGGGCGTATCGTCGATGTGCGGATTAAAACGCTCCGGATCTGTGCCGTTGGGCAACACGGTAATGCGTTCGGCCGGAACACCGTAATTCATGACAATTTTTTTGAGCGGTGTGGAGACCACAATAATGTGCGGCGCCGCGCGAAAAATCTTCTCTTCGCCCATTTTGGACAGCCAGGGGAAATACAGTTTTTCCCATTGCCGTTTTTGAATGGAATAGGGCGAGTTTACTTCCAGAATGAGTGGAAGGTTGTTGCGTTTGGCCGCCCACAGGGCCGAAAAGCTGAAATGAGCGTAACGATCGTAAATGATGTCCGGTTTAAATTCATCAATCGCTTTTTGCAACATGCGCACACCTTTGAGATTGTAGGCCACTTCGGCCAACTCGTACACCGGCCCGGGAATGTGCCTGCGCACCCAATCCCATTTGGATTCTTTGGCGTCTTGCGCTTTACGGAACTGGGTTTGCTCCCCCACCAGGGAAACCACCTTTACTTCATGCCCCAATTCCCGCAGGCAATTCACTATGGATTGAATATGAATACCTTCGGCACCGTCGCCCAAGGTACGATGATGATACAGAATTCTCATTGTCCCAGCACCTTTATTTCGTCCTGAATGGTGTCTTTGATTTCGGGATGCACAATGTTTTTGACCACTTCGTCGTGATGTTCTAACACATATTCTACCTTGGCCGCCATGTCATCCACATTGCGATTTTCATAGGTTACTGTGCTCGGCGGACGACTTCCGTTGTCGCAGGCCACTACCGGCACATCCAGCGCAAGCGCCTCCAGCACCGACGAGGCAATGCCATCTTTGAATGGCGTTCGCAGGTACAATTTGGAACGCGTCAAAATCGTCAAAAACGAATCGTGATCCTGATCTCCGGCCAAAATCACGTGGTTTTCAATACCCAATTCCTTGATCAATGCCTGAATGTCTTCGGAACCCATTTCCGATCCCATTATGACTAAACCGAACTTCGGATATTTTTTCACCAGTTTGGCCACGGCATGAATCATGTCTTCGATAAAAAATTCAGGCCGGAAAAATACGTAACTGGCAATTACCGGATCGTGTTCGGCAAAGAATTTTTCCACTTCGGGCTTTAAAGGAACTTTTTCGAAATTCAAATACTGTTTGCTAAAAGCCTGAATGGGCACGATTTTTTCGCCCTTAATTCCATAGCCCATAATGGCTTTTTTTACGGCCTCGTTATTGCAAATGATCGTACGCGGCAGGGTAAAAATGAGTTTGTACAAAGGCGTAAGCAAAGGGGCCTGACTCTGCGGAAAGTACTTTTGCACCGGCCCGGCATGAAAAGTAATTACCGGTCGGCGAAAGGTCAGAACCGAAATAAGCAAAGCCAGCGTGGTGAGTACAAAGCCTTTGGGCGAATCGCCGTTAAGGTGCATGTGGATCAAATACCCGTTCAGACGGTGCTTGAACACTTTTTTTACGTAATCCAGCCCACTGAAAACCGGAATAAAATCGCGATCGGTTAAGAACCGGCCTTTACCGATATTCAGTACCTGGCACACATGCCCCTGCTTCTCCATTTCCTGTTTAAGAAAATAAATGCGCATGCCCCAACCGGCACGCGGCGGCGGATACGATGAGATTTCCAGCACTTTGATTTGTTTACTTTTCACAGGCGTAAGCTCCTTTGGTTGATTAAATAAAATCAGGTGTTAAAAATCAAACAGAAATTTTTGTTGAAAAAATTCCGTTGCAAAAAACCGGCTTCTCCCGGTGAGTCGCGATTTGCATTTCATTTTTTACTAACAGCAGCTAAACAGGCATTAAAAATGACAGGCTGTTTTTCGGCCATTCGGAGGTTGCCTCATCTCCCGTACTTCACTTCCGCTTCCCTGACCTGACGTTCCAGAGCGATCAGCTCGTGCAGTTTGGCCCGCAGCAGCTTTTTATCGATCAATTTGGTCTCATAATCGGCAATCATGGTCGGTGAAATATTACGGGCCAGGGCAAATTCCACCACCTCTTCGTCTTTGCCTTTGCACAACAAAATGCCCACGCTGGGATTTTCGTGCGCCTTTTTCACTTCGCGATCCAATGCTTCCAGATAAAAATTCATTTTACCGATAAACTCCGGTTGAAATTCTTCAATCTTCAGTTCCACAGCCACCAGACAGCGCAAATCGCGATGGAAAAACAACAAGTCGATGTAATAATCGTGGTTGCCCACTTCTATGCGATATTCCTCACCCACAAAGGAGAATCCCCGTCCCAGCTCAAGAATAAAATCTTTCAATCGACTTACCAGGGCTTTCCGCAAATCCTTCTCGGAATAATTTTCGGGCAAATCGAGGAACTCAAAGACATACGTGTCCTTAAAAATATTTTCATTTTTAAATTGTGCCACCACCGGCGAGACAATTTTATTGGCCAGCATGGAACGTTCGTAAACGGCTGCATTCAATTGTCTTTCCAGCTCACGTGAAGACCATTTTTCTTTGATGGCCAGCTTTATATAAAACTCTTTTTCCTCCATTGTTTTGGTTTTCGCCAAGATCAATCGATGATGCGTCCAGCTTAATTGTGTCCGCAGTGCGGACACAATTTCCGAATCCTTGTACGTCTCATAAAACTGCTTCATCCGGTAAAGCCCGCGCCGGGTGAACCCTCTGATCTCGGGATGGTTCTCCCTGATAAATTGCGCCAGCTTGTCCACCACTCCAGAACCCCATTCGGCACTTTCTACTTTTTGCGAAACGAACTTTCCCACATTGTAGTAAAGAGTAATCAGCTCCTCGTTAACCTTGGCGTAGGCCCGTAAGCGGGCCTCCTGAATCATGGAAACGATTCGCTTAAAATCTTCCGCATAGGATGAAATCTCAGGTTTCATTTCTCTCTTTTTCGCATGTGATCCCTTAAAGACATTGGACTGTTCCCCCTTTCCGCCGTTCGTTTTACGCCATTACGAAACGGGCAGATTCAGCGCTACTTTTTTGCCGGCAAATTCAATGGCTATTTCCGCATCTTTGGCAATACGGTAGCGACGATTTGCCGAAATGAGCACAATTTCGTTTTCTTTGTTTTCCGTTTTCCACCCGCTTTGTTCGTTGGCAGGCAAGAACAGCGTCAGCACGCGCAGGGGAAACGTACTCCGGGCGCTAATTTGCAAAAGCGGCGCCGGAGTTCGCGCGCGATATGTGGGCGAAATCCAGCCGTGCTGTGGTTTTTCCCCGCCGATAAAAATATCGCTTTCCCATTGCAAACGGTTTAGAGGAGCAAAAAGCATTTGCAGTGCAGCCCGCGTGCCTTTTGCTGCGAACCAACCGTGGTCTTCGGGCAACACGCGCACCTCGTCTTTAAAATGAAAGTTCCATTGCAAATCGAACGGCTCGTTGTTTTCGGCACTGAACTCATCCGCCATCAGCCAAAAAGTTTCATCCACAAAAACGAACCATCGGCGATGTACCGGCGCACCGGACAAACGTCGGTAACCGTAATGCTCGGCGCACACCCCGGCAACACCCGGTTCGTCAATGGTTGTTCGTACCTTGAAATCCGGGGCAAAACTCCATTTGAGAATACCCGTTTGTTTGGCTTGCGACTGCCCGTTAATGACTACCGTATTGTGCGCCGCCGTATTGCGAAAATAGGTGTGCCAGTCGTATTCGCCACGATAGTTGGAAAATCCCGGATCGATTAACAGCGTTTCACCGAACGGAGCAATTTCCACGGAAAGCAAATCGGCATGCCCGTGCGCCGCCGAAGGCGTTTCGTCTTTAAACACACCGTGCGCCAGAGGTCCGGCATCCATAAAAGAAAAATGATCGTCCGCAGCGTAGCCGCTGCGCAAAACGTAGTAACCGGAATCCTGCAAAAACACCGTACGGAGAGACGGCGGCCGGATCTCCAATTTTTCGAAGTGCGCTCGTTCGTTTTGGCCCAACATCCAAAAGGCATCTTCGTGCCATTTACCGGCCATGTACTTCATGTCCGGTCGGTCGAACCACACCGCCCCGAAACACTGGTACGAACGAAAATCCCAGCTTGTCGGATTGCTGAAATAAATCGAACGGGCGTCGTCAATATCGCCAATGTAGGGCAAAGTGCCGTCGGGACGGGTCAGGTACATGGCAAACTCCAGCGCTTTCTCCACCCGACCTTTCATGCGTTGCGAAGGCTCCCGCCCGTTGTGGCGCAAAAAGCTCATGGCCATCAGGTAAAAGCCCAGCGTAAAATGGTGGTAAAAGGTAGCCTGTTCTACCGTGCCGCCATCGGGGTGAAATTGTTTTTCCACCTGATCATCCAGAATATTTAAAGCCTTTCGCGCCCAATGATCGGCGTTGCGGAATCCGGGAAAGAGGAATCCGATGGCAAAAAGAGCCGCCGTCTCGCCGATAAGATGATTGTACGGACTAAAATAGACGGAAAGATGATGATTGAGATAGTGCCCGCTCAAATACAGCAGTTTTAAAATAATGCGCAGAATCTCGGGATTCTGCTTTTCTCCGCCAAGATAAAAATACAAAATCCAGATCAAAGCCAGCGCACGCACCCCCACTTCCAGTGCGGAAGTCCAGGCAATGCCGGTTTGGTAAGGATTTTTTTCGTACCAGTCGCCAAGTAAATTTTCCGTTTTAAGGCGATACTTTTCTTCTCCGGTCAAATAGTACGCCTTGGCCAGTTCGATGACAAACTGCAGGCGATTTACCTCCCACACGTGTTTCACATCGCCGGGATTTCGATTGGTAAAAATATCGATATCGCGATAGAACCCTGTGGGAAAAGGAGTAAGCGAAACAGGATCGCTTTGCCACGGAATGGGTTCCGGCAGTTGAAACGAAACGCCCAAAAAGGAAAACCGGTTTTCCAGAAAGGCATCGGCGCGCTGCACGGCCAGACGGTATTCTGCGGCAAACTCCTTGCGAAAGCGTTCTTTTTTTTGTGCATTCAACGGTTCGGCAATGGTACGCCGAAAACGTTCGTCCCGCAGCAAATCCAAAATGCGCTCGTCCCCAAACATCTCGAAGAATTCGCGATGTTGGGTGGTGAAAAAATTAAAATCGGAGCGTTCGATCCGGCGCAAAAAAGCCGGATGTTCCCGTCGTTCCCTGGCCAAATACAATTGCTCCTTGCTGCGGTAAATGATTTCGGCCGCAGACAAACGACGGATTTTTTTAATTTTTTGTTTGAGATTCATGGGCTAAAAATTCTTTGAGTTGTTTTAAGGTTTTGCGCACCACCCAGCGGTTGTAAAGATTTTCCACAAAGTTGTGCTCCCAATAGCGGGCAATTTTTCCCAGATGGGTAATTTGATGAATGAGATAATAAATTTTAAATAACGGATGCTCGTCCGCTCGCGCATCTCCCCAGCCCTGCAACAAAGCCGTTTGCAATTGCCGAATTGTTTTAGCAGAATACTCGGGCTTGAACGACAAAAGATGCAATTGATGGTACAAACGCGTCAAATCTTTGTACGGCGAATTGATTTCGGATTTGTGAAAATCGAGTACCGTAACCTGTTGTTCGTTGATCAAAATATTGGAAAGCGAAAGATCGGAATGGGAAACGCAATAGCGAGCGTTCTCGGTATCTATTTGTTCGTACAAATGCGTAATAACGTCGTTGACTGCCTTTCGAATGCGGTTGTCGAACAAAATGCGCGGATTGGTTACCATGCGTTCCATGCGCACATTGATGTAATGCAAAAAATAATCACGCGCAATGCGCACGGAGGTATCCAGAAAAGGAATGTCTTTTTCAACGGGATGTTGCTGAAAGAACGCCAGCCACTGCCCGGCAAGATGCAAATAGGCTTTGGCCTGCTCCACGTTTTGCGACGAGGGGAAAAAGCGTACGTGCTTTTCCAGAAAGCTTAACAGGTTAACACCAAGCGATTCGCGTGTGACCAAAATAAAATGATTAAAATCCACCCACAACGGTTCCACGATATGAAAAGAAGGATGGCCACGAAATTTTTCGTACCAGTAAAGGGTAATTTCGTATTCGCGGCGTAAAGCAATGCGCACACTTTGCAAATCGTAGGGTTTGTAAATCTTCAAAAAGACAGATTCGCTTTTTTGCCCCGCAAACAAAAGCTCAACATTAAAAACCAGAGAAAAAGGCCGATTGAAAACGCGTTTTACGCGAAAGGAATGCAACGTCTCGTTTTGGTCGTCGGCAAACGCATCCAGAACGCCTTTCAGATCGACATCCAATTTTTCTTTTTTCAGAAAATACGATACGGTATTTTTCAAAATCTCCGCCCGTTTCCTTAATTTTTTGAAAAGGCTATCGACAAAATCGGGTTTGCCGTTCAAAAGTCCCGCAATTGCATGAGGCACCGATGAGCTCCGAAAGCTGACAGCCGTAATTTACACTTATTTTAAGCCATTAAAAAGTATTTTGTAACACGAAACGCTATTTTTTTCAAACTTTGCGCGCGAGGATTTTTTTCTCCTGCAAAAGTCGAAAATACACCGTTTCATAATTTTGCACCATTTTCTCCAGCGAAAATGTCTCCCGGGCGCGACGTAACGCATTCTCTCCCAATGTTTTTGCCTTCTGCGGATTGTCCAGCAATATTTGCAGTGCCTGTGCCAGCGCCTCCACCGAATTCGATTCGAACAGCAATCCTGTTTCACCGTGCTGTACCAGCTCGGGATTGCCCCCTACACGACTGGCCACAATGGGCAATCCGGTGGCCATTGCTTCCTGAATTACATTGGAACAGCCCTCGCTTAAAGAAGGCAGCACAAAAATATCGAACATGTTCAGGTAGCCGGGAATATCCGATTGAAAACCTAAAAAATGCACCCGATCGGCCACGGCGAGCGATTGCGCCAGCGCCACCAGTTCGTCTTTTAGCGAGCCTAACGGCGTATCGCCCACAATGACAAAATGCACCGGATAGCCTTGGTCGCGTAAACGTTTTAAAGCGCGAATCATCAGTTGGTGATTTTTGACCTTCATCGGTCGCCCCACCGTCCCGATGAGCACATCGCTTTCGCCAAAGTTCCACTGTTCCCGATATTGTTTTCGCTTTGCCGCGTCCGGCGCAAATTTACGCACATCCACACCGTTCAAAACAGGCAAAATGCGCGAGCGTTTAATGCCCAAATCCCGACTCAACTGGTCGGCCAACAGAGCCGATACCGAAAGAATTTGATCGGTAAGGGCGAAAAAGATTTTTTGCACCCATTTGCGTTTGAAATCTTTGTGAAACGTGCCGTGTTCGCCGTGAATAACAATCGGCACACGGGCCCACCTGGCGGCCAGAATGCCTTCCACCAGCGTGCCCCAGGAATGGGTGTGCACAATGTGCGGATTTACTTCTTTAAAAATCGTTTTTAATCTGGGAATAAGGGAAAAATCGTTGCCCTGTCCTTTGCCCAATTCGATCAGGCGGGTTTTGTCAATATTCAACCCCAAATGGTCGTACACCTTGCCCAGAACCACCAGCACCGGATCAAAGCGTGCGTCCAATGCGTTGAGCAATTTGACAATGCCCACTTCTTTCCCCGCAGGCGCCAGGTAATTGACCAGATGCACAATTTTAATTTTAGCCGAATTCACTGCTCGTCCTCTTTGGCTACCGAATGGTTACGTAAAGTCCTTCTTCGCGCTTAAACGTCTTAATGTGTTGCCCGGGTAAGGCCCGGTCATCCAAAAGGAGTCGGACATTTTTCACCTTACCGCAAAAAAAGCTGACATTCTTGACGTCATTCAGGCGCACCGGCCGCTTGCCTTCGATGGGATCGTCAAAATGGTTCAGACGAATGACGGCCGTATCGCCCCGAACCTGCGCATCGTAATTCAAATACGAATAAGCGTAGGAATGCTGTAATAGGTCCGGTCCGGAAGCCAGCCATATCAGACTGTCATCGGCAAACTTTTTGAGATTGCTTAAATAGGCCAGCCCTTTTTGATCGAAATATTTTTGCCACTTGGTAAGCCAGTGCAGGTAGATAATTGTTGTGCCCTGCACATCGCACAAATGTTGCAAACGATTCCGGCTCAGCAATTCCAGCGTTTTCCATTTGCCGTTGATCGTATTGCGTAAAAAGAAGAGACCTTTGCTGCCGTCGTCAAAGGTGTACAAACGAAAAATGGTCGTACGGCCGTCGGGCAATGTGCTTTCGGGCAAATTGATTTTGTGTGTGGTCGCCTTCCAGTAGTCGGAATTAACCGTCCAATAAAAACGAATGCCCAAACGCCGCAATTGGTCGAGGTTGTACATAGACGAACCGGGATTGTCGCCGAAGTAAAAATCCACCTTTTTCTTTTGTAGCGCGCCAAACAAAAACAAGGCGGCCAAAAGGAATGCGAATGTCCAGCGCACTTTGTTTTCCCGTTTCCAAAAAAGCGTAAGAACCGTCAGCAGTAAAAAGAAAAGAGCCAGGGCAAAAAGGGCAAATCCCCATTGCAACAAATTTCCGGGCAAACTTTTGGGCTCGGCCAGCTTGTTTTGCATGCCCAAAGCCGTGAAAACCAAATAACGCGTGTGCACCAACACCTGATTCAGCAAGGTACAACACGGGTTGGCCACCCCGCTGGGTGTGGCACTTTTACTGTGATTCAAATTGACAATGACCGGATGCGGCAAGTTTTTAAGCATCCAATCCACGGCGGCAATGGCCATGGGGCGCGTAATGGGCCCCACACCAAAATCGTGCAGCGAACCGATGTAGCCCTTGCGGTACCATTCCAAAAATTTTTGCGTGAGCGGCGGATCATGCGGAACCAAACGCTTATTTTGCACATCGTAGGTTTTGAAAAAGGCGAACTGCGCATCGTAAAACCAAAACGTGTCAGAAAACGGGAAACCAAAGCCCTGCACTTTTTTAGGCGCCTGCGCATCGTTTAAAAATTGATCGTAGCCCAGAATGTGCCATTCTTTGCTCTGCGGCGTAATTACCTCCGTGGTATTGATCAACTTGTGCACCGCCTCGAACGCTTCCACCGGTGTGCGGTGCAAATCGGAAATGATCGTAAACGAGGCCTTGTAAGGGTAAGGATGTTTTAAAATATGCGGTTTGGCGTTTTGTGCCAGCGCAAACGGCACCAGAGCCAATATCCAAATGAGAAGCTGTCGCATTCTATGATCTCCATTACGTTAATTTTCAAATGTCAGACCAATTCGGCCAATGATTTTTCGAATTCCGAAATGTAAAATCGGTAATCGAACCGGCGAATGTATTCTTCCCTGGGCTGCAGACGTATCTTGTTTTCCAGCAAATCCGTTAGCGCCTTTTTTATCGCTGCGATGTCCCCGGAAGGTGCCAGAATGCCCAGATTGCCCTGTTGCAGTACCTGATGCGTGGCGCTGTTCGTTTCGGCAATGGCCAAAATCGGCTTGCGCGTGTAAATGTATTCGTACAGTTTGGCCGGAATCTGCAAATCGGTATCGGGCTGAATGAGCAGCAGCACATCGGCCTCGAACATGGTACGAATGCTCTCTTCGAAACTCACCGGCGGTTTAAAGTGCACAAAATCTTCCACGCCCAATTCCTTAACACGGCTGAAAATGAACTTTACTTCGGTTACCACGCTGCCGATGAACTCGAATTGCGCCTGCGACGGATCGAGTTTACCTTCGTCGCGCAGCGCTTTGATGGCTTTTAGCAACGGCTCGGGATTGCGTCGTTTGTAAAGCGTGCCCAAATGCACAAAGCGCACGGGTGCCCTGGCCGTTTTTTGAACCTGCGGCACTTGAGCGGGGAAGTCTTCCGGATCGTAACCGTTAAAAAACAATTTGAATTTGTCCGGATTTTCTTCTTTGTAAAGCGCGGCATATTCGTCCCGCATTTTTTGCGTGACAAAAAAGATCACATCGGCGCTGCGCACGCACAACCGTTCGAACGAACGCTCCATCCAGTAACGCAAGGGATTGCCGGAATCCCAGCGCGAAATGGCCCAGGGATCGCGAAAATCGAGCACCAGTTTTCGCTGGGTCAGTTTTTTAAGAATCATGGCGATAATGAATACCGAATGAGGCGGCGCCGTAGCCATGATGATATCAATTTTTTCGGCATCGATGATGCGCTTTCCTTCTGTTAAGGCATGCGGTAACCAACCAATGTATTTATCCGGGAATTCGAAAAAGAAAAAAACGATCGAACGCAGGCGATCCAGTAAACGCGACAGTAACGAGGCACTTCCACCAGAAGTCGGTGAAACTGTTCGGATGGAAGTTTTCTCCTTTTTCCCGGACTTGCTCTTTTTAGGTAATAAAGAATGCAAA
>CAYXUS010000106.1:0-13680 GCA_964468415.1 uncultured Caldithrix sp.
ATTATTGCCCAGATCATTCAGGAGTCGGGTTTTAAGATGCATGCCCGCAGCCGTGTGGGAGCCCGTGGTTTGATGCAAATTATGCCCGGGACGGCCCGTGAGTTGAGCCGCGAGTTAGACGTGGAGTACATTATGCTAACCCCGCGTGAAAACATTGCAGCCGGCATTTACCACCTGTACAAGCAATATGCCTATTTCCCCGATGCGCCGAAGCCCGATCGCATTAAACTGGCCCTGGCCAGCTACAATTGCGGGGCCGGACGCGTATTCGATGCGCAGGATATCGCTCGTTTTTACAAGCAACCGGCCAATCGCTGGGAAACGGTGAAGCCCTATTTGGCCATGTTAAAAAAAGAGGATTGGCAACTCCATTTGCAGGTATGGCCCGAAGGCAAACCGCCGCATGGCTATTTTTACGGCTACGAAGAAACCATTCGCTACGTCGAGAATATCTGGAACATGTACCAGATGTACCGAAAAATTTTGTAAGTGTTACCCCGATCACTTCCGCCCGCCCCTGGCTTTTCGTGCGAAAAAACACAGCAAGTCATGGGACATTCCCTAATTTTCCGGATAGCATAAGGAGACGGATTCTCCGGAATTCCCTTTTATCCGGTGACGGATGGCGAAAAAGGAAATTTTAAAGTCGCTCCGAACTCAAGCCGATAACCACATTAACCTCCAAAAACATGAGGAGAAAACTTTATCATGAGGCGATTTTACGCAATACTGTTACTAATTGTGTTTTTAATACTCACCTCGTTTGTCGCACCGCGGCAAAAATCTTCGGCCAAGGTAAAATTTTTGGTGGGCACAGTTTCACTGATGCGTTTCGGGCAAACAAAATGGGAAAAAGTAAAATACAACGAACGGATTTTTCAGGGAGACCGCATTCGCACCGAACTGAGTTCGCGGGTCGAGCTGGAGATGCCCGACGGTTCCGTTATCAAGATTAACGAAAACACGATGTTCGATGTGACGGAAATTAAAACACCGCAAAACGAACACGAAGACAAGATGAGCTTTACCCTGTGGGTCGGAAGCATTTTTGCCAAGTTCCGAAAAATTGTGGAACAACGGCAGACACGGCAAATCGAAAGTCCCAGTGCCGTGGTTGCCGTGCGTGGTACACAATTCGACATGTCGGTAGATCAAAATCAAACCACCACGGTGCGTGTGTACGAAGGACGTGTCGCCTTTCGCTCCAAACAGGCCGCGGGTGAGGTGTTCGTAAGCAGCAATCAGGAATCGAAAGTAGAAAAAGGCAAACCGCCCACACCTCCGCGTACATTTAAAACGCAAGGCGGTAGGGGGCAAGGCGCCGCACCGCAAGGCGAATGGTTCAAATTGGGGCTGAAAAAATTCCAGTTTACCGATCCGGCCATTCTTAGCACGGGGCTCGTGTTGAAGGGCCGGGCGATTCCCGGGGTACGCCTGACGGTGAACGGAATCCCTCTTAACGTGGCACCGAACGGACAATTTCACGGTACCGTACCGGTCGTGGAAGGTTTGAACCAATTTTCCGTTGTTGCCGAGTACAAAGGAAAGCGTAAAACGCAGACGGTACGCGTTCTGGTCAATACCAAACGGCCGACCATTAAACTGGCCCGTCCGTTAACCTCCATGTACACCAATCGGCGGGATTACAGTCTAAACGGTGCCGTATTCGATGCTACCCCCGGCGACCGGGTCAAAGTGTACATCAATGGCGAGCTGGTAACCGAGGTAACCGGTCAGGGCAGCTTTAACCGTACGATTATTTTGAACGAAGGCAAAAACGTTATTCACGTGGTGGCCGAGGACATTTCGCACAACCGGACGGAACACACCGAACAGATTTTCCTGGACACGGTGAAGCCCATCTTAACCATTACCGAGCCGGCACAACCCGTGTACATTCGCTTTGAGCCTCCGCGTCCACCCGATGAAAATGTGCATTTCGGCGAAGAACGTTTCCGCCAGACCATTCGCGGTATTGTCGTCGATCCGCAGCCCTCTTCGGGCATCAAGCGCATTCTGGTTAACGGGCAGGAAATTAAGCCCAATGCGGATGGCAGCTTCGAAGCGACAATTTTCTTGCAGCGGGCCCAGCCCGGACGGCGCTCGGAAAATCGTCTTTCCTTCATTGTGGAGGACATGGCCGGAAACATTTTGCGCGACAACAGTCGGGTGATCATCATTCAGTAAAGCAGGAGGTGGGATGAAACGATTGACTTGGCTTCTTTTGGCACTATTCCCCGCCCTAATTTGGGCGCAAAGTGGGTTCAATCTCACCGGGCGCGTTTCATTGCAAACATTGAACGTGCAATACGACGAACAATCGAAGCTGAAACCCGATTCCATTCCCGACGACCAATATGCCAAAACCACATTGATCCCGGGCTTGCAGCAAAGATTGAATATCGCCCTGTTCGGACGCACCAAAAATCTGGACATTACCCTGCTGGGCGACTTGAAAAACAATCAATGGGATCAATTAAACCAGATTAACCGCATCGACCGGTTGACACTGAATATTCGGACGGGATTAAACGAGTTTATTCTGGGCGATTTTTTCGAAAGCGGCTCGGATTTGTTCGTACAAAGCCGGGAAGTGCGCGGGGTGAAAATTCACCTGGAACGCAACGCTTCGTGGTATTACCAGCTTCATTTTACCGGAGGCCAGGTGCAACGGCCTCTGGATGTGGGAGAACGTTTGCCTACCATTTACCATCAGTATGAGAACTCGGGACAATATCGTCGCTACATGGCCGCCGGAATTTTGCGTTTTGGTAAACGCGAGCGGTTTTCCCTGGGATTGCGTTACTTGTGGGGCAAAGACGATCAGCATTCCATTAGCCAGTCGGTTACGGAACCGCTTACCAATCGCAACATGGGCATGGACGGTTTCCTTTATCTCTGGAAACGCCACGTCAAAATTTTCTTCGAAGGAAATTTAAGCCGCAAAGACACGCTTTCGGCGCAAAATGTGACGGATAATGCTTACCGTGCCGGACTGGATTTCCGTTACAAACATTTTAAGTTGGTCGGGTACAAACAGCGGTTGGGCTACGACTATTTTTCGGTGGGCTATCCCTACTTGCAAACCGATAAAGACGGTTTTGTGCTGAATTCGGCCTACAATTTCACGAATAAATTCGCCCTGACTTTTGAAGGCGAACAATACAAAGACAATTTAAACAATGATCCCAACCGTCCGGAAACCAACACCTTGATCGGCGTACTGGGCATGACAACCATGATTCCGCATTTTCCGGAGCTGACGTTAAAATTCCGGTACCGCAGCGATCAGAGTAATACCGTTCTGGACACGGTTAAAACCGACAAGACCTATGGGGGCATCGAGGCGCGCCTGGCTTTTGGCAGTATCAATAATCGCCTGGCACTCTCAACGATTTACCTGGATTTGAACGACCACAGTGTTTTGCAGGCCGGCGACGCGCTGGGTACCAGGCAATGGATCAACAGCGTCAACTTTTACACACGGCCCAATAACCGCTTGTTTATTTCGGGCGGGGCGGTCATGAGTACGTTAAAACTGACCAATGATCAAACCAATGTGAATGTGTACGTGTACACTTCGGGCCGGTGGGACATCATTCCCTCCAAGCTGAAAGCCGAAGGGAATTTAAGTTACATTTACAACGACGCGGCGCATGGCGGCTATCAGGATATGCTGAGCGATTATGCCCAGATAATGAGCCTGTTTTCGCTGGAATATTTTTTCAATTCGCGCATTTCGTTAAAAGTTTTGGCCGGGAACGATTACCGCGACATGCGCTACTCATTGCAAC
Source organism: uncultured Caldithrix sp. (assembly GCA_964468415.1). GTDB lineage: Bacteria > Calditrichota > Calditrichia > Calditrichales > Calditrichaceae > Caldithrix. The sequence goes on from CAYXUS010000106.1 coordinate 3,795, forward strand.
AAGCGCAACAGGTCATTGCCGATCCCGACTATGGCCCGACCTATTTTAACGGCTACGAATCGTACAATGGCCTGAAATACGGAATTGAAATGAACTGGATTTTTTAGGATTCGATTTTTTTATTTCACAAAGGTCCGCGCCCGGGCAAGGGCTGCGGGCCTTTTTTTGTTTTTGCCACTTTTTTCGCTTGTCATGTGGATTTTTTTTATATTAGCCTACGCGCGATAGCCGTTTTTGCTTTTTCGGAAAAAGAAACAAGTTGAATTTAGTAATAGCGGGGAGGCATGCATTCGGATTTTATTTTAAATAAACTACGCCAACTGCAGGGTGCCGGCCCAAAAGAATCTCACGGAAAAGGGGCAAAACTGGGGGCCTTTGGCGGAGTATTTACGCCGGATGTGCTGACCATCCTTGGCGTTATCATGTACTTGCGTCTGGGCTGGGTGGTCGGAAACGCCGGCTTTTTAGGCGCCGTGGCCATCATCCTTTTGGCCAAGCTCATTACCATTACTACCGCTCTCTCCATGTCATCCATCACGACCAACATCAAAATCGGTGCGGGTGGGGCCTATTCCATTATTTCCAAATCGCTGGGACTGGAAGCAGGGGGCAGCATTGGCATTCCGTTCTACATTTCGCAAACACTTTCGGCAGCGTTGTACATTGTGGGTTTTACCGAAGGCTGGCTGCGCATTTTTCCCGGGCACAACCCGTTTTGGGTGGCCACCATTACCTGGTTAAGTTTGGTCGTCATTGCTTCCATTAGTACGCATTTTGCCATTCGCATTCAGTACATTATTATGACCATTATCGGGCTTTCGTTGCTTTCTTTTTTTCTCACTCCAAGCCCGCCTTTGCCTTCTCTGCCGCTGCTTGGCAAGTTCGAAGACGGAGATTTCTGGTACGTGTTTGCCATTTTCTTCCCGGCGGTAACCGGAATTATGGCCGGAGCCAATCTTTCCGGCGATTTAAAGAATCCGCGCAGGGCCATTCCCCTGGGCACGTTAAGCGCCATCGGCGTTACCATGATCATTTACATTGCTCTGGCCTACATGACGGCACGCTACATTCCGGCCGAGGAATTGCGTACCAATGAGATGGTAATGGTCGACCATGCTCGCTGGGGATTTTTGGTGCTCATGGGAATTTTGGCTGCCACGTTTTCCTCCGCTTTGGGCAGTATTTTGGGGGCGCCGCGTATTTTGCAGGCCCTGGCCGAAAACCACACCGTACCCTTTTCGCGCGTTCTCTCTCAGAAAAGCGCAAAAAACGAACCGCTTAACGCCATGATTTTTACGGCGGTAATCATCGAAGCGGCTTTGATTTTGGGTGACTTAAACGCACTGGCTGCGTTGATTACCATGTTCTTTTTAATCACTTACGGCATGATTAATTTAGTGGTTTTTATCCAGCAAAAGATGCACATCATCAGTTTCAGACCTACGTTCAAAATTCCCAGTTTTGTGCCCTTTATCGGGGCGGCCGGAAGCATTTTTGTCATGTTCTTGATCAATCCTGTTTTTAGTGTGGTTGCGTTCGCCGTGATTATCGGCCTGTACATCTGGCTGGGCCGCCGCGGTCTGCAGGCGGAAAGCGGTGATATTCGCGGCGGAATGTTTTTGATTCTGGCCGAACGCATGGCACGCATTGCGGCCAACTTCCCGCGGCAGCAAGTTTCGTGGAAGCCCGACTTGTTGATTCCCATCGACAATCCCAAAGTTTGGTCAGGATCGTTGCTGTTCATCAAGAATATCGTTTATCCTTCCGGGAGCATTTTTGCCTTCACGGTAACGGAAAACGATGCGGAACAAAAAGAAAAAGAATTAAACGAACTTCTGCTTCCGTTCAGGAACCAATACATTCTGGTGAATGCCACGGTGATCGAAGATGCTAATTTTTTGCATGGAGCGCTGGTGGCCATTCAAACGCTGAAGGCCTGTTCCATGCGTCCCAATGCGCTTTTTCTGACCCTGGGACAAAACAAAGACAAAGATGAACTCATCGCCACCCTTGCGGGGTATGCGGCACAAAACGGCCTGGGGCTTTTGATTTTACGTCAGCATCCCCGGGTGGCCTTTGGCATGCAGAAAGACATCAATCTTTGGCTGCGCGACAAGAGTCCCAATTGGCATCTGGCCATTTTGATTGCCCTGCAGTTGCAATTAAATTGGGAAGGTAAAATTCATTTGATTACGGCCAGCAGCAATTCCAAAGACAAGAGAAGGCTGTACCATTTTCTGGAACGGCTGAGTGATCAGGCACGGTTGCCATCCATGACCGAATTTCATGTGCTGATCGGTGAATTTAAAGAGAGCGTACAAAAGGCCCCGGCTGCTGACATTAATATTTTTGGCCTGGGAGAAAAACTTCCCTTCGATTTTATGCGGCAGGCTCCGGAGCTGACCAAGTCGTCCTGCCTGTTTATTAAAGATTCCGGATTCGAAAGTGCGTTGGTTTAAAAAGCCACCAGGGGAGTAGAATATGGGTAAATGGCGCATTCTCAAAGAGTATTTTTCGTTTTTAAAGGCTCACAAAAAATGGTGGTTGCTGCCCATCGTGATGATTTTGCTCTTGTTGGGGCTCATTATCGTGCTGGCGCAGGGAACGGCTTTGGCGCCGTTTATTTACACTTTGTTTTAGGAAAGGCGTGTCAATGAACGAAAGAAAGCGCTTGCACCGGGGATTTGTGCAGGTTTACACCGGCAATGGCAAAGGTAAAACCACGGCGGCTTTGGGGTTGGCCATGCGGGCCGTAGGAGCCGGTTTGCGTGTCTGTTTTGTGCAGTTCATGAAGAACTTTCCCTATTCCGAATTGAATATTTTGCGTACGTGGCATCCGCAGCTTGTGCTGAAACGTTTTGGCAATGATGATTTTGTGTTGCGCAAAGAGCCTCCGTCGGATGCGCTAAAAGCGGAGATGCAACAGGCCTTGGATGAAATACGCCGTACGATGCAAAGCGGAGAGTTCGATGTGGTTGTTCTGGACGAAATTCTTGTTTCCATCCATTTTCAACTGTTTCAAACGCAGCAAGTGCTAAAGTTTTTGCAGGCCCGGCCGCCACAAGTGGAATTGATTTTAACCGGGCGGTATTGCCCGCAGGAAATTATTCGGGCTGCGGACCTTGTAACCGAGATGAAAGAAATAAAGCATTATTACCAGCAGGGAGTTCTGGCCCGCAAGGGCATCGAGAGTTAGTTTCGGTTCAGAGATTGTCCAGAAAGAGCAGTTGCTTTTTCAATTTATTTAGCTCGAATAATTTTCATTATTTGCCTTGTGCCGACCGATAGGAATGTAAACAGAAAGGAAACATTATGCGTGCAATGACCAAAAAATCTCTGGAAGAAGCCTTTGCCGGCGAATCGATGGCCCACATGAAATATTTGGCTTTTGCCGAAGTCGCCGAAAAAGAAGGCTTCCCCAAAATCGCCAATCTTTTTCGTGCCATTGCCTATGCCGAACAGGTGCATGCCATTAACCATGCCAGACAACTGGGGTTGATTAAGAAAACGGCCGAGAATCTGCAATCGGGTATCGACGGAGAACATTTTGAAATCGAAGAGATGTATCCGGCTTACGATGCCATTGCCCAGTTGCAAGAGGAAAAAGGGGCGCAGCGCACCATTCACTACGCCATTGAAGCCGAAAAAATCCACGAAGAGATGTACAAAGACGCGCTGGAAAAAGCACAAAATGGTGAAGACATCGAGGCCGAAGAAGTGTACGTATGCCCGGTTTGCGGTTACACGCACATCGGCAAACCTACGGAAAAGTGTCCCATTTGCAATTTACCCGAGGACAAATTCGAGAAATTCTAAGACAATAAAATCGCAGGGCGTTCGGAAGAGCGCCCTGCGCTGTTTTTTACGGTGTTACCAAAAACCGTTTTTTCAAACGGATATCCCGCGATGAGGCACCGATAAGCACCTCGTATTTACCGGCCTTTACTTCCCATTCGTGGTTTTGGATGTTGTAAATTTGTAACTTTTCCGGCGTAAGCGTAAAGGTTAAAGTTTTTTCTTCACCCGGTTTTAAATACACCTTGTCGAAATCTTTCAGCTCCTTCGGGGGCGTGGGAACACGGGTCTCGGCATGAATATAAAGTTGCACGGCCTCGGCACCGGCCCGGGAACCGATGTTTTTGACCTTGCAGCGTACGGTTACCGTTCCGTCTTTTTCGATTTGCCGGGGAGAAAGCTGCAGATCGGAATATTCGAATTGCGTGTACGAAAGTCCAAAACCAAAGGGGAATTGCGGCTCGATTTTCAATTGATCGTAGTGGCGATAACCCGTTAGAATGCTCTCGTCGTAATTCACCCCCACGGGATGATCTTTGTGATTGCTCTTGTAAATGGGGCCCGCTTCTCCTTCGGGATAGTAATGACCGTACGCCGGCGCATCTTGCCAGCGTTTGGGTACGCTAAACGGCAACTTGCCCGAAGGATTCACATCACCGAACAGAATTTCGGCCACCGGTGTTCCGCCGGCCTGCCCCAGATAAAAGGTGTGCAAAACGGCCTGCACCTCGTCAATCCAGGGCGAAAAATCGATGCCACCCCCGGCTGTCAAAAGTACGATGGTGTGTTTGTTAATGGCGCTTACCTTTTGAACCAATTCGTTTTGTTCTTTGGGCAGAGCAAACGGCCGATCGTGTCCTTCGCCTTCGACTTGTGCATTAAACCCCACGCATACAATGGCCGCATCGTAATTTTTGAGTGCGGCTAATTTCGTTGAAAGCGGCGTTTCGTCAAGCGGCGCAAAGCCAAAGCGAATCATGCCCCCACCGTGACTGTTGTAATAGTCGATGCGTAACCGGTACACCTTCCCCTTTTTCAAAGCTTTTTCTGCAGAACGCTTTTCCGGGGCGTGATCGCTCCAATTGTCCAGCACAAGTTCGCCGTTTACGTACACCCGTACCCCGTCATCGCTTTCGGCAGCAAACACATATTTTCCGCTTTTGGACGGTTTAAAGAAACCACGCCAGCGGATGGAGTAGTTTTGACTGCGCACGCCAAAAGCCGGAGCAAGCGCTCCGAAGTCAAAATTTATGCTCGGGTCTACCCGCCGGGCAACCGGGGGAAAAGTCAGACGGGTGTTGTTGAAGAATACAGCCGTATAACCCGGTGTTTTGAGCTGGGGATCGCTAAACACCCGGGTCTGGCGGATGAGTCGGGCAAAAGACGGGTAACGGTTCGTGTTGATGAAAGTAACTTTGAAATTCGTCCCCGCGCGCTTGGTGATGGCGTCGACAAAATTAACAAAGCGATAAGGTTTGACGTGCGCCGAACCCCCTCCGCTGGAAGGCGTATCTTCCGCATTGGGGCCTAAGATGGCAATGGTTTTGATGGCCGGAGCACTAAGGGGCAGCAAATCGTCTTCGTTTTTCAGCAACACAATTCCCTCGCGTGCGATATTTAGTGCCACCTGGTGATGCGCATCCCAATCGACTGCTGGTTTTTCGCGGTTGGGATTAAACAAATCCATCGTCAGGCACACCCGCAAAATGCGCCGGACCTTGTCGTCGATGGTGGCGGTGTCCACCTTACCCGCTTTTAATAGAGGAATGATATTTTCTTTGTTCATGTAGCGGGCGCGGGGCATTTCCAGGTCCAGCCCGGCATTTATGGCTGCCGTACTGTGGACGGCTCCCCAATCGGACATAACCAGACCCGTAAATCCCCATTGTTTTTTAAGAATTTTGGTCAAAAGTGTTTTGTTCTCGCTGCAATGAATGCCGTTTAACGGATTGTAAGCCGACATCACTGCCAGCGCTCCACCCTGTTGGATGGCCGTTTTGAAACCCGCCAGATAAATTTCGCGCAAGGCACGCTCATCGACATTAGAACTCACCCAATGCCGGTCGTATTCCTGATTGTTGGCCACAAAATGTTTAACCGTTGCCACTACTTTGTTTTTTTGCACACCCTGCACATAGTTAGCGGCTGTTTGTCCCGTCAGGCAGGGATCTTCTCCGAAGTATTCAAAGTTGCGTCCATCCATCGCGGCACGGTAGATGTTCATGGCCGGAGCCAGAATAAAGCCGATATTTTTTTCACGGCATTCCTGCCCGATGGCATTGCCTTCTTCGAACGCCAAATGCTTGTTCCAGGTTGCGGCCAGAGCGATGCCGGCGGGAAAGGCGGTGGATTTCCCGTTGGCACGAATGCCCAGGGGCCCGTCGCTCATTTTGACTTCCGGGATGCCAAGCCGCGGAACACCTTTGATGAAAAAGCCCTTTGTTCCGCCAAGCAACTCAATCTTTTCTTCCATAGTCATTTGTGCCAGCCAGGCATTGACCTGCCGTTCAATATTGGCCGCAGTGGATAGTACGGGCATCAGAAATAATACGATTAAACCTAAGATACGCTTCATGCCTTATCCCCTTTTGTGTTTTTGGTTCGTTCAAAAATACAGAAAATCGATCCATTAAAACAAAAGAATTTTTCGGCGGTTTTTGTCTAAAAATAATGTTTAGGCTTTCTGTGGGAATAAACGGTGCATGGGCGACTTTTGTTGAAAAATTTTTATTTTTTGTTTCTGCTTTGCTATATTTTGCAGGAGGCTTGAAAAATCTACCGCAAAGGAGTTTAACATGAAATTATCTACCATAGTATTGCTGCTTTTTTTGTTTTTTGCTTTTGCTTTTAGCGGCACCCCGGTGATGGACGGCATTTTTGACGGAGAGGCCGTTTGGGGCAGCCCGGCCTATGTGGCAGACGGCGTGGCCGGATGGGCCGGTGCCAACGCCAAAAAATTTTACGTAACCGACGATGCCCATTACATTTATTTTGGTGCGGAGGTATCGGCGGCCCAGTGGATGTCGTGGTGCTTTATTGTGAACACCAAGACGGGCGGCGGGGATTACGATTCGTGGATGCGGGCCATCGACTACGCCCATGCCGATTTACCCGATTACGCCGTGCGCGGTACCTTTGGCGGCTATGCGGAATGCAACTACTGGGACGGCTCGGCCTGGCAAGGTTTTGTCGGATTAGAATCTACCGAGTTTGCCGATACCATTACCGTAAACGACGTGGTGGATGGCTGGGTCGAAATCCGCATTCCCAAAGATAGCCTGGGAACGCCGGACAAAGGCGACGTGGAATTTTACATCACCGGCGACCACAACGAACACGGCAACTTTGATGCCTGCCCCGATGACGACAACGCCACGGCCTGGGATATGTCCGGCAATCACAACATTCTGCGCAATTATCGTACCGATATTTTGATGAACACGACTCCGGCTGCAGTGGAACAAAAGGAATTGGCGCCGCAGAAGTTTACCTTGCTTGGTAATTTCCCCAATCCCTTTAATCCGTCCACAACCATCCGGTTTACGTTAGGACAACGTTCCGCCGTCACTTTGAAAATTTATTCCATCAGCGGGGAATTACTCTACCGGCAACAACGCCGCTTTGATCGCGCAGGGGAACAACAATGGCACATCTCTGCGGCTGCCTTGGGGAAGCATGTCGCATCCGGCGTGTTGTTGTATTCGTTGCGCTCGGACGATTTGGGGCTACAGAAATCGGGGAAAATGATTCTGCTGAAATAAGGCAATCGCGTTGAGAAATTAAAAAAGGCAGACTGTGCGTCTGCCTTTTTTCGTTAAGAGGAAATCTATTTTACCAAAACCATTTTGTGTATTTCCGAAAAGCCTTTTGCCTGCAAGCGGAAAAAGTAAACTCCGGATGGCACAATGACGCCGCGATCATCCGTACCGTCCCATTGCACTTCATGCTTACCGGCCGCTACCTTTCCTGCCAATAAGGTGCGAATGCGCTTGCCCTGCATGTTGAAGATTTGCAGACGAATTCTGGCCGTCTTTTTTAAGGTAAACGCAATGCGGGTGGTGGCATTAAACGGATTGGGATAATTTTGCGCCAGATGGCTTGCACGCGGAGTTTGTCCCTTTGTTTCAATAGCGGAAGTACCGCTGTCCAAAACCTGCGGGCCGTAATAGGTTGCCTTAACCCAGCATTTTTGTCCGGGGCTATCGCTGCCGGTATTGCGAATTTTTAAAGTTAACCACTCTTGCGTGGCCGGAGTGTAGTAAAAGGTTCCGTTACCCGTGTGGGTAAATGAGGCCAATTGTTGGTTTTGATCGTTGTACAAACGAAATGTGTACGAAAGCGTGTCGACTTCGGGATACACTTCAAACGTAATCTGACGTCCGGCTTCGCTCCATATTTTGCCTATTTTACGCAGCGCCGTACTGTAAGCGGGCAAGCGTCCGCCTTCCTGCAGAGAATATTCGTGGCTGTCGCCCAGATCGTCGGCCATTTCCCATTCCTGTGTGGTAGGACGCGGCGCCGGATTGAATCCGCCCTGAATGCCCTCCGGGCCCCACACACAATATCCGCGACGCACATTCGAGCCGTCACACGGTGGCACCCAGATGGTCACCTGTTGATTGGCATCCACGGTAATGGTGCCGCTATTGGCACCGCTGTAATCTTTTAACACAGTACCGGGGGCAAAATCGGTAGAAACGGTAGCCGATTGCCAGGTATCCCAATTATCATTGGTGCCAATAATGGCATGAGCGCTGCGCTCGATAATCAGTAGGTCCTGCGCCTGCCAGCGCACTTTGTAAGCGCCGTCTTTAAAATTCAGCTTTTGATGGCACCAGATTAAATTGACCAGATAATCGCGCATGGGTAATTCTTCGGCGTTGTCCGGATGATGGTTCCAGCGGTTCCCGTTAGCACCGATATCAAACAGGTCTTCAAAATAAACCGAAGGCGAACCGTCCACGGCAAAGGCAATGGCATAGGCCACCTGAACCCGCGGTTCATAAGGGTCGATGTGTCCTCCGGCCAGCTCATTATCGTTATCCCACCCCGCATAATTGCCGTTATCATCCAGAATGGGGCGAAAGGTGTCGTGCGTGTTTACAAAGGGCACCGTACGCGAACGCCGATCCTGTTGCGCCGAAGGAATGCTGCCCATATCGTATGAACCGAAAGAATACACCATGTCGTGCAAAGCCTGACGCAAACTAAAGTCAAGGGTGCCTACCACATCGCTGAATCCGTCGCTGTTGTTTACGTTGTCTACCCAGGTATCCATTTCGCTTTTGCTGCCCACATATTCACCGGCTGCCCACATCGAATCGCCACCGGAGGCCCATCCGGCACTGTGCTCCAAATTCCACAGAAAATCCTTAGTCGCCCAATAGGGGAAGTGCTTGGCCGCATCGATGCGGAATCCGTCCACGTCCGTTTGTTTTTTCATCCAAATATTCCAGGTACGCATTCCGTTGCGCATGTAATCCGCCTCCTGTGCCGGATTGTAGGTGCAATTACTACTTTGCCCATAAGCGCCCTGATAGTAACAGATGTCCGGCCCCCAAAATTCGCCGGTCCAGTCGTCATTGTTTTGGTTGTGGTCGGGATTGGGATGAAAGTTTTGCCAGTTTTTAGGGAAGCGCCCGCGACGGGAAAAATAATCGGCTTCGCTTTCATCCGTGACGGGCGTGGCATAACACACGTAGCGAAAATTTTTCCATTGATTGCCCCAGGCCTCGGGATCCATGCCTCCGGCGCCGGTATTGGAACCGGCATTGGCCAAATGATTCCAAACCACATCCTGAATGACACGGAGGCCGTTCGCGTGCAAAACCGCTACCGATCGCAGGAATTCGTCTTTGTTGCCAAAGCGCGTGCTGGTGCTGCCCTTTTGATATTTGTCGCCCAAATCGTAATTGTCAAAGGGGACATACCCGTTGGAGGATGTGGAATGATTTTTTACGGTTGGCGGAATCCAGACATAATCGATGCCAATTGCGCGCAGGCGTGGCGCTAAATCGGCCAGATAGGTTGCCCAGTTATTGGGATAGTTGTTATTCCAATAATCCCACCAAAAGCCCTGCAGCACCACCCG
>CAYXUS010000107.1:0-24824 GCA_964468415.1 uncultured Caldithrix sp.
AAACTTGCTTCTTGCACGGTTATGGTACCGGTCTGATCATCGGTCCATCCGTTGCCATTACTGGTTTGTACGGTTCCGCTACCCGGTTCGGTGGGAGAAAGTGTTACCACGTAGGTATTTGTATTATCCGCACTCAAACCACTCAGTGTACCCGTAGTTGACCAGTCCACATCGGCATTGCCGGCAAAATTGTCTTTGCTGTCGTAGCCGGCCGCGTAAAGCGTAAGCGACTGACCGGCCGTCATGGTCAAATCACCGATTTCCTGTCCGCCGCCGTTGGCCTCATCGCGGATCAAAACATAAGTTATTGTACCCGCATTAACGGTAATACTTCCCGTACGGTCCGATAAGTTGCTATTGCTGGACGAAGTGGCCGTAATCGATCCGCTGCCCGTGTGCAACGGCGTAAATGTAACGGAAGACGTCGGATTTGCCGGAGAAAGAGAACCGCTCAAATCGTTCAAAGTCCAGTTGGCATTTTCGGAACCGATGTAATTTCCGTCGGCATCGTACCCCACGGAATAAAGTGTCAGGGTTTGGTCAGCCGTTAAGGTAGTGTCGCCGGGAATGGCTCCGTTGGCTACCGCACTGGTTTGAATGCGAATTTCGGCCAACTGCCCCACACTCACGCTAATTGTTCCTGTTTCATCGGCGGTAGCCCCCCCGGAGGGAGTGGCCACAATGGTTCCGCTTACCCCGGCAAGCGAGGGGCTAAAGGTGTATTTGCTGCCCGTGGCATTTACCGTTTCAAGGGAACCTGTCGAACTCCAGGTAACATCGGTATCGTCAATATAATTGCCATATTGATCGTATCCGGCGGCGTACAGCGTGGTTGCTTCGTCCGTTGTCATGTTTACGTCCCCGACTTCCGCACCGCTGTTGTTGGCCTCCGAACGAATAATCACATAAGACAAGGCGCCAGGATTTACCGTGATGATACCGCTTTCTCCGTTAATGTCCGAATTATCGCTCTTTTCCACATGCACGGCAAATTGACCGCTTGTAGTATCCGACACCGAAAAACTGATCGTACTGTCATTGCTAAAACTCAGCGAAGCAGACGGACTAACCGTTACCGTACTGCTGCCCGGCGTGCTGACCACCACGGCATCCGAATTGACCACCCCATTGCCATATTGATCGCGTGCCGTAGCGGTGTAACTGATGCTCCCCCCCGCAGTAATGGTTTGATTGCCCGAGGGATTCAAGCTGTAATAAGCCACCTGACCGGCCTGCAAGGGCAGCACATACTGCGTGGAAACCGATCCCGAAACCACATCGATGCTGTCCGACTCATACCACAATTCGGTACTGGCCGTGTACGTGGCCTGAGCAATTCCGTTGTTATCGGTCGTAACAGTAATGGAAGAAAGCCCGTTACTAAACGTGCCCGAGCCCCGCACACGCGTAAAAGTTACGCTGGCATTGGCCAAATCGTTACCATAGGTATCTTCTAACCGTACCTGCAACAAGCGATCGGTGCCCACCGTAATGGACGCTTCCGAGCTCAATTTGGTCAAATGATCGGCAGCGGCGGCGTTGACGGTAATCAGACCACTCTCGCCATTTACATCGCTATCGGTGCTCTTTTCCACATGCACGGTAAAACTGCCGGCAACGGTATCGGAGACCGTAAAACTTAATGTGCTGTCGTTACTAAAGCTTAATGTCGTCGAAGGACTTACCGAAGCCGTACTGCTGCCCGGCGTGCTCACGATGATGGCCTCGGAATTAATCACCCCGTTGCCGTACTGATCGCGTGCTGTTACGGTGTAGGTAATACTCCCGCCCGCCTGAATCGCCTGATCCCCCGTAGGGGTTAACGAATAATAGGCCACCGGGCCTCCGACCACTGCCACGGAATAGCCGGCATCCGTGGTAGCGGCGTAAGCGCTGCTGTCCAGCACGGCATCGACCGTGCTGGGATAGGCATTGTTCTCGGACAAATCGTTCGGCAAGCTTTGCCCGAAGACAATACGTAACGAATCGATCACATCAAAATGCGAAGTTCGCACAATTAATGAGTCGGTATTACTATCGTAATACCAGGTGGCATAGCCCGGATCTTCGGGCGTGGACTGGCTGTTCTGAATGTAGGCCGAGGCCCCGTTAATGTAAATGGAATTAACCGCGGGTACCGAGTTAAAAGGATTTTTCACGGCAAAGCGATCCAGCTTTCCCAAACCCGTCACGCCGCCGAGATCGATGTCGTAAATGCGGTATTGAAATGTGGTGTAACTGCCTGCCGCAGCCGAAGCCGGAGCGATTTGCGCATTGGCCGAAGAGGCCAATCGCTTGTTGTGAAATAAAATTGCCATGTTGGAAGTAACCGGCCCAAGACCGGTACCGGTGCCATAATAATAAGTTAATCCGTCAGATGCATCGGCTCCGATGCCAACGGTTGCTTCTCCGCCCCCGTTTAAGTCGCTGTCCACAGTTTTGTATTGGAACAAAATCAAATTGCTGTGTTCATAAAGCACGGCCTCAAAAATAAGCGTAACCGTAAACCCTAAATTAAAGGTGACCGATTCCCATTGCACCACAATTTTGCGGTTTGGGGCCGTACCGACCACCGCGTAATAAATGCCGTCATCGGCACGCGAATCTCCGGAAAGATCATCCCAATAGGGAGCAATCACCGAATCCGGGGCAGAGGCAGAAGGCAAAGTGTCGTTGGTGGGATAAGAATCGCCGTTAGGATTTTTAAAGCTAATCCAGCCATTGGGCGAAACAAAAATACTGTCGTGGGCTACGCCGTAAAAATTAAAGGCAAACGGCAATTCGATGCCTACCGGAGCCTCGTTATCGTATGCCGCAGAAAAAATTTGATTGGCCGTCGATTTAATATCAATCCAATTGTAGTCGACGGTCACCGTTCCTTTATTGTCTGTCCACATGTGTCCGAAGGTATCGTTTCCGCCCTGATTGGCCAGAATGTATTGTGCACTTAAGGCAATAATAAGGACGATCCGGAAAATTCTATTTTTCATGGCTATTTACCTTGATTGTTTTGTGGACTGTTTTTCAATGGCACATTCACCTGCCGAAGCAATTTTTGCGGGCGGGTCGCATCCAGCGCGAACAGTTTTAAACGAAGCGTATCGCTTTGCAGGCGCACCGGAGTTAGATGAATGGTGCACTCGATTTGCGCACCCGGTAAAATTCCGGCAGGATTAAACAAGAGGCGGAGTGTAGAATCGGAAGCGTTCCAGTGCAGCAATTGTGCCCGCTTCGGAACGCTTTGTGCGTTCTTCAGCCATAAGGCCTTCCCATCCATCGTCGCTTTCAGAAGAAACGGTTGCACCTTGCTTTCGAAAACCAGAGCCACGCCCTGCTTCATCGTCTGTTCGGCTTTAAACCGGAGGTGCAATGTGTAGCTGGCTTTGGCGCCGCGTTCGGCCTGCACAGTAACTTGCATGGGTAAGGTCTGGGAGTAGACAAAAATCGGGAAAAGGAAAACTAACAATGTGTATCGTAAATGCTTAGGCATAAGCATCTCCTGAGTTGATCGGTTCGTTTTTAGGGCAAAAATTTTTTACATTCGTAAAAGGAGCGCTTGTTCTTTCAACGGCATTGATTACCGTCCGCTCAGTTAAAAGAGATCAGAGTATTTCAAAGAATTTATGAATCGGCATCACACTAATATCGCTTAGTGCGCCGCAAATTTCGGTGATGAATGGCACATTCAAAAAACTTGTGCGCATTCCATTTGGTTAATGGTACATTGCCTGATTGCTGGTACCCTTTAAAACGTCGAGGAAAGCTTTGACTACTTCGGGATCAAACTGCTGCCCCGCCTGTTGTTCCAACACAGCCATCGCAGTCGATTTAGGTAGTGCTTTGCGGTAGGGTCTATCGGAGGTCATGGCATCAAAAGCGTTGCAAGCGGCTAAAATTCGTGTTTGAATAGGGATTTCTTCACCGGCTAATCCATGTGGGAACCCACGGCCATTAAAATGCTCGTGATGGTGCAAAGCCATATCCACCAACATGCTGCTAAAGCCTGCGGCTTTTAATATTTTTCCCCCCTCGATGGTATGGGTCAGGATGCGCTCTTTAACTTTCAGGTCTTTGTCGGTATTGCTCAGAGCGCCGTCATAAAGCAAATATTTGTCACGAACGGCTGTTTTACCAATATCGTGCAAAAGTGTTCCCATCCCCAACTGCTGAATTTCCGTTTGGCTAAATCCCAGACGTTTTGCGGTGGTGGTCACATAGTTGGTTGTGCGCAGCAAATGGCCCCGGGTAAACATGAACTTGGCTTCCAGAGCGTAGAGCATGGCTTTCACCGTACGTGAGAATTGATCCCGATAGTCATCGGCTTTCTGCACCTGATCCAGCACAAATGCCGTTTGATTGGCCACGATTAAAATCATGTTCAAGTCTTCTTTCAAAAAGGGACGCCCGGTTACTTTCGGGCCAAACGAGACCAAACCGATCAAACGATTTTGTACATACACCGGACAAATAATATCATTGGGGAACTGTTCCAGAAAGACCAATTCATCCGAAAACAAATTGTCTCGGGGAATTTGTTTAATCGGCATGGGTTCACGCATGGAACGCAAAAGAGAAATCAAATTACCGTCCAAATAAATTTTGATTTCCTGCGGATGGATGGAACGCAGCCCTTTTTGCACGACGATATTCCAATAATTATTGTTCCTTTGTTCCCGTGCCATAATAAAAGCGTGCGCACTTCCCATTTGCCCCACCGCCGTAAGCAAAAACGAGTGCAGAACATCTTTGGAATCTTTCCCGATGTTCATTTGTTCGCTCAGAGTCAAAATATTCTGAATTTCAATATCCCGGCGCTTGACGTTTTTGCTTAAATTTTCCGTGCCTTTTTGTAAAATGAGCAGGCGTTGTTTTAACTTTTCCTGCTCCTGGTGCGACGTTTGCAAATGTTGTTTTAACGTACGCTTTTCCATTTCCAGTTTTTGAGCAGTTTGACGGGCCAGATAAACTCCGCCAATAAGCAAGGCATAAATTGCCGTCTGGGCAAGCACATTCGCCAGTGGATAGGCTACCAGGCCCAAAGCGCCATATATTATGCTACTTGTCAGAAGCAAAAAAGACGTAGCAATTAACATAAACCGAAATTCTCGTTCCGAGGCCAAAAAAGTACCGAGGGTTAAAATCAAAGCCGGAACAACGGCAAAATAAACCGCCCCGTGCGTTATGGGGTATTCCAAAGCAAAGGCAATTAGCAGGTCCAATAACAGCCAGTGTACCGCCCACTTGGGTTTAAACGGCCGTTCCTTTAAAAAAACACCATAGCCCAATGCCAGACCCAATTGCCAGGCCAGCCCGGCGCCCAAAAGCAACAACCAAATTCTTCCGATAGCCATGCCCGGGAGAATAAAAACAAATGCACCCAGCACCGCAATGGCCACACGAGCCCATGCGTACAGTTTTGCTTTATTGGTTTGCCAGTATTTCCAATCCCAGCGCGTCATTTTAATATTGCTCTTAATAAAATCAAAAATTCCTTGCCGTCGTTTTCGACCAGTTTTTTGTTCTTCAAGGCCTTTTCATACGACGGATTGATCTCCAGAGCCCGGTCAAATTCATTCAGGGCCTGCATGAACAAATTCCGGCATTGAATTAAATGCACAATGCCCAGACTATTCCATAAATCGGCATAATCGGGCTTTTCCTCAATGGCTTCTTTTAATTCCTGTTCATATTGTTTAATCTCTTTTTCCGTCAAACGCACTCCGTCGTACATAAACTTCAAGTAAAAGCTGGTGCTGATTAACGCGGTAGTATCCATGGGGAAAAGTTTGTCTTTTAAATTTAGCATCAGTCTAATGGCCTGCTCCAGTTCCGAACGGTCCAGCAGGCGTTCCAGTTCTTTCCCCTCCTTGTCACCGAACGATTTGTTTTGTGTTTTTACTTTTTGCAAAAGTTGCCGGGCCCGCTCAAGACGAATGGAAGGCGGTGGCAAAATAGAGCTGCTGCGATCGTTCAGCACACTTTGCACGTAACCGATGGCGGCATTATACTGGGCCTCGCCGTAGTTGGGATTAATACGTAATGCTTCCTGAAAAAAATTTAAGGCCTTTACAAAATTCTTCTTATTTAAAAAAGCCAGACCCAACTTGTTGTAAACATCGGCATAGGAATAGCCCGATTTAATCACCCGCTCCAGCAGGTTAATCGCTTCGTCATTACGATTTAATTTGATGTACGTAGAAGCCAATAAGATCATTGCACGGTTATTACCGGGCTCGATGCTCAATACTTTTTTAAAAGATTTAATGGCATCACCGATTAAATTGTGTTTAAGAAATAACAGGCCCAATTTAATAAGCGACGAGGCGTTGGGTACCTGAAAAATACGCTCCGCAACCTTAAAAAGAAACTTGATTTCTTCAACGGTGGAAAGATGGACTTCTTTAACAAAAGAATGGATGTGAGATTCGGAGGCATTTGCCTCGGGATGTTCGCGGCGTTCGTATTTGACCTCGCGGGTAGTAATCAGGCGCCCGCTCTCAAACACCTCGCAACGCACGACCCCTTTATTTTTGTTCGTAGCGGTTTGTATGTGAAAGGTACGATTCCCAACCGAAACATTATCATTGTATCCGATATCCGACATTCTAAAAAATCCCCAACCAAATAAGTGGAATGTATATATAATTCTACTCAGACCATATAATACAACGACTTCGGGAAAAAGGCAATAAGTTATTAAATTTTATATATTAAAATCTAAATCCAAAAATTCGCTTTCGTCGCCTTCTGTTCCGTCTTCCTTACTTTTTATCAGAAGCTGCAGGCGATCGTCGAATTCCACTTCTTTATCGGGGTACAAATAGCGTTCAATTTCAAAATTCAGCTCTTTTGTCTGAAATGTCGATTCTTCCACAGAAAACGGTTCAAGAGCATTCTTGATGCGTTCAACAACCGCATACATGTTTTCTTCCTGAATGCCCGGAGAAATCAAAGCAAACGTAGCCGGCTCGACCAACGCCAGAAAATCCTGCTTGCGCACCACTCCTTTTAATTTTTGCGCCATTTTTCTTTCCAGAGACTGCAAGTCGTTTTGCTCCAATGCACTCAAGAAAACATCTTTGGTGTCCGGCATAATTAAAAACAGCCCTAACGTACTTTTCTGACGTTTAGCCCGACTCTTCTCTTCCTCAATGCGCGATTCAAAATATTTACGGTTGGGGAGCCCCGTATTTTTATCGACCAGTGACTCCTCGCTGACCTTTTCGTAAATGAACAGATTCTTGAAGGCAATGGTGATGGTGTTCATCAAAACCTTGAAAATTCGTTTGTCGATTGCATCGTAGGCTCCGCCGAACAGTTTTTCGCCACAGCCCAAAATCCCGATCAGATCTCCGTCCACAATTAACGGAGCCACCATTTGCGCCTTGGTTTCAGTGAAAAAAGGCAAAATATCCGCTTTGCTGCTATCAAGCTGAATTTCTTCGAAATGCAGAATGTCCCCGCCGTCGCGGAAGTACTTCACCAGCGGATGGTCCTTTTCCAGCGAAAAGGTTTGTTGCTCGATGCCAAATCCTTTGGAGAAAAAATCGGAATAGGTATTCGTCTCCGGATTCAGTAACAGGGCAAAGGTGCTATCGGCTCCCAATTGTCCCACAATAATCAGCAATGCGGTATTGATTAAATTTTCGCGTTCCACCATGCCGAACAATTCGTTACTCACCTGAAACAGCTGATCGATTTCGTGCAAACGCCGTTTTAAATTCTTTTCCGCCTCGGCCAGTTGATCGTTCACTTCCATAATTTGCTTTTTAAGCAGTTCGATTTGTTCCTTAAGGCGGGCGTTTTCTTCTCCGGAAGCCAAAAAGTGCGAGATGGCTGCAAACACATTAAAAACGATGTCGAAGAACACTTTGACAAAATCATTCTCTACCCGGTACAAAAACAGATAATCGTAATGGTGGCTCAGTTTGACGGCAATTCCGCCCTTGGCCTGAATCGGCAGCGCATTCGAAAAATATTTTGCTGCGTCTTTTATTTTCAGGGCACGTTCATGGTCCAGAAAAATTTCCAATTTTCCGGTATTCTTTATTTTTAACGAACCGGAATGGAGCACATCGTTCCATGCATCTTGCTTGCCACGTTCATGGCTTAAAATGTAAATCTCGTCTTTCAGAGAATAGCCCAATTCCATTAAAAGGGGCAAAATACTCTTGTGCAAATCTTTTAATTCTTTCGTATTTTGCGTCACCTTGTAAATTTCGTTCAAAACCGCATGCGTTTTTAGCAACAAGTTATTCATGGCCATTTGCTTAAAAAGCGGCAGGTTTCTCCAGAATGATCCACCCATGTCTAACTCCATAAAAAATTGATTAAACTATGCCAGTAATTTATTAAATGTTTTAATATCGACACCCAAAATTTTTGCGGCTTTGGATTTGTTCCCTCGGGTACGGCCTAAAACGTAACGAGCATAGCTCTTTTTTATTTCGTCCAAAGGTGAAAATTCTTCACCTTTTTTAATCATCTCCGGAGCGAAGGTAGAGAAAAATTTTTCGGGAAGCATCTCCACGCTAATTTTTTTGGGATGTTTGTGCATGAGCACCTGTGTTAAATTTTGCAGTTCGCGAATATTCCCCGGCCAGGCGTAGGCGCGAATCACCTCGTACACAGCCGGTTCAACCCGCGGTTCCGGCTCATTATTTTTTAAGGCAATTTGCCGCAAAAAATGGTCAAACAGCAACAAAATATCTTCCGGCCGTTCGCGCAACGCCGGGATGTTAATTTCAAACGAATTTAAACGGTAATACAAATCCATGCGAAAGCGCTTTTCGGCGATTTCCTGCAGAATATTTTTGTTGGTAGCGGCAATGATTCGTGCTTCCACAAATTCCAGTTGCGTCCCGCCAATGGGGTAATATTGATTTTCGTCGAGCACCTTTAGCAGTTTGGCTTGCAAATGAACCGGCATTTCTCCGATTTCGTCCAGCAAAATCGTACCGCGCCGGGCTGCTTTAAATTTTCCTTCGGTGTCTTTAAGCGCGCCGGTAAAAGCCCCTTTTTTGTAGCCGAACAATTCGGCTTCCAGCAGTTGTTCGGGAATGGCCGCGCAATTAATATGAAAAAACGGTTCGTGGCGACGTGCAGATTTAAAATGAATGTACTTGGCCAGTAAGGTTTTACCGCTTCCCGTTTCTCCCGTAATCAAAACATTCGATTCGGAATTAGCCAGCATTTCGGCTTGTTCGAGGATGCGCTTAACCGCTTCGCTTTGTCCGATAAACTCTACAGGCTCATCATTCAAGATCGGCGCCGTTTCGTTTTTGCCCGCTACAAGACGCCGAAGCAGAGAACCCAAATCCAGCTTCCATGAATGGTGCAACGGAACAATGATAATACCCGTTTCCACGATCAACGGAGCCCACTCCGCTTCGTTTTTTTCGGAAACGCCTAAAATGCGCAAAAGCGGTCGCTTTTTTTGCACGCTATTCCAGAAGGCCGGGGCATTCTCTTCGGGGATAAAATCGACATCCACCACAAAAATTCGCCCGGATGGCTCGTCCAGCTGAGTGCAGAGCACATTAAAATCCCTGACAACCTTCACCTGCGCATGCACGTTTCTCAAACGATGCAGGAGAGGGCGTTCACGCTCCGAAGAAGGTTCAAAAACGAGTAGCTCGCTCATCCTTTTTTATTCATTTATCTTGATATAAATATGCTTTTTCAAATCATCGAGCCATTCTTTGTATTCCCGTTGCATTTTAAAGTTTAATGCGTATTTTTCCAGTTCTTCCCAATCGTCTTTCAAATTCAATTTATGCGCCGGGGCAAAGGCATTCAAACGAACAATGTGGTAACCGTACTCGGTTTTAAAAGGACGGCTGATTTCTCCGGGTTTTAAACGAGAGATAACCGCCTTGAACTGAGGAATTTGCAATTTGTCCAGTTCAAACGTGCCCAGATGGCCATGATCTTTTTTCACGTTCTGGTCGTCCGAATATTTGAGCGCCATTTCTTCGAAAGTAGCCTTTCCATCCAGAATCACCTGGCGAATGCTGTCTAACTTCTGAATGACGCGCTGTTCGTCCTGTTGGGTCGGTTGCACCCGAATAAGGATGTGGCGGGTGTGGATGCGTTCGCCACGCCGCTCGATAAGCTGAATGATGTGAAAACCAAATTGGGTTTGCACAATTCCCGAAATTTCACCGTTTTTTAAATTAAAAGCCACGTTTTCGTATTCAGGAACCAAATCGCCCCGTTGGGTAAATCCCAGATCGCCTCCGCGTTTGGCAGAAGCCGGATCTTCCGAATATTTTCTGGCCAGTTCTTCGAAGCTGGCGCCGGCTTTTAACTCTTTCAGGATTTTTTCCGCCTTGTCATACGCAGCCATTTGCGCTTTTTCCGAAGGTTTGACCTGCATTAAAATGTGACTAATATCCACGGTGGCAGGGCGCTCGGGCAGACTGTCTTTGTAAGTGGCGTAAAATTCTTCCACCTCGCGGCGCGACACCTTCATGCCCTGAAATTTTTTGGCCCGCACCTGCTCAACCAGCATTTGTTCTTTCAGAATTTTCCGCGTGTCTTTGCGAATTTGATTGAGCGGACTGCCGAAAATTTGCTCCAGTTTGTCTTTGGAACCGGCCTGCTGAATCATGTAATTCATGCGTTCGTTTACCCGCTGATCCAGCATCTGATCGTCCACCGTAATCGTATCGGCTTCGGCCTTGGCCAGCAACACTTTCTGTTCGATCAGGCTTTCCAGCATTTGTTTGCGTAATTTTTGATACTCGGGAGATTCCGGAGTAATGTTCAAACGGTTTTGCAAAATGTAATTTTGTACGAACTGGTCCAATTCCGTTTTAAGAATAATCTCTTTGCCCACAACGGCTGCAATGCCCTCGACCAACTGCTGGGCAAAAACGCCTTGAAACGCGATTAAAAGAAATACGATTCCAACTATTTTTTTCATGTAGTGTACCTTAATTATTGAATTTTACTTAAATACGTTTGAATTTGAACTTTCTGTTTTGCTTGCTGCACCAAATCTTTAACCAGCTTGTCATGCCTTTGTTTTTTGAGACGCAAAACGATTTGATCCCGAACCAGGTCCAAGCTGCGAATGGTCCCTTTCTTCTGCCGATCGATCAACTGAAAAAAATGGTACCCTTCCCTGGTTTTAATGGGTCGTGAAATCGTACCGGTTTTCATGCGTTTTAGAACACGGACCAGCGACTCGGGAAATTGGTCGATTGCGACGTAACCCAAATCGCCATTGGGTTGGTTAACCGTAGATTTTTCATTCAAATAATATTTTTTGATGATGGACATCAAGTCATCCGCATTACGAATTTCTTTGAAAATTGCCGGATCGGACTGTTCCATGAAAAGATGCACCACATGCACTTCGTCTTTTTCACGACGAAATTCATCTTTGTGCGCCTTGTAATAATCTTCGATTGCCTTATCCGAAACGGGAAAATCTTTTTTGATCTTTTTGTTAAAATAGTGCTGAATAAGCAAAGACTTGCGGTATTCTTCGAGCAAATATTTATCGTAATCACTGAGCGAAACGCCTTCCTCTTTTGCAGCCAGATAAAGCGCTTCGTTTTCCACCCAGCGAGAAATAATATTTTTCTTCAAAGAAAGCGCCAAATCGTCCGGCAGCCCCTGGGGCACGCTTTCTTCCACCTGTTTTAAACGCAAATAGTGGTCGTTCACCTGCGCCACCATGTCTTCGGGCATGGTTTCGGTTTTTCTACAGCCGAAAAGGCTTACTGCAAAAATTGCAGTAAGCCCTAATAAAATGAGGCTATTTTGCTTTTGAATGCTCATTTCAAATTTTCCACTAACTTGTAATTAATTTTGGCCGGATAGCGTTCTTCCAGCTCTTTTTCCCAGGCTTCGCGTCGTTCCTTTAACATTTTATTGCGCAATTTGGATTTGGCCTGCATAAAGGCTTCTTCGTAGCTGCGAATGGTCTCCGGACGCAATTTACCGGTTTTAATGACCACATACCCGCCGCGATACTTAACCGGCCCGGCCACTTTGTTCGGCCCGACTTCAAACGCCTTACGCGAAACCGCGCCGCGGCGATTTTTGGATTTAAAGCCAACGTAGCCCTTTTTCTTTTTGTAGTAAGCGTCTTCGGAATATTTTTCCGCCAATTTTTCAAAATTGTAACCTTTTTTGGCCAGACGCAAAACCTTCTCGGCTTTATTTTTGTCTTTAACGTAAATTTCCCAAATTTCGATTTCCGCGGGTTTTACAAATTCTTTCTGATGCGCCTCGTAGTATTTTTTAACCTGATCGTCCGTCGGCTTTACTTTTTGTTTTACTTCGTGATTAAAAGCCATCGTGGCTAATTTTTGAATACGATAATCTTTGATCTGCGTTTTAATTTCCGGTTCGTCAAGGAGCCCCATCTTCTCCGCTTCTTGCTGGATAAGCTTACCTAACAAAATTTGATCGACAATTTTTTGCATGTTGCCAGTGTTGGTAATTCGTCGCTGCAAAGCCGGAAAACGCCGGCCGCCGTAAATCAGGAACAGATCATCCAGAACAAGCTTCCCGCCATCCCAGGTGGCCAGCACAATCTGTTTTTCGTCGTAAGAATAATGTTTGGGATTATTACGTCCGTTTTTCTGCTTTTTCTTGGCCAGCTCCACCACGGCAATAATGTTGTCGTCCAGAATTTTGGCATGGTATTTATCTTTGAGGAACTTCTTTTGTTCTTCCCACAGCATGCGGCCGGTATCTTGTTTGGCAAAATAGAGATTCCGCTTGATGTCTTCTTTTTGCTGCTGGTAATTCTCTTCATTAAAGAATGGATTCTTCCGTTTGTCAATCAGCTTAATGATGTGAAAACCGTAGGCCGTTTCCACCGGATCGGAAATTTCGCCGGGCTTCATGCTAAACGCTTTTTCCTGAAAAGGACCGACCATTTGCCCCCAGGTAAAATATCCCAGATCACCTTTATTTTTCTTGGCAGAGGGATCGTCCGAATATTTTTCGGCCAGGTAAGCAAAACTTACTTTTCCCTCTTTGGCCTTTTTGGCGATTTTTTCCGCTAACTTCAAAGCTTCTTCTTTACTGCGTTCGGCACGGCTTGCCCGGGCACCTTTGTACGCAATAAGAATATGTTGTGCTTTCACTTCGTAACGCTGACGTTCAAAATTGTCGCGCAATTCTTTTTCGGGAATCATTTTATCCACGATTACCCGTTCAAAATATTTGTTGCCGATAAGGCGGGCTTTGAAATTTTCCATGTCACTGCGAAAAACCAGCGAGGTATCCAGTTTCAAATCCATTGCCGCATTGGCCTGACGGTATTTGCCGATCATGTAATTTAAAATGCTAAAACGCTGCGCCGAATCGATTTTAGCCAGAGCCTTTCCGGGAAAACGGCGCTGCAGCACGAATTTGTAATCGTCCAGAGTAATTTTTTGTTTGCCGACTTTGGCTACGGTGTCGTTTGACAATTGGCAACTAAAGGCCAAAAGCCCCACAAGCATTAAAACAACAATACCCAACCAACGCTTCATCTTTAACTTCCTTTCTACATTCCGTTTATTGTAAATCAACAGACTTTTAAGCAATTACGATTTAAGCCTGAATACGTCAATCAAAATTTAATTTAACCCCGATCGACTATGTTATGCAATAAATTTCGGGCAAAGAGCATCTTCTCGTGCTTGTCTTTTCCTTTTATTGCGAATTCCACCCCCAAATTTTTCTGATTCAAAAAGCGCACTTCGGTCATTGTTTGTTGCATCATCCGCGGAATAAACTGCGAAAAGAACGCCTCTTCTTTTTCCGCATGCTCTCCGAAAATGAGTTTAATTTTCTGATCGTTCACGATTACGCGTTCCGCCAAAAGCATTCCGGCTAAAATTTTAACATCGATGGCCAGCAAGAACAATTCCAGCTCCGGCGGGAACGGACCAAAGCGATCACGCAGTTCTTCCTTCAAATCCGTTGTCTGCTCAATATTTGTAAAGTTAATCAAACGATGGTAAATGGAAATTCGTTCCAATTCGTACGGAATGTATTGCGGCGGAATGAGCAAATCGAAATCCACATCCAGTTTGGGATCGGTGCGGTGTTTTTCCCCGATCAGCTCTTCGGGACGGGTTTCCGGCTGCTCAATGCCCCGGCGCATTTCTTCCACGGCTTCGTCCAGAATTTTGGTGTACATCTCAAAGCCCACGCTTTGCACAAAACCGCTTTGTTCCTTTCCCAACAAATTACCGGCGCCGCGCAATTCCAGATCGCGCAGGGCCACTTTGTAGCCACTGCCCAGATCGGTAAAATCCATGATGGCCCGCAAACGCTTGCGCGCCAGTGAACTCAACTTTTCCATAGGCGGAACAATCAAATAAGCGTACGCCTGTTCGGCCGAACGTCCTACTCGTCCCCGCAACTGATACAACTGCGCCAGGCCGAATTTGTCGGCACGATTGATGATGATGGTATTTACATTGGGAATGTCCAGCCCGTTTTCGATGATCATGGTAGCCAGCAAAACATCGTATTTTTTGTGCATAAAATCGAGCATAACGTTTTCCAGTTGCTTTTCCGGAAGCTGACCATGCCCCACGGCAATTTTGGCTTCGGGGACAATCTGGCTTAACGTTTCTTTGATGGCCATAATCGTTTCGACCCGATTGTGCACAAAAAATACCTGGCCTCCGCGTTTCAATTCGCGCAAAATAATGCTGCGCAGTTTGCGGTCGTTCCAGTGAATGATTTCGGTGTGCACGGGCAAACGGTTGCTGGGCGGTGTGTCGATGTTGGACAGGTCGCGCGCCCCCATCAAAGCAATGTGCAAAGAACGCGGAATGGGCGTGGCCGTCATGGAAAGCACATCTACGGAAAGGCGGAACTGTTTGAGCTTTTCTTTTTGCCGTACGCCGAAACGTTGTTCTTCGTCCACAATCAAAAGCCCCAAATCTTTAAAGCGGAGGTCTTTGGAAAGCAAACGATGGGTACCAATCACCAAATCAATTTTTCCTTCGGCAATATCGGCGATGATTTTTTTTTTGCTGGGCAGGCGTGCGGAAGCGCGTCAGCATTTCCACCGTTACGGGAAATTCTTTAAAACGCTCGGTAAAGGTTTGGTAATGCTGAAAGGCCAAAATGGTGGTAGGCACAAGCATTGCGACCTGTTTGCCGTCCAGAATCGCTTTGAATGCGGCGCGTAAAGCTACCTCGGTTTTGCCGAAGCCCACGTCACCGCACAACAAACGATCCATTGGCTGGTCGCTTTCCATGTCGGCCTTTACCTCCCGAATGGCCCGAAGCTGATCGGGGGTTTCTTCGTAAGGGAAGGAAGCTTCCAGCTCTTTCACCAGATAATTGTCCGGTGAAAATTTAAATCCGCCCTGCGCCTTACGCGCTGCGTAAATACGAATGAGTTCAGCGGCAATTTTTTGAATGGATTCTTTGGTTCGTAATTTTGTCCGTTCCCACTCGGCCGTCCCCAGCTTAGTCAGTTTGGGGGGCGGGCCCGATTCGGAGCTGTATTTCTGCACGCGGTTCAAACGATCGACCGTAACGTACAAATAATCGCCGTCACGATAACCGATTTTAATGCATTCTTTTTTTACGTTGCCGTAATTGAGCGTTTCCATGCCCAAATACTGGCCGATGCCGTAATCCACGTGCACCACGTAATCGTACAAATTCAAACTGCTGAGCTGGCGCAGGTATTCACCACTCTTAAATCGCCGGTAACCCTTGCGCCGTTTAAAACGATTGAAAATCTCGTGATCGGTGAGCACCTCCAGGCCAACAGATTCGAGCACAAAGCCATTGTGCACCGTACCCAGATGGAATTTCCCGCGAAATTCGATGCCTTCTTCTTCGATAATTTCTTGCAGGCGTTCTTTTTGTTCTTCGTTGTTCACCATTAATACCACGAAACGATCGGCATGCGATTCCGTGCGCTCTTTTAAATATTTGAGGAACAACTTTACACTGCCGTTAAAATCGGGATGGGGCACGGCGCCAAAGTGAACCTGCGGAACCAGGGAATCACGAACCAGATCGCCTTTAATCAGCGGGAACTTCGAAAGCAATGCCTTAAAACGCCCGGGAGCAAAATAGAGCCGTTCCGGCGCGTCGGCTTCCTGCCCCAAAGCGGCTTGTTGTTCAAAGGCCTGCACGGCTTTTGTGTAAAACCGATTCATGCTCTCAAGCGCCAGATTAAGGTCGTCAAAAAAGAGGACGGTTTCCTGAGGTAAAATTTGGTCGATAAAACCCAGATGCTCCCGTGCCTGCACATGGGGCAACAGGGTAACTTCATCGATTTCTTTAAGCGAACGCTGAGAAATGACGTCGAAAAAACGAATGGATTCGATCTCGTCCCCGAAAAATTCCAACCGGATGGCCTCGTCGTAGTTCCAGACGTACAGATCGACAATGCCGCCGCGCACGCTGAACTCTCCCACATTTTCTACGATTTCCACCCGTTCCAGACCGATGTTGTGCAAATAGGGAACCAGGCGCTCAAAAGAGATTTGCATACCCTTTTTAAGGTACAATTGAAAATCGATGAAACTCTCGGGCGTCGGCACGTTTTCCATCAGCCCCTGAGGGGTCGTTACCCCGATCCACCGATCGCTCTCGATCATTTTTCGGGTAGCTTCGATGCGCAAACGCAAAAGGGTAGGACTGGGCTCGGTCGGATCGTACGGTTCAAATTGTAAAGGTGGCAAAAAGAACCGATTGAACTGCGGAGCGATCAACTCCAGATCGTCACGCAATTTTTCGGCCGAATCCATATCGCTGGCCACAAAAAGCAATGGCTTTTGTGTTTTCCGGACCAAATATTCGCACACAAAGGCGCGCAACGATCCGGCCACACCCGCCACCTGAAGATTCTTTTTCTTTTCAAGCGTTTCGATTAAATCGCGCAACGCTTCCAGGCGTTCGATCTGTTGTTTAATCCACTCCATGTACGGCAGCACTAATTACTAATTTTGGATTTAATTTCTTCCAATTCCCGGCGGTAGCGTCCGTTGGGATAGGATTTGACCATTTGCTGGTAATATTTTTCAAACACGTCGTTGCGTCCCAGGTAGTGAAAAGAGGCGGCCGTTAAAAAGCCCAGGGTTTCTTTGTCGTAAAAATTTTCATCCAGCCGGGCCACACTTTCGCACAGATTAATCGTCTTTAAATAATCTTTGCGTTCAAAGGCGATAAAAGCCAAGCCAAAAAGCGCCATTGCCTGACGCGCTTTATCCGGTGCGTTTTCCAGCATCTCCTCGAAAATATTCTCCGCCTCTTGCAAATCGCCCTGATAATAACGGATAAAACCGGTCATGTACAAAACGGAGAGATAATAATCTTTGTTGTTCTGATAAAATTGTGTTTCCACCTCTTTAAATAAGGCTTCGGCCTCTTTGTATGCCTGTTTTTTAAAATACAATTTACCCAATTCGTAAATGGCAAATTGTTGCTTTAAGGAATGACGATCTATTTTTAATGATTTCTGCAAATTTTCAATTGCCTTATCATCCTGACCTAAAGCCAAATGGGAAAATCCCATCACCCGGTAAATATCTTCTTGAGGTTGATATTCGGGATCGTATTCCAGACAATTTTCCGCCGCTTCGATACTGCTTTGGTAGGATTTCAAATGGTAAAAAGTCCAACTGAGCTCCGCCCAAATAACCGCTCTTTCTTTATCGGTTCGAGCCGTTTTTAGTGCTTCCAGATACGCTTCTTTGGCTTTTTTGAAATTTTCGTTACGTAAATATTTTCGGGCGGTTTCCAAAGCTTTTTGTTTGTCCATTGCGTATTTCCTGATCGTTGATTTTTACGAAACCGGTTAAGATAATGATAATCTTTAGGTAATGGCAAATTTATTTTATTTTATGACACAACCCAACAGCCGGTTTTGCTTTGCACCCAGGTCAGGCGGTGCATCGCCCTGGCGCAAAAACGAGAGGCGGGATTTCAGTATGTCTTGTTTTGCGAAACGTGCTTGCCAAATTAATCTTATTTGCGACTATTCCGAGTTGGGAAAAGCATTAGTACCCGATCTTTTTAGCGCTATTTATTTACATGCTTTTTATTGTACCTGGGCCGCAATCGATTTCCATTCAAAAAAATGAGGACGTAACCGGTAATGCTCCAACGCTTTGGCGGTTTGTGCGGATATTGGACGGATCAGAGCGGCAATATTTCTGATTTTGGCATCGGAAATCGTAATTTGCGACTCCACACTGACCTGCACGAATGTTTGGCCGAAACGATTTATGTATTGCGGAGAAAAAATAAAATCGGCCATGTAGGGATTCGGATTTAAATAGGCGAGCACTTTACGACCTTCATCTTTAAACGCTTGCCTGAAAAGCGTATCCACATAACCGTAATGGGTACAATTGTAACTGACAAACAAGGGAGCATGCACATCATTCAGTAAGGACAAAGCTTGATCCACGTATTGCTTGACCAGCGTTTGTGTTTTTTCACTGAAAGGTCCCCGCTCAATACTGCCGGCCAAACCGGGGCACGCCTGGGTAACAATGCGGTCGGGAGTAATCCCGTCTTTAACCAGCAAAGCCTTGTGCTTTCCCTGATTAACCGTGGTTTTGGTAGCAAAAATAATAACTTTGGCATTGGGTAAGCCACGCATTTTGCTTTCAATCAGTTTTACACCGGCTTGCACCACACCTACTACGGGCAACGAAGCGCTACGGGCAAAATCGGTTTGATCATACAAAACAGAAAGAGTGTTACACGCAATAAGCAAAAGATCGGGGTGGTAGGTTCTATTCATGGCCTGCAAAGCGTTGTTAAAAATTTGCACTTTTTGTCGGCTGGTTTTCATATCGTTGTATCCGGTATGCAGGCCGGGCTGCGCATTAAAAAAAATAACATGAGCTTGTTTGAATACTTTGAATTTTTTCAACCGTTCGCTCACATCGGCGGCAATGGACAATCCGCCAAGTCCGGAATCTGTTACCAAAATAACCACACTGTCTTTCTTAAAAAATTCAGCCAATTTTTGCTCCGTTGTTTTTTGATTTTGTTTGTTGCAGGAAGTTAAAAATAAAAAACCTATCAGCACAAAAAATGTAAAAATGGAATATTTCATTTTTCAGCCTTCCGTTT
The DNA here is from genome assembly GCA_964468415.1 of uncultured Caldithrix sp. Lineage (GTDB taxonomy): Bacteria > Calditrichota > Calditrichia > Calditrichales > Calditrichaceae > Caldithrix. Next base: position 19,078 of record CAYXUS010000107.1, read on the forward strand.
GTCGTTTTGTTTTCTTTCTACCGTTTGCTCTTTTCCCTTTGACGGATACGTGAACTTAAAATGAACTGTGCGGCAACATTAGGCAACGCCTGGCCATACCCATTCGTTTTTTATCATTTACTTCTTTACCGGGATTTTACTCATAGCCCGTTCCGTCAATGCGGTAATGGTTAGCGAGGGATTGACCCCGGGATTGGCGGATATCATGGAACCGTCGCAAACGTACATGTTTCGATAACCAAATACGCGATTGTCTTTGTCGATTACGCCTTCGGCGGAGTTTTTACCCATTACGGCGCCGCCCAAAATATGTGCCGTAGTCGGAATGCCCAGTAAAGTTTCCGTTAACAAGACCGTAGGGTTGCCCCCGGCTATGCGCGCATAACGACGTGCAATTTCCTGCGCTTCCGGAATAAAGGCCGTGGGCGCCTTGCCCGTATCTACACTGGTTCTTATTCCGAAAAGTCCGCGTGTAAAACGAAGGGTGCTATCGATGGTTTGCATAAAAAGTAAAATTTGCGTTCGCCGTGCCCAGTCATCGACAAAATAGGTTTTTAAAAAGGTTACCGGATGGCAGATTATTTCTTTCCAAACGCGAAACAGACGGCTTAGGGCATTCTTGCCGTTGACCATGGGCGACATTAAAATACGCCAAAAACCCGATCCCGAGGCATAGCGCACGGGTTCTACGCTGCTGTGCGCATCGGTGTGTAAAATGGCACCGATGGCAATTCCGTTAGAAAACGTTTTGGACTTATCGGTGGTAGTAATGCCAATCAAACTTTCGGAATTGGTGCGCACCCCGTAACCAACGCGGGCGGAAAGACGGGGCAAGGAACGTTTTCTCAGTTTTAGCAGCAAAGGCACCGTGCCCAAAACCCCACCCGAAAAAACAACGCCTTTACAGGTAAACGATCCTTTGCGTTTAAAATATCGCGTGGATTGTCTCCACAACACACGATATCCGTCACTGCCATCTTCGGCATTCAAAGGCTGTACATCAAACACTTCGGATTCCGCCTGAATGCGGGCGCCTTTTTTTTGGGCAAAGTACAAGTAATTTTTGTCCAGCGTATTTTTGGCATTGTAACGACAGCCGGTCATGCATCCTCCGCAAAAGCGGCAACCGGCCCGCTGCGGTCCTTCGCCGTTAAAGTAGGGATCGGGTACGGTAACTTCGGGTTCTCCGAAAAAAACAGCCACCTCCGTTGCCTGAAAACGATCTTCTTTGCCCAATTCCTTAGCCAGTTGCTTTAAAGCCAAATCGCCCGTTTCCAACCGCGGATTAGGCGAGGTGCCTAACATTTTTCGCGCTTGCGGATAAAAAGGCATTAACTCCTTTTTCCAATCTGCCAGATGCGCCCAGGATGGCGCGGTAAAAAACGCGTCTTCGGGAACGGGTAAGGTGTTGGCATAAACCAGCGAACCGCCCCCGACGCCAACTCCGGAAAGCACAGTTATGTGGCGGAAAAAGGACAGGCGGAACAAACCGAAAAATTTTAAAGACGGCAACCAAAACCAACGTTTTACATTCCAATTGGTTTTGGGAAAATCATCGGCTTGCAATCGTTTACCCTTTTCCAAAACCAAAACGGAATATCCCTTTTCCGATAATCGCAAAGCGGAAACGGAGCCACCGAATCCGGAGCCAATGATAATGTAATCGTAATCAAAAGGCATGGTATTTTTTCCGTTGATTTTTGTACCGAACGTAAACGTATTGTTGAGTTCGACTTTTCTTGTAACCGTTATCGTCTGTTCGTCGTTACGCTCATTTCCGAAACGCCCCAAAAACATCTTCTATCATGTATCTATCGCATAATTGCCGATTTCAAAGGCGGAAAAGCGCAAAAATTCAACCGACTATTTCCCGTTTAACGGATACGCGCATACCAATGAGCCATTAGCAAATCGAGCCCTTCGGCAAGCAGCATTTGCCCGCACTTTTTCTGCCCTTTCCCTTTTTTTCCTTTTTCCTTTTTCATTTTTCATTTCATTACTTATGCCAACCAGCGAATAAGCCAACCGATCAACTTTTCCTTAAACGGGTTGTACGGCGGATACAAGAAGGTCAAAGGACTTAAAATCCCTTGTTTGACAAAAGCGCGTTCATAGGAAAAAGCCTTAAATCCATAAAAACCGTGGGCATTGCCCCAGCCGCTTTGCTTTACACCGCCAAAGGGCAAGTTCAGATGCAGGTATTGAATCATCAAATCGTTAATGCACACACCGCCGGAAGCCGTGTGTTTGCTAATGTAATCGATAAATCGGTGATTCTCGGAAAAAACATACAAAGCCAGAGGCTTGTCCAGTCGATTAATCCATTGCGTGGCTTGTTCGGGAGTTTCAAACGGAATGATCGGCAAAATCGGGCCAAAAATTTCTTCTTGCATTAAAGGGCTTTGAGGCGCAATGTTACTGACCACGGTAGGCTCAAAAAAACGCTGCTGCGCTTCGGCCTGTCCGCCGGTTAACAGTTGGGCCCCCTGTTGCAAACTTTCATCCAGTAAGCGTTGCAGGCGTTGCTGATGCCGGGGCGTAATGATGCGGGCATAGGCGGCATTTTTCACCTTTTCGCTATTTTCACCGAACATACGCGCAATTTCCTTTTTGAGTAATGTTTCAAACTCCTGCCGCACCGCACTATGGACCAACAGGTAGTCCGGCGCAATGCAGGTTTGCCCGCTGTTAAGATATTTTCCAAAAGCGATTTTTCGAGCTGCATCTTTTAGACGGGCGCTTTTGTCCACCACTACCGGCGACTTTCCGCCCAGTTCCAGCGTAACCGATGTCAGGTGCTCGGCCGCTGCTTTCATTATTAATTTGCCTACTTTGGTACTGCCCGTAAAAAAGATATGATCAAAAGATTTTTGCAGCAAAGCCTGTGCAACCCGATAATCGCCTTCAAAAACCGCCACTTCTTCTCTATCGAAAAGTTCTTCGACCATGCGTTTAATTAAAGCCGAAGTGGCCGGTGCAAATTCGGAAGGTTTTATGAAAACCGTATTGCCGGCCGCCATGGCTGCGGCCAGAGGTACCACAGTCAAATGAAAAGGGAAATTCCAGGGGGCGATAACCAAAACAACGCCCCGAGGTTCATATCGCACCCAGGCAGTCGTGGTTAAAAACGTTAATGTTTTGCGCACCTTACGCGGTTTCATCCACCGCGATAATTTTTTTATTATATGCTTGATTTCGGCAAGAGCAATAAAAATTTCGGTAAGGTCGGTTTCTTCATGCGGTTTGTGCAAATCGTTCGCCAGCGCCTGACGAATGTCTTGCTGATGTTCCCGAATCCAACGATAAAGCTTGTTTAACTTTTCTTTTCGCTGTGCCGGGGATGTTTGACCGATTATCTTCTGCCGTTCTTTTTGGGCCTTAAAAACCTGATCGATCAAAGAAGTTAAATGCACGCCGGGTTCCGCCATGGATCCATTCCCTGTTTTCAAATTAAGTATGTCAAATAATAGAAAACTAAAAGGAATAATGCAAGGTGGGTTGTCAGGCGGGGAAAAGTACAAATTTATTTCAAATTTTTACAAATCTCTTTTACACCCGTTGTGCAAATAAAGCGCGAATGTTCCCCTGCGCATCGCTTGCCGTACGGATGTCCGAAAAATGCGGATTTTTTTCCAGCCGCTTTTTCATGGGCTCGCCCTGACCCAACCCCACTTCAAAGCCCAGCCAGCCGCCGCTCTTCAAATAGTCCGGCGCTTCTTTAAGCAAACGCCCCAAAATTTTAATCCCGAAAGGCCCGCCGTCAAAAGCCAAATCGGGTTCGTGCCTGGAAATTTCTTCGGGCATGGTTTTTACCTTGGCCGAAGAAATGTACGGCGGATTGCACAGCAACAAATCGACCGCTCCGCGGAATTCCGGCGCGTCAAACGGCTGCAACAAATCGCCCGCTTTCACACGAACCTTTTCCTGCAGGCCGTGAAATTCCACGTTTTCCTGCGCCAGAGCCACGGCTTCCGGCGCCAGGTCGGCCGCAAACATTTTCACTTCGGGAAAATGCACCGCCAGAGCCACCGCCAAATTGCCCGCTCCCGTGCAAATATCCATTACCGTCAAAGGCAACGGCCGGGATTGTGCCAGCTCTTTCAGCAAATTAAGGGCGCCAAAGCCCAGCAGTTCCGTTTCTTTGCGCGGCACCAAAGCCTGCGGCCCGGCCAGCAGTTCCACACCCATGAATTGTTGACGTCCGGTTAAGTGAGCCAGGGGCACGCCGGAAAGACGCTTTTGCACCAAATTTTGCAGATGCCCGGCTTGCTCGTCGTTAAGTTTCGGCAACGCCATTTGTGCGGCTTTTTCGGCCGAAACCGGTTGCCCGGCTGCCATAAGCCACAAAGCGCGCAAGGTGTTTTCCGGTGTTTCTTCCGGCTTGTCCGGTAAAATTTCCAGATGATTTTGCAGATTGTGAAGCAACGATTCCCACATGGCCTGATCGTTCATTTTAAAGATTCTCCTTCAGGGCTTTTTTGTCAATTTTTCCGTTGGGGCTTTTGGGCAATGATTGCAAAAAGACGATTTGGTGCGGCACCATAAAATTTTCCAGATGCTTGGAGCACACGCGTTTAATCTCTTTTTCCGTCAAACCGTTTTCGGCCACCACAAACGCACGAATGGCCTGGCCCAGCAAGGCATCGGGCACGCCAATGACCGCCGCTTCTTTAATTTGCGGTATGCGGTACAGTACGTTCTCGATTTCGATGGGGCTCACCTTTTCGCCGCGCGTTTTAATGATGTCGTCGCTGCGCCCGACAAAGTAGAGAAAGCCTTCGTTGTCCATTTTAAACCAATCGTGCGTGCACAGCACGCGTTCTCCGGGTAACGGCCCGGGCACCAGCATTTTGGCCGTTTGCTCTTCCCGCTTCCAATAGCCCACCATCACGTGCGGCCCGCGTACGTACAAAATGCCCGGTTCTCCGGGAGGCACCGCCTCGCCCTGCGGCGAACGCAAAAACACTTCCGTACCCGGAATGGCCTTGCCCACCGAGCCCGGTTTTTTGTCCAACAGTTCCGGTTCCAGATAGGCCACCCGTTTGCATTCGGTTAAGCCGTACATTTTAAAAATCAGCGCATTGGGAAAGATCTTTTTGAGCGGCTCAAGATATTCCGTGGGAAGGGCGGCCGCGGTATTGGTCACTTTGCGAATACTGGGAAAGGTTAAACCCGATTTTTGGTGTGCGGCAATTAACGTGGCGTAAATCGTCGGTACGCCTGGGAAAACCGTAGCTTTGAATTCCCGAATGCGTTTGTACACCAGCGTGGGAAAAATAAACGAGCGTTCGACGATGAGCGTGGCGCCCATGTTAAACGCCATAAAAAGCTGGTACAGGCCATAATCGAAGGCCATAGGCAACATAAGCATGATGCGTTCGTCCCGGGTAAGGCGCAAATACTGACACAAACTGCCGGTGGCAAACACCATGTTTTGGTGGGCCATCATCACGCCTTTGGGAAAGCCCGTACTGCCCGAGGTGTAAATAAGCGCAGCCAAATCGTTGGGAATTACAAAAGCCGGTGCGGAAACAGGCGCATGCGTTTGCAGCACCTGGTCAAACGGTTCTACCGGCAAGGCCGCATTTTGCGCATCCTTCAAATTTCCGGAGGCAATAACGGCTTTCAGGAACTTACTCTCTTCCAGCGCCGGAACAAACTGCGCAGCCAGATGCCCGTCCGTGAGCAAAACCACGGCTTCGCTATCGTTGAGAATGAATTCCAGCTTGTCGCGTTTGGTTTGGGGA
>CAYXUS010000108.1:0-35092 GCA_964468415.1 uncultured Caldithrix sp.
ATCAGTATTCTCCGCACGTGGAGTATTTTCGCCTGGGTGAAGACGGACATTGGGTTTTGAGCGAATTTTCCCGTCAGAACGACCGGCTGCAAATTTCTGCTCCGGATTTAAACCTTTCATTGCGGGAGCTTTATCTGGACATTGTATTTGAAAAGAAGGAAAAAGCAACCGATAGCACCACGAATTCGATTGGAAATCAAGGCAGGTAAAGTACCATGCAAGAGGCTGCGAAAAAATCCAAACTGACCCATGCGCAATATTTTGCTCTGGAAGAAAAATCGGAAACCCGCCACGAATATTATCAGGGTAACATTTTTGATCTGGCGGGCGGTTCCTTAAACCATGCCGGAATCATTTCGAATTTCATCCGGAACTGCCGTTTCTCAAGCACTGATGAAAATTGCAGAATTTTCTCTTCCGATGTCCGTGTATTTATTGAATCCGCCGATCTGTTCACTTACCCCGACGTTCTGGTCATTTGCGGTGAACCCCAATTCTACAAAAAGCGCGACGATACGATTCTGAATCCGGTGCTCATCGCCGAGGTGCTTTCCGAATCCACCAAAAATTACGATCGCGGCGAAAAATTCTTTTTTTACCGGCAAATCCCCTCGCTCAGGCATTACATCTTAATCGATCAGTACTCTCCGCACGTGGAGTATTTTCGCCTGGGTGAAGACGGACATTGGGTTTTGAGCGAATTTTCCCGTCTGAACGACCGGCTGCAAATTTCCGCTCCGGATTTAAACCTTTCGCTGCGGGAGCTTTATCTGAACATTGTATTTGAAAAGAAGAAGAAAGGCCGACGAAACCGCTGACAAAACGGGGCTGATTTTAACAAAAACAAAACGCCACCCGAGCAAATCTTCAGGTTTCCTTCAAATTTATTTTTTAATTTACGCACGCATAATCGGTTAATCGCAGGATATTTTAATGAATCTTCTCATTGTGGAAGACGAACGGGAATTGGCCGAATCCATGGCCGCTTTTTTACACAGCCATGATTACCGTTGCGATGTGGCGCTTGGTTATTTTCAGGCTCTGGACAAAATCAACTTGTATGCATACGATTGTATTGTTATCGATATTATTCTGCCCGACGGTAACGGTTTGGATTTGGTGCGCCGATTAAAGGAAAAGCATTCCCGTAGCGGAGTGATTATTGTTTCGGCCAAAAACGCACTGGATGATAAAATCACGGGCTTAGCAATCGGTGCCGATGACTATCTGACCAAGCCTTTTCATCTTCCGGAATTGGCTGCTCGAATTCAGGCGGTAATTCGTCGTCGCCAGTTTGACGGTGAAAAGCAAATTGTTTTTCATGAAATTGTAATCCGGCCCGATGAACGTGTGGTACGGGTAAACAAGCAAATAATCAAGTTAACCAAAAACGAGTACGAACTGTTGCTCTATTTCATTGGTAATAAAAACCGTGTGCTCACCCGCGAAGCCATTGCCGAGCACCTGTTGGGCAATCAGGCGGATTTACTCGATTCGTTCGATTTTATTTACACCCATGTAAAAAATTTACGCAAAAAAATCATCCGTGCAGGCGGTGGAGATTACATTAAAACCATTTATGCCATCGGCTACAAGTTCGGGGAAAAATGAAACTAAGCAGGAAAATTATCCGGTATTACACCTTTTCCTCATTGCTGTTTTTTCTTTTGGGGAGCATTGCTATTTATTTCGTGCTTAAATCCTTAATTGCCGAGGAAGTGGACGAAACACTGCGTTCCGAAAAAAAACGTATCGTAAAACAACTGCAAAACGAAAACCACAGCATTCCCGATTGGGCAACAATCAATCTGGAAATCCGCAATACTCCGTCCATTGCAACGCCCGCAGAAACATTAAAAGATACGATTATTTACGTCAAAGAAACCAATGAAACCATTCCGCTGCGTCAACTGCGCTTTTACACCCAAATCCAAAATCACACTTATCAAATCACTTTGCGGCGTTCGCTTATCGAAAAAGACGACTTGGTTACCGGTGCTTTCGGGATCATGATCGGCATTTTTGTCGTTACACTTTTAATCATCAATGCCGTCAATATCTGGAGCGAAAAAAAACTCTGGGGCCCGTTTTACGCCACGTTGAAGCGTTTGCAGGAATTTCGTCTGGAAAGCAAGCGGCCGCTGAACTTACCGCAAACGCCTGTTGATGAATTCAGCCGGTTAAACCGAACCCTTAACCGAATGGCGGAAAAGCTGCGTGCGGATTATCGCAATTTGAAGCAATTCAGTGAAAACGCCGCTCATGAAATGCAAACCCCCTTGGCCATCATTCGTTCCAAATTAGACGTGCTTATTCAGGATAGTTCGTTCTCAGAAGAGCAGGCGCAAACCATTCATTCCCTTTATCAGGCTGTCAATCGTCTGGCCCGGTTAAATCGATCGTTGAATTTGCTTACCAAAATCGAAAACCGTGAATTCGACGAAAAACAGCCCGTCGATTTTTGCGCCCTTATCAAGTCGCAAACAGACAATTTGAGGGAATTGATTGAAATCAAGCAATTAACGGTTGGCTTCCGTTGTGAGCAGCCGTTTGTACAAACAATTAATCCTTTTATGGCCGAAACGTTAATTTCCAATTTGCTGCTTAATGCGATCAAACACAATGTGAGGCAGGGGCATATTGAAATCCTTATTACAACCAATTCGTTCGTAATTGAAAACAGCGGCCCGCCTTTGCAATCCGATGCACAAGCCATGTTCGAACGCTTTAAAAAAGATCGGCCCGCCTCCGATTCGCCCGGCCTGGGTTTATCCATTGTGCAATCCATCTGTCATCAAAACGGACTGAAAATTATGTATTCCTATCAAAACGAAAAACACCGAATCCGGATCGAACGTTAAAAATCACACGGGCAACATCGAAAAGCGCATTACGTATTTTCACTCTTGCGTATGCTTGTTTGCGTTTATTTTTTCTTTTGGTTTTTGCTTCAAATTTTCTCCAAAATTGTTTTCTATTTTTGTCAAACGGTTCACATTCTCGTTTACAGGAGAAATTCCATGTTCAAATACATCTTTCTTTTACTGCTGTGCGCCCGATTTCTGTTTGCCCAAAACCAAGTAACCGTAAAGGTTATGGATGCCGACGAGGGCAAACCTTTAGCCGGTGCCAACGTTTATTTCCAAACGTTGCGCATCGGTGCCTCTGCCAATACAGATGGTTTGGCGCAAATTAAAGGGATCCCCGACGGACGCCATACGTTAATCGTTTCCTACGTCGGTTTTCGTACCAAAAAAATTCCGCTGCATTTTCCGAGCCCCAAATACAAACATACGTTAATCGTTTTGCTGGAACCCGCACCGTTTAGCAGCGAACAAATTGTCGTAACTTCCACGCGCAACAACAGTGTTTTGGGCAATACGCCGGTTCGCATCGAAGTATTGGGAAAAGAAGAAGTAAACGAAGAAATTGCCATTCGGCCGGGTGATTTGTCCAAATTCTTAGGCGAATCCGCCAGCATCATCACACGATACAATTCTGCGATCAGCGGAGCCATTAGCTTTCGTTTGCAAGGTTTGCCTGCCCGTTACACTCAAATACTCAAAGACGGATTTCCGGACTTCAGCGGTCTGGCTTCGGGATTCAGTCCGCTGCAAATTCCGCCGTTGGATTTAAAACAAATCGAAATTACCCGCGGTGTCTATTCCTCTCTCTTCGGCAATGGGGCATTGGCCGGTACCATTAATCTCATTTCCCGTTCACCTTCTTCTAAACCCCGTTTGGACTTGCTGGTTAATCGCACCGATCGTCAGGGTAGCGACATCGGCTTTTTTTACAGCGCCCGTTACCGCAAAACCGGCCTAACCTTTTTGGCCAGCCAAAATCTGCAAAATGCCGTGGATGTAAATGGCGACGGCTTCAGCGATATTCCCCGGTTTCGGCAAACCACGGTAAACCCGCGTTTGTTTTATCATTTCGGCCCAAATACTTCGTTTATGATCGGATTAACTTCCTTTTTCGGCAATCGCATCGGCGGCGATATGCACGCCATTAAAAACGGAACAGACAGCCTGCACACCTACACCGAAACTTATGCCACTAAACGGCTGGGGATAAACCTGCGCTTTAAAAAACAACTGGCCGATAGCGGCAACCTGACCCTTAAAGCATCGTACCAAAATTTCAATCAAGACGCGGTCTTTCCTCACAGCTATTTTAGCGGACAACAAAAATATGCTTTTGCCGAAGCAAGCTATTTCCGTCCGGCGGGGCGCCACAAATGGGTCGGTGGCCTTTCGCTTGTTCATCGTTCGTTCAAGCAGCAAAATACAACCTTCGCCCCTCTGTACGACAATTACAATACCACCGTCGGTTTGTTTGCACAAGACGATTGGCGTCCTCTTCCCGCCTGGACAATTCATGGCGGTGTGCGCTGGGATTTCCGCTTGCACAGTCGTTCTTTTTTATTGCCCGAGGCCGCCATTTTGTTTGCCCCGCAGGAACATCTGAAATTGCGGCTTTCGGGAGGTTACGGCTATAGCATGCCTTCTTTGTACGAAGTGGTGCCGCAGAATGATTATTTTACTTACCGTATCGATCGTGCATTTCGGGCCAAACCGGAACGATCGCGTGATATTGCCTTTGATGCCACTTACCGTTACGCCGTACGAGATTTTGCTTTGAGTGTCAATCAGGCGTTTTATGCCACTCGGGTGGATCATGCGCAATTTGCAACAGGGCCTGCCGAACAGACGTCGGTGCTTTTTTCCGCGGCTCGTCTTACGGCCAAAGGAGCCGAAACGCATCTGGTGATTAATCTGGAGGCGTTGGAGCTGTTTGTGGATTACAATTACGCGGATGTGCGGCGTTGGGAGCACGGACAGCGGCGCACTCTGCCGTTTACACCAAAAAACAAAATAAACCTGACACTCACTTACGAAAAAGAGGGAAACTGGCGAACCGGCGTGGAAGGATTTTTTACCGGTGAACAATGTTTGCCGGATGGCAGCAAAGGACGTGCTTATTTTGTGCTGGGATTTATGTTTGAGAAAAAATTCGATCGGCTTTCACTGGTTTTTAACGTAGAAAATTTGCTGGATGAGCGGCAAAGCAAATACGAATCGCTAATTATCGGTCCGGCGGCACATCCGAACTTCAAAACGCCTTACATGCCCGTCGAAGGACGCGTGGCCAATTTAGTCGCCTGGTTCAAGTTCTAATTCCGAATCACGCATCCTTACCGGCTTTTCGGTTCATTTATTCCGCTAATTGTTTTGAATCCCGCTTTTAATATCCGTCCGTTCGCCGACAGGTTCCGTTAAAAGCCAAGATGAACCGCGGGGTATTGCTTCTTTATTTTGCCCTGCGCCCTTTCTCTTTTGCCTCTTCAGGATCAACCCGTCCAATCCAGCCGTCGCGGCTTTTTTCTCTGGAATCCAGTCCTCTGGTAAACGGCTTGATATCCAGAATCGGTGTCCCGTCCAGGATGTCCAGATCATTTACGTACACCCTGTTACCTTCGATTTTCTCCAGACGCAACAAACTCAACCCAATGGGATTAGGGCGCTCCGGAGCACGGGTTGTAAAAATTCCCCGCTCGGTTGAATGGAAAAACGGCACTAATTTCAACTTAAATGAACGGGCCTGATGAAAATGAAAGAGAACAAAAATGTGGGAAAAGATTTCCAGACTTTCCAGCCCCGGAGCAAACTCGGGAAAAATTTCCAGATATCCTTTAAAGCCGTCCGCATAGATGGGTTGCACCGGCGCTTTGCCTCTTTCTTTATGCGGGCTGTGCACAATTCCGATCGGATGATAAATAATTTCTTTGTTTTTGAGCGTTTCTTTGTCCATAATTACTCGGCCAAAAAATTTGTGATTTCTTTGCTCACTTCTGCCATGTTGCAGCCAATCCCCAAATGCCCACAGGGAGAGTCGAACACAAACGTCCGGGCATGGACAAATCGGGCAAATTTTAATGCATTAAGCGGATTTACCATGTGGTCGCTGCTTACTTGAATAATCAGGACCCTGGCTTTTACCCGACGAGCCGCCTTTCGCAGATCTCCGCCCCAGCTTCCGGCCACATCGTGTTTCAACATTGCTTTAATTTGGCTGGCCAAATTGGCATTGGTGAAAATTTTGGGTTCTCCCTTGAAAAACGTTCCAAAAAGGCTATCCATTTGTTCGACTTTGTAATGGGTTGCTACCCACTGCGGTGTGCGCACCAAAAGCGTTGTTAACGCATTGACCATTCCGCGAATGGAATCTTGAGGCATGCCGTACCGCCACCCAAGTTCGACCATATTCAGAATTTGCCTCCATTCCAGGATATCGTAGGGGCCGAATTGGGGAGTTCCCACATACGGAATCGCCTTGTCCATGAATCGGGGATAGCGCACCATCCATTCAAACGTTTGCATGCCGCCCATCGATCCACCCATGACCGCTAATACATGTTTCAGGCCAAGATGCTTTCTCACAAAAAGATGCTGGGCCCGCACCATGTCGGCAATGGTAAACTCGGGGAATTTTTCTCCCGGCTGTTCGAGACTGTTGGAAGGGGAAGAAGAAATACCATTGCCAAGCGCATCAATGGCAATCACACAATAGCGGGTGGTATCTACCAATTTCCCTTTACCTAAAACCCACCCAATGTGCGCACTTTGTCCGCCGAACCAGGTCGGGAAAAGGATCACATTACTCCGGGCCGAATCCATTTTACCGTAAATCCGAAAGCCAAGGCGGCAATTTTTAATGATTTGCCCATTTAGTAAGGGAAAGTTTCCCAAATCGGCAAATTGCTGTTGCCCGGCCCGAAGCGTCCTGAAAGACAGCAAGCCGATAATGAGAGCAAAAAATAACATCCCCAGATGTGGAATTTGACGCGTGTGTTTGTTTTGTCTTCTATTCCCGCTCATTTTCCTTAAACACCTCAAAATTTAACTGTTGAACGAATATTTCCTGAAATTCGGGCGAATCTGCCAATTCCACAAATTCCGCTTTTCGGGCTAATTCTTCAACCCGTTGTTCATTTCCCCGATCCAGAACAAACTGCCGGACGCCTTCGAGAGAAGCATTCCCCAAAAAACGAATACGCTGCTGCGGCACACGAGGAATGGTGCCAAGAGAGAGCAATGCCTCGCTGCGGATGTAATTGCCGAAAGCACCGGCAATAAAAATTCTGTGAATGCTTTGCGCCGTAATGCCCGATTGACGGGTAAGCACCATCCAGGCACTACGAATGGCTGCATTGGCCAGTTGAAATTCCCGAATATCCAATTGAGTTAAAAAAACTTCGCGGACAGCCCCCTCTTGCGGGGTAAGAAGTAAGATTTTCGGCACCCCGTTATCATCGCTTACAATGCGGTCCCGCCAATAAGGATGGCCGGCCGGTTGGTCAATTCTTCCGTCTTTTAAAATAACTCTTTGTTCAAGCAGGTAGGCAATTACATGAAACAGCCCGCTGCCACAGATCCCCTCGGCCGGTGCGTCTTCCACCGTGCTCCAATGCGGAATTCCATCCTTTTCGCGTACGTCGCTAATAGCTCCGGGAATGGCCCGCATCCCCTGAGAAATTTTGGCACCTTCCAAAGCCGGACCCGCCGGAGCCGAGGCAGCTAACAATTTTCCCTTGTAGGCCAATACCACTTCACAATTGGTGCCAATATCCAGCAAAAGCCACTTTGCAGAAGGTTCCTTCCTGTCGAATTCCGCGGTTAACAAATCGGCTACGGTATCACCCCCTACAAAGCCGCCAATCAAAGGAAACGACAAAACTTTCTTCGCCTTGTCCAGAGGGCGGGGCAAATCTTCGACCGTTTGCGCCAGCAGATGATGAAAAGTTGGCTTGAAGGGCACTTGTCCCACATAGCGGGGATCAATGCCCCAAAAAATTTGGGTCATTACCGTATTTCCGCTGAAACCGATCAGGTAAATATGGGAGGGCGAAATTTGATGCACAAGGCAAAGATGCCCGACCACCTCGGCAAGGTTTTCCATAAGCACGTCGCGCATTTCTTCCACGGCATTCTCCTTCTGGGCCGCATGAGCAATGCGTGCGATCAGGTCGGCGCCGAATCGGCCTTGCGGATTTGGAAAGGCGGCGTAATCGATGGTTTGCCCGCTCGGCAAATGTAACAACAACAATCCGACGGTGGTTGTGCCCAAATCGATGGCCAGGGCATAGCTGTCTTCACGCGTATCTCCGGACTCGAGATCGATTATTTGATCACGAAAAAGGGTCAGCGTAACAGAGCCGTTTGCGGCACGTAAAACGCGGGGTAACCGACGCAACGCATCTAAGGAAAATTCCACTGAAAGGTCGGGTAAAACCGCCCGCAGTTCTTCACTAACCAGCGCTACCTCGCTAACCGCCTTTCCCAGACGGTCTAAGGGAACATTCAGATGCACCTTCCGAACAAACGGTTTAACATTTACGCCCCGTTGCAAAACTTTTTCGCCGGCAACGTAGCTTTGCAACCGCATCGAATCGGGAATGTGCACCACCGCATCGTGCTGCAACGGAGCCAAACAGGCCAAACGCCATCCCTGCTTTCTTTCTTCTTCGGGAATAAGTGCCACTTCTTGCAACGTAGGCTCCGGAGCGCCTTTTTCGAACCGTACCTTGCATTTCCCGCAAATGGCCGCTCCTCCACAGGGAAAGTTCACCGGTAGTCCCATGCTCAAGAGAGCCCGGTGTAACGAGGTATTTGGCGGCACAATAATTTTAAGTTCTTCCGGCAGGACCGTTAGCTCAACCGGGGCGTGTTTGTGCATTCTTTTTGCATCCTGTTTTAGATTCCAAATTAAGCGGAAATTAGCAAATTAGAAGAAACGATGCCACTTTACCAATTTTAAGATAGGAATGCAAAATCTTGTCGGTTGGCGAATGTTAATACGTAAATTCCGACTTTTTATTAAACATGCTGCGTACTTTGCGCAAAAGCTCTGTAAGCTTAAACGGCTTTTGCAAATATTCAACGGATTGCAGTTCGTCAAAATTCATGACGGTGGTGTCGGTGTAACCCGACATGAAGATGAATTTGCAATTGGGGTTGGTCTGCAAGATTTTCTTTCGGAACTCCCGGCCATCCATCTGAGGCATGACCACATCGGAAATGACCAGATCGATTTTGTGGGAATTCAACGAATAAATCTCCAGTGCCTCGTTTCCGTTGGTGGCTTCCAGAATATGGTAGCCATAGTTCGCCAGGGTTTCCACAACAACCTGACGTACCGTATGATCATCTTCCACAACCAGAATGGTTTCTTCACCTTTAAGATCGTTCAAGAAAATTTGTGGAGATTCGTCAGAAACAATCTCTTGTTGAGCATCCCGGGATTTTGGAAAGTAAATAAAAAATGTGGTGCCCTGTCCTTCCTGACTGTGCACCGAAATGTGGCCTTCGGCCTGTTTTACGATCCCGTAAACAGTCGCTAAACCCAAGCCGGTCCCGCTGCCTTTTTCTTTGGTCGTAAAAAACGGTTCAAAAATGTGTTGGAGCACATCTTCGCTCATGCCGTGCCCCGTATCGGTTAATGACAACAGCACATAATCGCCGGGCTTTGCTTCGGGATGGCGGGAGCAATATTCATCATCCAAAAACACATTGCGTGTTTCGATGAACAGCTTACCTCCGTTGGGCATGGCATCCTTGGCATTTACGATCATGTTCATGATAATTTGTTCGATTTTATTCTCATCGAACTTAATCAGGCCCAAATTCGAGGCAAGGCGGGTCACAATTTCGATGTGTTCTCCGATGATGCGCTGAATCATGGAAATCATGCCGGAAATGACATCGTTTAGATTCATCACCTTGGTCTGGAAAACCTGTTTCCGGCTGAATGAAAGGAGTTGCCCGGTTAAATGCGAGGCACGTTCTCCGGCTTTGCGAATGTGTGAAACGTACTTCATCAGCGGATCATCCGCATCCATGCGACGCATTAGCATGTCGCTGTAGCCATTAATTACGGTCAAAATGTTGTTAAAATCATGCGCAATGCCGCCGGCCAGCATTCCGATAGCCTCCATCTTCTGGGATTGCAGGAATTGTTCTTCCAGTTGTTTCTTTTCTGTTACATCGATTTGCAATCCCCACATCCAGAGCAATTGCCCGTCTTTGACATAGCCCACGTAAGAATTTTGCAAATAGCGATGCTGCCCGTTGCGGTCTTTTTCTACCGTCTCCATCAGTTCGATTTTGAAATTATTTTCTACGAAATGAATCAGATTTTTAATGGCATTTTCTTCATCCACCACAAAAAAGTAAAGGGTTTTTCCCAGCACTTCTTCGGCGTTTTCGATTTGGTACATTTTCAGGAAAGTCTGGTTGCATTCCGTGATCACACCACGTTGCATGATTTGACGGGCAATTTCCCGGGGTTCCTGATCAATTGAAATCGGCTGGGAGAAATGGACTTGCCAAATGCCGACCAGAGCATTGTCAAAAAAATTCTGGAACTGCAAATTGCGGGCAAAAAGCTCTTCTTCCATTTTACGATATTCGGTAATATCTTCAATAATGGCCTGAATGTACGTTTTGCCCTGCAGGGTCAATGCTCCCAGGCATACTTCGGCCGTAGCCACCACGTTGTTACCCGTAGAAAATTGGCACTCAAAGCATTTCTTCCCTGTTTGGAGTACTTCTTTTACGTAGCTTTCAATAATTTCTCGTGATCCGCCCACTGGTATGTTCTTTTGAATGACCGAAGAACAAAAATCAGACAGATTCTTTCCGATGATTTTTTCTTTGGGTAATTGGAGAATTTTTTCCATCGCACGATTACAATCCAGGATATTCGCCCCGTCCATTAACAGCACCGCATTTTTGGCATTGTCAAACAAGGCTTTGTATTTTTCATGCGAAGCTTTCAAATCGGCCTCGATGCGTTTACGTTGAGAGATGTCTTCGACGATGGAAAGAATAACGCGTTGATTTTCAATAAAAAAGGTGTGGGCATCGATGGCAACCGGAATAACGTTGCCTTCTCTGTCGACATTTTCCGCTTCGAAATACAATTGCCCTTTCTGGATTAGCTCATTGAGCAGCGCGGGCATTTTTTCTTTGAACCGTTCTGATTTCAAATCGACAAAGGTTAACTTGCGTAATTCGTCCAGAGAGCATCGGGCCAGCTCGCAGGCCGCCCGGTTGGCTTCAATACAATGTCCGGGGGTTAAATCGGGATTTACCGCCCAGAGAAAAATCGGTTTATTGGCTTTATTGAAAATTTCATAAAACAAATAAGGATGTTCTACCACGATCGAGTCGGTCGTCTGCTTCGTCTTCTTTTGGGGTACGTAAAGTTTTAATGCCGGATGAACACTCTCCGTCGTTTCGGATTTTTCCGAAAGGGGCGAGAGCAACGCTTCCATCCAATGTTCTGACGGCTCGTGCGAAGCCTGAGTAAACGACAGATCATGAAAAATTTTGTTTAGGTGGCTGAACAAGTCAGGAATTAAATTTCGGATCGATTTCAAATAGACTTTGTGCGAGCCATTTAAAATGATGTCTTTACCCTGATACAACGTGCGTAAGCGGTTGCCGCGCAACGAGACAAAAGCGACAAAGTTGGTTTCAAAATCGCGTTCGATAATGAGATCCCGACCTTCCACATGAATGTGAATGAGTCCGGTGAATGTGTGGTTTTTTTCCGGATCGCCGCGAAAAATTTCTTTTTGCCAATCATTGAATCCGAAAAGAATGCCATGAATAATTTTGTACAAATAGATTTTAGGATCCAGGCGTGGTATTGCCGGGATTAACTTAAAAGGATGAAGCAAATCGATACGGGTCTGGACATCCATGCCCTTAAAACCGCAGATTTCAATGTAATTTATTCTCATACAATAGACTCACCAGGTTATAAAATTATCTTGCCGTCCAAGAAGAAGTAATGGTACCTGGGATTTACACGAAACGTTCCTTCGTTCATAAGATTAAACTGCCTGTTGCAAATCGTGTGTCAATAGCCCCAAAAGTATTCTCGATCCCTCATGAATTAATATAAGAAGATATTTAAAAAAATTCTACTGAAATTTTTGGCATAACTTACTAATTTGCAATTATTTTTGCCTTGCATTTCCTAATGATTTATTTTCCGAATGGCTGGTCAACATAAAAGCAAGGGTGTTATGAAAATAGACAAAAAAGAATTTTTTTATCTCTCCAACATTCTTAGCGTCTCCCGGTTGGTTCTGATGATTCCTATTTTGTATCTCCTTCGCTTTCAGACGCAGTGGGCTAACATTGCCGTATTGATTCTGGCCATTTTTGCGGCTGCTACCGATTTTTTAGACGGGTATGTCAGCCGAAAAAGAAATCAAGTGACCGATTTGGGGAAAATTATTGACCCCCTGGCCGACAAAATTTGTCTTGGGGTAGGGCTGATTGTCTTGGTCATTTATCGCAATTTCCCCATCCCTTTGGTTATTTTTCTTATTTATCGGGACTTAATGATTATTTTAATGGGATGGCTTATTTTTAAAAAGCTGGGGCATCCCACCGCTTCAAACTTTTGGGGCAAGGCAAACACAACCGTTATTGCCATTACAGGAATTCTGGCTTTTGTACGGTTGCCCTACCCCTATTTGAGCTTTTTCATCTTAATAAGCTACGGAACGATTTTGGCTTCGGGAATTGTGTATGCCCGATTGGGACAAAGAATTCTTTGTACCTCGTTGCGTTCAAAAATTTTGTATTGGGGTGTTTTAATCTTAACCACGGCTATTGTAGTGTTCTGGACTCTAAACTTTAAATTCGTTTAACACAATGGACGATCGAAAACCTTTGATTATTGCACATCGCGGGGCACACTTTCTTGCTCCGGAAAATACCATTGCCGCCTGCCATTTGGCATTGGAAAACGGTGCAAATGCGCTGGAGGTCGATGTACGCCTTTGCGGCTCCGGTGAGATCGTCTTGTTTCATGATAATTTTTTGTGGCATCATTTTCATCGTTTGCAACCTGTAATAGCGGCCGATTGGCACGAGCTTAAACAGATGCGTTTCCCGTCCCAAAATTTCATTCAGGACGATCGAATTTGTACCCTGGATGAATTTTTGCAGGAATTCAAAGGAACCGTCCCTTTGAATCTGGATGTCAAAACATTTATGACCGACTATTCCAAATTGGCTAAAGCACTTGTGGAAACCGTGAAAAAGTACGATGTCATGGAGCAGGTCTGGTTTTCGGCATTTAATCCCTTGTTCCTTTTTTACCTGAAGAAGAAATACCCCGAAGCGCGCATTGGCTATTTGTTTCGGAATTTGTCCCGAATGCACCGTACTTTCGATTTGGCCATTCAGGCAGAAGCCTGGCATCCCCATCATCATCTCATCGATCAACGTTTTCTGGAACTGGCCAGAAAACACGGAAAAGAACTTTATGTGTGGACCATTACCGAACCGGAGCGCTACAAAGAGCTGGTTCAGTTACCTTTTGAAGGGCTTATTACGGATATTTTGCTAAAATGAATCGTTAAAGTTCCTGAGACAACAAGAAAAGACGGGCACAAAACATCATGCGCTGGAATTACAGAAAAAAGCTGGAGTTAAGTATTGTGCTGATTCTTTTCTTGCTGAACCTGTTGTTTTTTTTTTCTGCCGCGCTCGAGCCCGCTGCCCGCCCGATTGCCTACCATCCATTTTCAACAAATTAAAATGGTTCAGATTCCCCGAACCATTCAAAAAATGCAACAAAAGTCCCCGCCTCCCGTGCGTCCCTCGGTTCCCGTACCAAGCGATGATCTTGAAATGCTGGAAGAGGTACCCTTAAAAGCTTCGTCAGAAGTTACCTCCCGCGGAGAATTTTCTACGAATACTCCTTTAGCAGAAGATGATTTACCCTACGCTCCCCGTCAATTGGTTGAAGTGCTTCCCAGAGTAGATGATTTAAAAGTAAAAGGAGAGATTGTTATTCGCTTGCTGATTAACACGCAAGGCAAAATAAAAGATTACACGGTGCTCTCAAATACTACCGGCAGCAAAGAATGCCTGCGACGTGTTTTACGCGCCGCAAAAAAATCCCGCTGGGAAGTTGTGCACCTTAACAACAATAAGGTAGAATACTGGATTACAAAACGCTACCAATTCAAATAGCCTGTCTCTGCCATCGGAGGAGATTCCGCAGCAGAATTGAATTTAACCACTCACAAAAACAGACCAACTTGTATTTGATTTAGGCTTGGCGTAATGTTTCGACATCTTCCGTTTTTTTGGGAATCGGTTTACCCAATACACGGTGCCCGTCTTTTGTAACCAGTACATCGTCTTCGATGCGGATGCCACCAAAATCCAGATATTCTTCTACTTTGTCGTAATTGATAAAATCGTAAAAACGCCCTTCTTTTTTCCACATGGCAATTAGCTGAGGAATAAAGTAAATTCCCGGTTCCACCGTTAACACAAATCCCGGTTGCAAACGCTTGGCCAAACGCAGGTAGCCCAGTCCAAATTGATCGCTGCGTTTTACTTCATCATCATAGCCGACGTAATCTTCGCCCAAATTTTCCATGTCATGTACATCCAGGCCCATCATGTGTCCCAGCCCATGAGGGAAAAACAGGGCATGCGCGCCTTGCACCACGGCATCGACCACCGTTCCCTTTAAAAGCCCCAATTGCTTCAGGCCATCGGCAATAATGTGTGCTGCCGTCAGGTGGATTTCCCGGTATTTCATGCCGGGCGCAATCATTTCGATGGCGGTCTCTTGTGCCTTTAACACAATTTCGTAAATATCTCTCTGCCGCGGGGTGAAACGGGTTCCTACCGGAAAGGTACGGGTAATGTCACCGGCGTAGCGTTCGGCCGATTCCGCACCGCAATCATTAACCACCAGCCTGCCTTCTTCCATCCGGTTAAGTTGCGAAACATTGTGCAGCGTTTCACCGTGTACGGAAAAAATAAGCGGGAAGGACAGGCGGCCGTTCCGGCTCAAAGCAATTCCCTGAAGTTTACCGGCAATTTCGTATTCATACATTCCCGGCTTTACGGCCCTCATGGCATAGGTGTGAATGTCGTAAGTAATATCCAGTGCTTTTTCTATTTCGGCAATTTCTTCTTCGCTTTTTATGGAACGTTGAGCTACCACTGCTTTAATAAAGGGAACCGAAACATAACTGTCTATTTTTTCGGGGGAAAGGCCCAATAATTGTCTTATTTTTAAAACATGTTCCGGCCGGTACGGAGGCAAAAAATGGATTGTGCGTCCCTGGCGCAAGGCATTGTCCAGAACAGCATTAAGATCGCCCAGCGGGCGGGCATTCCGCACGCCAACCCGTTGAGCCAGATCCCGCATTTTGGGTTGTGGCCCCATCCATACAATGTCGTCCACTTCGTAATCATCGCCAAAGAGAATCTCGCTTCCTTCATCCAAATCTATTACTGCGGCAAGCCCGGGCAGATCGAGGCCCCAATAATACAAGAAGGTACTATCTTGCCGAAATGGATAGGTATTCGCCGCATAGTTCATGGGAGATTCATTGTTTCCTAAAAAAAGTAAGAGCCCCTTTTGCAGATTCTTTTTTAATTGTTCTCTTCGTTGTTGGTAAATTTGTGCAGCAAACATGATGCAGCCTCCTAAATAACCGGTTTTTTACCAAATTACATCGAACGACGTTTCAGAGCAACTTTTGTTTCGATGCGTTGCTTCGTTGTGCGGTTGTAATTATGAACATTCGCATGCCCTGGCTCAAAAGGCCAGGCAATGGAAAAATCGTCAAACAGTGTGCATTTTCGCTTTTTTAATATTGCCTGATTCGTTAAGTTTAATGTGCTGATGCAATCTAACTCAATGGCGGAACAGTAATAAGAAACAGGTCGAATAATGCGTTTTACCTAATGCTGTTCCGTTGGCGCCTTAAGGCGGCAGGTTGGTTCTTATTGCGTTTAACCGAAAACGGAAAGAGGCGGAGTACATGCGGACGAAAGCATTACCGGGAATATTATGCTGTACGATGTGATTATTGTCGGAGCCGGCCCGGCCGGGAGCGCGGCCGCCCAGTGGTTGGCGCGCAAGGGATACTCCGTGTTGCTGTTGGACCGGAGCCGATTTCCGCGTAACAAGGTGTGCGGAGACGGGCTGACGCCCGGCGCCACGGCGCTATTGCAAGAGTTGGGGGCTCTGGATGTATTGCCCGCCCGTGAACGTTTTCCGATTCGGGCCATTCGTTTTGTGACGCCAAAGCTGCGTCGGTTGGACGTGCCGTTTATTTCCAAACACGAGGCCGCCGAATTTTTGGTGATTCCGCGTCGCGAGCTGGATTACGCACTCTGGCAGAAAGCGGTGCAGGCGGGTGCTCGTTTTCAGGTAGGCACGGTGACCGGGGTGGAAAAATCCACACGGACAGTTCGCGAACTGTCCGTGCAGGTGAACGGAAAAGAACAACGCGTGCGCGCCCGTTTGATTCTGGGTGCCGACGGAGCCTCTTCGGTAGTGGCGCGAAGTTTGAACAAACAAAAAGCAGACCCGCGGCATCGCTTTGTTGCCATGCGTGCTTACGTTAGCGGGTTGGAAACCATTCCCGGCCTGGTGGAATTCTACTGGACCAATGAACTCAAACCCGGCTATTTTTGGATTTTTCCCTTGGGCAAAGGCAAAGCCAATGTGGGGTTGGGATTGCCGGCCGACCTGTACGCCAAAAGCACGTTAAAATTAAAGGATTTATTTTTGGAATATTTGAACGGCCCCCTGTTGCAAACCCGTCACAAGGTACCGCTTCGTGTAGAAGATGCCCGAAGCTGGCCCATCCCTCTGGGAGGCGTTCGTGCGTTCAAAAGGGTGGACGACGGCATAATGCTCATTGGCGATGCGGGCTACTGGAGTGATCCGTTAAGCGGGGAAGGCATTCACAACGCCCTGCAAACAGCCAAAATTGCCGCCGAGGTGGCGGATTTGGCATTGCACAAAGGGCGCACCGATCGTGCTTTTTTACAGGCGTACGAAGAGAAGGCAAAACGAGAATTGGGGCCGACGATTCGGCGCTCACTCTGGTTCGTTTGGGGAATGCGCCATTTGCCCTGGCTGTTGGAATGGTATTTTGCCCTGGCCGGAAGGAGTGCCTGGGCTTTTCAGAAATTTTTTAGCAACCTCTCCCACGATTTTCAATTTGATTTCGAGAAAACTTCCTGAAACAAGAAAGCCCTTACGATGAGACAAACGGAAATTTTTCTTTGATCTCCTCAATCACCCGTCGAAACATTCCTTCGATTTCCCGAATTTCATCCGCGGAGTATTGGTAAGAATACAGCGCATCGGGGTAAATGAAATACAAATCGACCGGAAACACGGGCTGTTCGGGCACTATTCGACTCAGGAGCAGAGCGTACCCTTTCATTTGCCAGTCGTATTCTTGTCCGGCGGTTTTTACCCGCTTCCGTGAGACGCGGTTGGTCTTGTAATCCACCACGCGCCACAAACCGCTTTCGTCCCGAATCAGACGGTCAATGGTACCGGTAAAAAAATCGTCGCCCAAACGCATGGTAATGGGAATTTCGTTGCGGGCAACCCGGGCCCGTACAATTTTTTGCCCCAGAGGCGAAGCAAGCACTTTTTCTTTTAAGTCGAAAATTTCCCGGGCAAACTGAGTACGTTTTTGCGGATCGTACACTTCAAACTCGTACAGTACCCGATCGACCAGAGCCTGTTCGTCAACAAACGGTTCGGTGAGTAGCTCTAAAAACCGATGCACGATTTTGCCTTTAATCAACGAGTCGTCACTCTGGTAGATGGCATCGGCAAACAATTCGTAATCGCTTTCGAAGAACCCCAGGTGGTAGCGCCGATAATATTCTTCAGGATCTTTTTTGTAAGTCATCAGCCGGGTGGCCGAAAAAGTAATGGGCCCCGGCCGTTCGCTTAAGGTTTGGTACAATTGCAGTTGCTCGTCGGAAACCGGTAGCGGATTTTGCAGGCGGGCATGCAGTTGGTCCAGTCCCTGCAAAAACGTACGTATTGTTTCCGTGCTCTCATTGGTTTCTTCCTGCAACGAACGCACAAAACGCACGCGATAGGCAGAGCCATCGAATTGTTCCGTTTCCGCGTCAAAAGGATTGGTGTTGTGTTGCGCAAAAAAATCCGTGATCCATTGCAAAGCGGAATGGGTTTCTACCTGCTTTTTGATTTTCGCACTCAAAAACAGATGGTTACTGGCGCGGGTGACCCCAACGTAAAAAACGCGTTTGGCCTCGGCCAGGTCTTTTTTGAATTGGCGCAGTTTTAATAACCTGTGTAAGGTAAATTCCGTATCCGGGGGCAGGGCCTCCTGGCGCAAAGGGACGGCCAGTCCGAGCTCCGCATCAAGGTACAGGCCGTCGGTGCGGGTGCGTTTGTTTTTGGTGTTGAGATAGGGAATGAATACCACCGGAAATTGCAATCCTTTGGCCGCGTGGATGGTCATCAGCTTCACGGTGGCACGGTCTTCCTGGTTGATTTGAGGCTCTCCCTCGCGCATGCTTTTTTCGATCAGTAATTCCACCTGTTCGATTAAATCGATCAATCCCGGTATGCCCCCGCCACCAAAGCGGTAGACATGCTCGATAAATTTTTCGATGTTGGCTAACATCTGCTCGCCGTTTACCTGTGAAAGGATGAGCGTAGGGTAGCGTAAATCATTTAAAACTTTTTCCAGCAATTCGTTTAACGGCAAGAAATCACGGAATTGAATCCAGCGTTGAAGCATGGCGCGGATTTGTGTCAGCTTGTGTTTTTCGGCAGGGGGGTACGCTCCTTTATCCAGTTTGCCGTTCAGTTTTTGCCAGAAACTGCTGCCCTCTTCCCGGGACAAAAAGTACAACACATCGTCCGGGACCATAAGGAGTTTGGAACGCAAAATTCCGACCAGAGCCATGTCCTCGTCGGGGTCGGCCAAAAAACGCAGCAGATGGTAAAAGTCGTAAATTTCCTGTTGCTGCCAATAGCCAATACCCTTCACCGTTTTGAAAGGAATGCCCCGGTCACGCAGGGCTTGTTCGATGGCCAGCAGGTTGTTGCGGGAACGAATGAGAATGGCTATGTCGCCAAATTCTAACGGACGTTCTATTTCCCGTTCGCCCTGCCATTCAAAGCAGGTTGCCTTTTGACGGACAAGGCGTTCGATAGTGGCTGCGATGTACGTTTCTTCGCTGGGACTTTCTTCGTCTTCTTCCGAAAAAAGCGCCAGCTCGATGTGCGCGTTGCCCGTCGGTACCTCGCGCATGGCGGTTAGCTCCTGAAATTCCACCTCGTAAGCATTGGCCGGGGTGGGACGCAGCACAAAGGCGAACAGATCGTTAATGAATGCATTTAAATCGGGAA
This sequence comes from uncultured Caldithrix sp., assembly GCA_964468415.1. Classification (GTDB taxonomy): domain Bacteria; phylum Calditrichota; class Calditrichia; order Calditrichales; family Calditrichaceae; genus Caldithrix. Next base: position 19,258 of record CAYXUS010000108.1, read on the forward strand.
CGAAACGGAAACTGTTTTTGAGCGAAACATTGCCGGGAAAGCTTTGCAGGTCGTCGGAGCCGCTGGCCCGGGCCATGGCCTGTTTTACCTGACGGAAAATGCGAATGTCGGCGCTGCGAAAGCCGTAAATGGACTGCTTGGGATCGCCGACGATGAACAGTTTGTTCGAGACTAGTTTTTCGTTTTCTCCGGCCAAAAGCTCGATGATTTTCCATTGCAAGGCATTGGTGTCTTGAAATTCGTCAACCATGATGAATTCGTAGCGCGTACTTAATTCGTTGCGCACTTCGGGATGATCGCGCAAAAGGTGGTAGGTTCTGAGCAGCAAATCTTCAAAATCCACAGCCGGAACTTCGGACTTTTTCTGTTCGTAGCGGGCGCGCGCTTGTTTGTAAAGCGTAAGAAAAACTTTGAACCAGCGGTAAAACTGAAGATCGCTTTCACCCGGAGGTGGGCCGGGATCCAGGTCTTTGAGTGGAATGTACCAGTCGGCCAGGACGGAACTGAGACGGAGTAGCGCGGCACCGGCAACGGGCCAGGCCTTTTTTCCACCCAAACGGGTTAGGGTGGAGTAGGCTGTGCGTTTATTGGTGGTAAGCCGATCGGCCAATTTACGCAAGCATTCAAATTGTGCGACAGACAGCGCTTGTACATCCGGCAGGTTGCCGCAGGTTTGCAGCATTTTCCACAGTTCACTTACGGCCTCTTTTCCGGTTGGCACGGCCATACGCAACACGGCCTCTACTGCTTCGGAAATGTTCCGTAACATTTCCGCGGGAAGGAGCGCGCGCATTTCGGATAGCCACAATTCCGTCAAAAAAGCAAGAAAGCCTTTTTCATCCAGCGCTTCGAAGCGCTGCAGTACCTGTTCCATTTCAAACGGTTGGGACAAAGCCCGGTGCAATGCGTTGGTTACTGTGCGGCGTTCGGCAAACTGAAACAGAAACCAATACTTTTCGCGCTCTTTCTCGTCGCTAATGTGCTCTAACTCTTTTAACAAATCATCGGTCGCCTCTCCGATCAGGAGAAGGGATTGCATTTCGTCCAATTCGCCAAAGTCCGGCGGGAGCCCCGCCTCGATGGGGTACTCGCGCAGGATTTTGGCGCAAAAGGCGTGAATGGTAGAGATGGCTACCGAATTAAGATGATCGCGCAGGCTTAAAAGATGGTTGCGCAAAGCGGGATCGTCGGCCTGACGGATGCGCGTGCTAATGGCCTCGGAGATGCGTTCCTTCATTTCTCCGGCGGCTTTGTTGGTAAAGGTAATGGCCAGAATGCGGCGTACCTTGTGCGGCTGCCCCCGATAGTGATCAATGGCAATTTTCAGGAAACGTTCGACCAAAAGGCGCGTTTTCCCGGCACCCGCCCCGGCTGTCACAGAAATATTGCGATCCAGAAAAAGCGCTTGTTGCTGCTCGTTGGTTAGTTGCGACATGTTCCCTCTTTTTTAACCGTTACGCTTCGTTTTGATCTTTGGCAGTTTTTTCCCGGGCCATTCGTTCCAGTTTACCCTGCACTTTTTGACAAATGCGGTGGTAGGGGCAAGAAGGCCCGCAACCCGGATGTCCGGGAAAGGCCGTGTGGGCAAACCATCCTTTGCCAAGAAGTTCGATTTTTTGCAAAGCGGTTTCCACGGCAAAATCGAGCAGTTCGTCAAACATTAAAGGCTGCCCTTGTTCGTCCGTAATTTTGTCGTTGGGCAGAAAAGCCCTGGAACGCTTTTGCAGCGGAATTACTTCGAGCGTGGCATCGACCAGCACAGGCAACAATTTACACGAGCGTGCCGAGTGTAACTGGTACAGCCCGCCGTAAACCGGTACACTTTGCTCCACTAACTGAGGTAAAACTTTCAGGTAAAGCGGAATTTGAAAATGAATGCCATTCAGCACATCTTCTGCGGATACACGGGCTTTGCCCGTTTTGTAATCGATAATTGCTACGTGTCCGTGAACGTCACGGTCCACGCGATCGATGCTGCCCTGCAAACGAAAGCTTGCGCTTTTGCCCCGTACCGTAACCGGTTTGTCGGTGGACTGGGGATCTTTTTCTTCGGGGCGCCCCCTGCCAAATGCCAGTTCGAAAAAAGCCGGGGTAACCCCCCAGTTGTTCAGGCGGCCTTCTTCCTGTTCCAGAAAAACATCCAGAATGCCGCGTACCTGTTCATTGCCCAAAAAACGCAGTTTTTCCAGCTCCCAGAACAGTCCTTCGTAAGGCATGGCGTCAAATTCTTCCCGGGCAATAGCCTGCAAAAGCGCTTTGTGTTCCCAGGGGCGTGCAACCATTCCTTTTTCGCGCAATGTGCTGAAAAAGCGAAACAGAATCCGGTGCAAAAGCAATCCGCGTTCCAGCGGGGTAATTTCTTCTTCCACTTTGGGCGGCTCTTCCACGTGCAGTACGTAGCGCAGGAAATATTTCATGGGACAAAAGCCGTAAGTCTCTAATTGCGTTACCGACCAGACGCGGTGTTGGTAACGTTGTTGCAAGTTTTGAACGAGCCGTTCGTTTTGCGCCAGATTTCCTTCGTAGCGGGTCATCTGGAGTCCCATGCGGCGCAAAGAGGCAAAGCGAATGCGATACAGCAAATCGGAGATTTCTTCCCGGCTTTGGGGCTCTAATGCCAGCAAAACATCCAGACGATGCCGGGCCTTTTCCAGCCGTTCCTGATTGGCCAGGAAGCCGATATCCAGCCCCAAATTTTTCCACAGGGTTTGACGATTGGTAAACAAGGGCAATTCGTCATCGGGTTCAAGCCGGATTGTCGCAAAGGTTTCCTGCACATCAGCCAGAAAGGCGGAAGGCACCTGGCCCTCCTCACCCAAAAAATTCGGGTGGGTTAAAAAAACATCTTTCGCCCCGCTGTCCAATAATTGGTAGAACAAAAAGCGATCCTGATCCAGCAATTCTTCGCTGGCCGGCAGTCCCATTGCCGAACGCACGCTGTCTCCGAAGAAGATGTCTTTTACGCTGGCACGCGGGAAATCGCCGTCTACCAAACCGCCCACAAACAGGACATCAAAATCCACGGCCAAAATTTCCAATCGGGGCATAATTTGCACGCCGTAATCCGGCCATTCGCTCGGATTGTACAATTCTTTTCCCAGGGCACTTCTGAAAGCGTCTGCCAGCATTCGTCGTTCGATTTTTCGGGATCCGTACAACAGCTGCAAAGTCCAGATGGTGCGTTCGAATACTTTTACAAAACGGTTGTAAGCGCGGAAACTGAGTTCTTTCTCACGCTCGGATAAATAGGAAAAATCTCGTCGGTACCAGTGCACCAGTTCGTAACGATTCAGTAGTTGTAAAAAAGATTTGCGCAACTCAAAAGCCGTTCCCTGCCGGGGAAAATCGTACAACGGCTGCAGGGCCTCCTGCAAATGCGTGATGGTGGCCTCGGCCTGTTCGGGATCAATGGAGGAAAGTTCGTCTTCGTCGTTCCGGGGCTGGTTGCGTACGAATTGCTTGAGGCGTTGCAGCGCATGGCGACGCAGGGCGGTTGTGCGGGCCATTGTGCACACACGGCGTGCCAGAGAAAGATTTAATCCCTCGGGAATTTTTACAAAAGGGCTGCTTAGCAGGGCCAGGGTTTTCTCGGTAGGGAAGCCCTGTTCAATTAATTGCAGCAGGCCCAAAAAGACTGAGACGAGCGGTGCCTTGGCCAATTCGAATCCGGTAGAAAGATTGAACGGGATGCCATATTCTTCAAAGACCTTGCGAATAATGGGCACGTATTTTTCCAGATGACTAAAGGTCACGGCAATGCGGTGCAAAGGAATGCCCTGCCGGAAAAATTCACGAATTTGTCCGGCAATAAAGGCTACTTCTTGTTCGCGGTCGGTAAGTCCGGCAAGGTAAATGCGGGTTTGCAATGCCACCGGAGCGGAGTGGTCTCCCCGACGGAGAAACAGATGCTGCGCCAGCCTGGAAGCGGACGGCAAGCGCTTCAGGTGTGCGCCCATATCCTGAAAACGCCGGAAAGCGCGCTGGGTGTGGCCAAATAAACGTTCATTTTCCGGCAAATAATCTAACTTGACGGTTACTTCTACCCATTGTGAAACGCGTTCGATGAATTCGAACATGGGAGGGCTGAACAGGCCGTATCCGCTGACAAAAATACGTCGGATTCCGGGAAATTTTTTACGGAAAAGCTCTTCGGTTAATTGTTGGGCGGCCTGCGCCCGGGCAAAAGGTTCATCGATGAGCGTCGGGCCGAATCGTTCTTCCATCAATTGCAACAAGCGAGCAAAGGCCCGATATTTTTGGGGATAAGCGCTTCGTTCTTCCACCTCCACGCGGGCAAAAGCCCGGCTATCGTAACCAAAGCTTCGTAATTCGCTCAACATTTCGGCCACTTTGTGCACCAACCCCTCGTTGGGTTCCTGTTCCGTGCCGAAATAGCCAAAGGCTTCGTCGCCGGTGTTCATTACTTCTTTAACGAGCACCAAAAGCATTTCGCGGGAAAGGATTTGCCGGGCTTGCGGCAGCGCGCGATAGAGTTCCAGCAACAATCCGTCAAAGGTGAACACAGGCGGATCGGGTAGTGCTTGTCGTAAAGAATGCTCGACGAGGGTACGTTTTAATTTGCGCACGGCACGATTAACCGGCACAATGGCCAGAAAGTCGATCTTCCCGCTTTGCACCGCCTTTTGCATTTCCGGCAAAAAATGGTAGTAGGAAGTGGCTGCTCCGTAGAAAACAGTTAGCTGTTTCATGGGTGTAATTTGCTTCTCCGCGAATTGGTTCTTCGCCCGGTACGAATAAGACAAATAAACACGATTTTAGCCACATTTGCAAAAAATTTTGTACCCTTCCATTGAGCGCAGGAATGAATTTTAAAGATGCCGTTCACGTTTTTAATCATGAGGCAAAAAAGGAACACAAGCCGGTGATGCAACCGTTGCAACCGTAGAAGTCTTTTCCAGAGTTCCGTCTTGATAATTGCGCCGGAAAACCACCAGGTTTTTACTTTTCTGGTTAGCAACAATCAAAAATTTGCCGTCCGGACTTAGGGTGAAGTTACGCGGCCAGGAACCGCCTGCCGGCGTGGTGCCCAGAAAACGCAATAGTCCGCTTGCAGCTTGTCGCGTAAAAAGGGCAATGCTCTCGTGCCCGCGATTGGAAACGTACAAAAACCGGCCATCCGGGCTAAGATGGATATCCGCCGGATAGTTTTTGCCCCTAAAACCATGCGGTGTGGTGGACAACGTCTGAAAGCGTTGTAATGTGCCGCTTTGCACGTCAAAGATGAACGCTTCGATCGTGCTGTTTAATTCGTTTGCCACGTACAAGTATTGGCCATTTGTTGAAAAAGCGACGTGCCGCGGCCCGGCGCCCGGAGCAGTGTGGGCCGTTTTTTCTTTGAGCAAGGTAAGCACGCCGGTTTGTATTTTGAATGCCAGCACCGATAGTTGGTCGGTGCCCAGATCAGCCACGACCGCAAAGGTGTTTTGAGGATTTAGTGTGATCGAATGTACATGGGATGCCTCCTGGCGTTTTTTCACCGGGCCGGACCCGGCAAAGCGCAAACGTGTGACAATTTCTCCGAGACCGCCGTCTTGCCGTATTTTTACCGAAAGGATTGTGCCATCCAAGTAATTATTGAGCAGCGCAAAGCGATTGTCGTGTGAAAGCGTCAAAAAACAAGGCGCCCGGCCTTGCGAAGAAATTTGATTGATTTTTTGCAGTTCCGTGCCACCGTTTTGAATGGCGAATGCCGTTACCGCACCAAGCGGTTTTCCCTGCCAGTTCACCAATTCGTTAACCGCATATAAAAATTTTCCATCCGAGGAAATTCGCAGAAACGAAGGATTCGGGATTTCAGGAAAAGTTTTTACAAAGTGAAGTGTTGCCTTTCGGGGATTAAAACGGTACAGTTCGATGCCCTGTGATTTGCTGGCTGTGTAGGTGCCGACATAAAGCAACATATCTCTCCCTCCCTTTCCGTCCTGGGCCTTTGCTTGAAGAATCCACATTCCCATCACCATTATCAGAAGAAGCCGCGTGAGTTGTTTCAAATATCTCCCTCCATTCCGAATTTTTAAGTTTTTTGGTTTTTCTGAAAGTCAATTTAAGCAAACCCGGGGGCAAATGAAAAAATTCCAATGACGCGGCGTGCGTGTAGAATAATCTGCAAATGTTGTGGAATATTCTTCAATAATTCTTCTCTTTCTGGCAGGGCAAGTTTTGGATGAAAATAAAAACGGATGGGCAATTGCTGAGAAAACAGATGGTTACCACACCTTCCTTTCTTTAGCCGGAATTTGTGGCATGTGTATTGACTTATAATGATTAACAAGGCAATAAATTATGGGAAGAAAGGGGTGTATTTTGAATGATCTTAACTGACAAACAAAATTGACACGAAATTTTCAAACCAAAATTTAAAGGAGATTATCCAATGAAGAAGATGAATGTTTTATTAGCCAACCTTATGATTGCGGCCTTTCTGATTATGGGCTTTGCCCAGCCGGCAGCCGCCCAGCAGAAAATGCCCAAGCAGGGAACCAAACGCATGATGCCCCAACAAAGCGGCACACAAATGCCGATGAACATGCAAAAAACCGGAATGCCGGGCAAAAAAATGGGCATGAAGATGGGACACAAAAACATGGAAATGATGCAGATGATGAGTGATCCCGTGATTAAGTCATTGCATTCTTATGGTTGCCCGGGATTTTTACTCAAACATACGGCGGAGCTTGGTCTAACCGATGCCCAAACCAAAACCTTGAACAATTTAGAGCTGGAGTTCAAAAAAGCCGCGACGAAAATTAAGGCGGAAATCAAAGTGGCCTCTCTGGACATTCAGGAAGCCATGAATACGAACCAACCGGATTTTGGCAAAGTGAAAAGTTTTGTCAAAAAGATTGACGATTTGCAACAGCAATTGCATACACAGTTTCTTAACACGCTTATCAAAGCACGTAAGAGTTTAGATTCTCAGCAATTAAGCAAATTGAACGCTTTGCCCAAGGGTATGCCGGGCCACGGCATGATGAAATAAATTTTTAACCACAGGGGCCGGGAAAACAACTCTGCCCCTGTGTTATTTAAAAAGGAGCAAGATTATGATGCACGGAATAGGCGGATACGGTGGCTGGTACGAAGCGATTTTCAGTATGATTCTTTTAGGAAGTATTCTCTGGTTTGCATTTCTTCTGATCAACCAGATTCGTGCCCAAAAAATTCAATCTACGGCCGATGTGCCGTCGGCATTGGAAATTCTTAAGCAGCGCTATGTTCGCGGTGAAATTAGTCGAGATGAATTCACACGCATAAAGGAACAAATTCTTTAAACCGGAAGTCCGAATTCGGAGATTTGTTCGACTGTAGGAAACAAATTTCCGGCTTCGGATTTTGATCAATTAGACAAAGGGACGCCATGTCGAATAATCATCATCCGCTCAAGGGAACACATTCTCACCCGGATGCCCGCCATCATTCTTCCGGAGAGCACACAAATCACAAATCGGCTGCAGGGCAGGGGACACATGCCCATAGTACTACCTCCGGCTACAATACCCACGAGCATCACGACCACGATCACGGCGGCCCAAACGGCCAAAGTCATCACGATCACCACGCCATGATGGTGCGGGATTTCAGAAAACGGTTCTGGATTTCGCTGGCGCTTACCGTTCCCATTTTATTGCTTTCGCCCATGATTCAGGAAGTAGTAGGGCTGGGCACGGCATTGCGTTTTAAAGGCGATTTGCTTTTGTCGTTTTTGTTTTCCAGCTTTGTCTTTTTTTACGGCGGTTGGCCGTTTTTAAAAGGCATGGTCGACGAGCTAAAAAAGAAAACTCCGGGCATGATGAGCTTAATCGCCCTGGCGGTTACAACTGCTTACGTGTACAGCACGGCTGTGGTGCTGGGATTGGGCGGTAAAATTTTCTTTTGGGAACTGGCCACTTTGATTGATATCATGTTGGTCGGGCATTGGATCGAAATGAAATCGGTCATGGGTGCCTCGCGCGCCTTGGAAGCACTGGCCGAGTTGATGCCTTCCGATGCGCATTTGATTGCTGCGGATGGAAGCGTAAAAGACGTTCCGTTGAACGCACTGAAAAGCGGCGATCGCATTTTGGTGAAGCCGGGCGAAAAAGTTCCGGCCGACGGTGTGGTGGTCGAGGGGCAATCATCGGTCAATGAATCGATGTTAACCGGAGAATCTAAACCCGTGGCCAAAAAAGCCGGTGAAAAAGTGATTGGCGGGGCTATTAACGGAGAGGGCTCCCTGACCGTTGTGGTTGAAAAAACAGGCAAAGATTCGTTTTTGTCGCAGGTGATCGAGCTGGTGCGTCAGGCTCAGGAGAGTAAATCCAAAACACAGGATTTGGCCAACCGGGCGGCCTTTTGGCTAACCCTCATTGCCATCGGAGCCGGTGCGGCCACCATGTTTGTCTGGCTGGCCATTATGCATCAGAGTTTGGCTTTTGCTCTGGAACGAACCGTTACCGTGATGGTTATTACCTGTCCGCATGCGCTCGGTTTGGCCGTTCCGCTGGTCGTTGCCGTGTCAACCGCCATTTCGGCTAAAAACGGTTTGTTGATTCGCGACCGGGCCGCTTTTGAGCAGGCGCGCAAATTGAAAGCGGTTATTTTTGACAAAACAGGAACCCTTACTCTGGGTAGCTTTGGCGTAACCGACACGATTATTTTTGACAACGATTTAAGCGCGGACGACTTGATACGTGTGGCTGCCGCGGTCGAGGCGCATTCGGAACATCCCATTGCAAAAGGTATCGTTAAATCGGCCAAAAAAATTCCCCAAGTTAGCGGATTTACGGCGATCCCCGGGAAAGGGGCCAAAGGGATGGTGAATGGTCGGGAAGTTCTTGTGGTAAGTCCGGGCTATTTGCGGGAAAACCGTATTCCCATGAATGACGAGCGCATCGAACAGTTAAGCGCTCAGGGCAAAACGGTTATTTTTGTTTTGATTAACGGCCATGTAAGCGGCGCTGTTGCTCTGGCCGATATGATTCGACCCGAATCCAAACAGGCCATTAAACGCTTTAAAGAAATGGGAATCCGCACCATGATGCTCACGGGCGATAACCACCTGGTGGCCAAATGGGTGGCCGATGAGTTGGGACTTGATGAGTATTTTGCCGAAGTTTTACCTCACGAAAAAGCGAATAAGGTAAAAGAAGTTCAGGCACGCGGCTTAACCGTTGCCATGACCGGCGACGGGGTGAACGATGCGCCTGCTCTGGCGCAAGCAGATGTGGGCATTGCCATCGGGGCTGGTACCGATGTGGCTGTGGAAACGGCCGATATCGTTCTGGTGCGCAGCAATCCGCTGGATGTGGTGGCCATTGTAGGCCTGGCCAAAGCAACGTATCGTAAAATGGTGCAAAATTTGGCCTGGGCTACGGGTTACAATGCCTTTGCCATTCCCCTGGCCGCAGGCGTTTTGTACGGCTATGGCATAATTCTCAGTCCGGCGATGGGGGCAGTACTCATGTCGTTAAGTACCGTAATCGTTGCGATTAACGCCAGGTTTTTAAAGGTGGAAAAGTAAAAAACCGAGGCCAGTGAAAAATTACCGTTTGTGTGACGCTGTGCGGACGATTAAATTTGTGAAAGGCTGTTCGACACCAATATATTGGGTCGTGTAGAATGCATTATCGGGGAGGTGATCAATAATGTTTCGCAGACATTTTCATTGGAATTTTTGGCCGGGAGCATTCTGGGGCTTTCGCGGCGGACCGGGGCCGTGGGCGGCCGGGCCCTGGGGCTGGACGCCTCCAGCCCCCACCAAAGAGGAAGAGTTGGCCTGGCTCAAACGTTACCGGGATCAATTAAAATATTGGCAACAGGAATTGGCCGAGGAATTGCGGGAAGTTGAAAAAGAGATCGAGGCTCTGGAAAAGTAGCCATCTCTTGCCGGGGCGCTTCGGCCAGGGCGATGGCTATCGCCCTGTTACCTCCGGTCCGGCATTCGGGTGTCTCAAATAAGCTTGTTCTCCAGAACGTATTTGGTCAATTCCACATTGGATTTTAAGTGAAGTTTTTGCAAAATCCGATTTCGATAGGAATAGACCGTGTGAATGCTGATGGAAAGTTCGTTAGCAATGACATCGGCTGATTTTCCCTCGGCAATCATGCACATCACCTGATATTCCCGGTTAGACAAAGCCTCGTGGGGCATTTGCGGAGTTTCCCCCTGAAACGATTCTGCTAATTTCTCGGCCAGGGCCGGACTGATGTACTTGCCTCCGTTGACAATTTTTCGAATGGCACCAATCAATTCCTCCGGTGCACTTACTTTGCGCAAATACCCCTGCGCTCCCTCTTTTAACGCACGCAACCCGTATTGTTCTTCTCCGTAAATGCTCAAAATTAAAACCGGCAATTTGGGAAAACGCGTACGAATTTCCTTTAAGGCATCCAGACCGCTACGGCCCGGCATGTTGATATCCAGAACCAGAATACTCCATTCGTTTTCTTTTTCCTGCAAAAGCCGCAGTAATTCATCCACGGAGCCCGCTTCTCCCAGAACCTCCATGTCCGATTCTTGCGTTACAATCTGCTTTAATCCGGCACGCACAATGGCGTGGTCGTCTGCGATTAAAATTTTGATCATAATGGCATTACCACCTTAACATGCGTTCCTTTTCCTTTTACCCCGCGAATGGAAACCGTACCTCCGAAAACCAGTGCGCGCTCACGCATTCCCAAAATACCCAAAGAACGCGGGTTTTCGATTTGCTGCCGATTGATTCCGGTTCCATTGTCCGTAATTTCCAGGATCACGTGTCTGGCCTCTTTTTTCAGGAAAACGGAAACCCGCTGCGCCTCGGCATGGCGCGCCACATTGGTCAGCGCTTCCTGAAAAATCCGGAAAATAGCGGTCGACTTGTCGCGATCCAGTTCCAACGTTTCATTCGTTAATGAGTAGCGGCATTGGATGCCCGTGTGTTTGCTGAATTCCTGCGCCTGCCATTCAATGGCCGCCACCAGCCCCAGCTCGTCAAGAATTCCCGGCCGCAGCTTGGAAGAAATTTGCTGCACCGATTCCACCGCCTGATTGATCAATCCCGAAATGGTTTTCATGCGTTGATCGATGTCGGGATGATCGGGAATGAATTTTTTACACAGCAGAGAAATTTCGATTTTTAGCACGGTGAGTAATTGTCCCAGCTCGTCGTGAATTTCGCGGGCAATCATGCTGCGTTCTTCTTCGCGAATATCATGCAGACGCGAGGCCAGGTTCCGTAGCTGCTCGCGTGAAAGTTGCAGGGCCCGTTGCACCCGCTTTCGTTCGGAAATGTCACGAACAATGGAAAGCACGGTCGGCCGGTTTTTGTATTCAAACAAATGTGCGCTAATTTCAACCGGGATACGGCGTTTGTCTTTACGGAAGTGTTCCATCTCGTAAATCACGTGGCCGCTTTTCTGCAAAGTTTCCAGAGCGCTCAGTTCCTTTTGCATGTATTCCGGAGGAATTAAAACCAAAGGGGTCAGGCGCATGAATTCCTCACGAGAATACAAATACGTTTCGCAGGCACTTTGATTGACTTCGATAAAATTTTCGAACCGTTGATTTTCATCCAGATGGGCCACAAACGCCGGATCATTTGCGTTGTTAAACAGGGTACGGAAGCGTTTTTCGCTGTCGGCCAGGTCGAATAAAACTTTTTTTCGTGCGGTAATATCTTTCACGATTGTCAGCACGGCTTTTCCGAACTGAGGCAAAGAAAGAAGAGAGTGAGAAAATTCCAGCCATAATTTGGAACCGTACCACATTTGGTATTGAGCTTCATGCCAGGGCTGGCCCATGCCTCCGGCCAAAAATAAATCGAAGCGTTCCAGCAATTCGGGACGCTCTTTTTCATGATAAACAACGGTGAAAGGCCGCCCGATTAATGCTTCTTTGGGAAGTTTGACCAGATTGGAAAAAGCCTGATTTACGGCCAAAATTTCCCCTTGTTCGTTAATCAGCAACATTCCGTCGGGGCTGTTGTCCCACAATTCGGCAAATAAGCGATCCGAACGTGCCAGAATGTGATTTTGCATGGCCATTTGCTACCTTATTTGTTCCGTCGGGGATTTTTCACGCGGAGCATCTTTAAGCCTCCTTTGCCGATGATGTGATATTTTTCGGCCAGTCTTTCTTCGTCCTCAATTTCTTCATCCGTAATAAAATGAATGTCCAGAATACCGCCGGTTTTAATGCCGGTACGCTGGTAGTTAATCTCGTCCAGACATTGGCTCCAGCCTTCAAACCATTTTAAAAGCGCCTCTTTCATTTGTGGGGTACCCGAAAAATGTACCAGTAAATCGATGTCACTGCCGGCCTGTGCCATGCCGGTTTTGGTGCTTCCCAAAAGGTACAGGCCTTTAACTCCAAACTTTTCCGCGTCCAACTGCTCGGCAATGCGTTCGGCCATTTGCATGCGCCAGCGCCAATGATCGACAAAGCGGGTTCCGAACAAACTTGGAGAAGCCTCGATTTCGGATTGAATACTTCCCTCGGGAGCCAGAATTCCCATGGCTTTGTTTAAATCTCCGTTCATCAAAAGATGAAAGAGCAAGCCCTGAGACACATTCGGCACGTCAATCACCCGAACGACTTTTTGCAGCGTTTCGGGGATGCTTAAAATGTCGGGCAAACTATTCGGAGCGTTTGTGAAGAATTCTTCTTTGAAAATTACGCCTTCGTCATCGGGATACAGCGGAAGGTAGCGAATGCCCTCTTCTACCAGATCTTGAAAAAAGTGTGTGCCAAAAGAGAGATCGGGAACGTAGTTCCCCTGTCGTCGGGCCACCTCAATTAAAGCCGCCGTGTTGTTAATGTCCGAATAGGTTACGCTTACGCCCAATTTGATGTCTCCCCGGCTTCCCCAACGTCCGGGGCCAATTAAAATGAATTTGCGATGGGGCAGTGCTTTGTTTAGCTCACCGATAATGCGTCCCACGGCCTTCATCTCATCCAGCTTTTCAAGAGAAGCGTATGCCTCGGGAACCACGTAAACCACATATTGGACATCGGCGACTACACCGTTGGTAATGTATTTGTTGGCCGTAAAGATGATGTTTTTCTCGTCGATTTGTTCCGGGAATTTGGCCGGAGCATTGAATTTGGAATAGCTTTGGGGGCGGCACTGCAGCAAATAAAAGTTTTTGCCGTCGTGCGCAAACTCGATATCGACCGGGGTGCCCAGGCGATTTTGCAATTCCTTTAAAATGGCATTAATCTGGCGAACGAAACGTGAATCTTCCAGCAGCCCGTCAAAAGTCATGACCAGATCGTCGGCCTCAAAATCGGTGTTAAAACCCACCGGACGCAACATGCCGTTTTCGTACACCGAGGCCAGTTTGTTTACCATCGGGTAATTCGTGCCCAATTCTTTGAGTACCTGCCGCACCTCAACGGTTCGAAATTCGTGCGTTTCCAGATCAATAACATCCATAGCTCTGGGCGCATAGCGTACCCGTTCCTTCACAGTAGCATTGGCGCGCAATTGTGGCTGTCCCGGAGCAACAAGCACAGGGTAATCGTCACTCAGACGATCGACTGCACGCGTTCCCAGACCGGGTACTATGCGCAGCAAGCCGTCTTCGCGGCGTACCCGGGGCGACCAGCGAAATTCGTTGTTGCTAAACGCGACACCGGCAAAAGCCGGAAAGAAGTAATGTCCTACTTCCTCGCCCACCACTTCCTGAATCATAATGCCCATTTCTTCATGAAAGTCCAGCAGTCCGCGTTCGTCCCGGTATTCAATGGGGTCGGGACCAATGGTCGAGGCGTACACTTCGGCAATGGCATCGGTTAGGGCCTCCAGCCGTTCGGCTTTGGAACCCTGATTGGCAATAAACAGGCTTTTGTACTTTCCGGAAAAGGCGGAGCCCAGGCGGTCTTCTAACAGGCTGGAGCTGCGTACAATTAAAGGCCGTTCTCCAAAATCGTCCAGGGCCATAGCAATGCCCTTAATTATTTCGGAGGGGAAATGGGAATTTTTGAACAGTTGCACCACGTGGGGATATTCTTTGCGAATTTCATTAATCGGTTTGTATTTTTGTTCCAGCATTTCGTCCAGATTGTTGTAGTGCATAAAATAGATCATGGCATCGGAGGTGATGTACCAGGTTTTCGGCGTTTTAATGTTCTCGAAGAGATTTTCGGGGTCTTCAATTTTGCGCAAAATGCGATAAGCCAGAAAAAGCCCTGCGCTTTTGCCCCCCAATTTGCCGTGGCTGCCGATGGGGAAAATCATGCGTTGCAGTAATCGGTAAAAATCGCTGACCCGCACGTAGTTTTTGGCAATGTTGATGAATTCCAATTGATCGGTGAAAAAACGCCGCACCAAAGAGGCGCGCACCCCAATTAAGACGGAGGGGGTTAGTTGCATTCCCTCGGGATTAATCTGGTAATAGCGTCGCAGCGCTTCGTAAATGTCGGTCAGCGAGCTGTTGTTGTCGGAAGTGGTACGCACCAAAAAGCTGGTTTTGTCTTCTTGCATCCACTGTTGAATTTTGGCCAGAATTTCGGCATTGGACAGGTATTTGGCGGCCAGCTTGAAAATTTGTTCGGCCATTTGGTGAATATCGGCGGAGTATTTCTTTTTTAGCGGCGCATTGGCTTCGCTAAAAAGAGTTTCTTCCTCTTCGGAAATGGCGTACGGGTTAAATTGTTGCAAAAGTTCGTTTGCCTCGGGAATGCCTTTCCACACCAGATGGTTGAGCATCTTTCGCGTAATGCGCAAATACACATCGGGATCGGTACGTTTCAGCAGTTCGATGATAATGTGCCATTCTTCCGGTTGCTTCCCCGTAATGGATTTTTTTGCTGTTTCCCATTTGTCGAAAATTTGCTTGAGCTTTAGGTACATGATGTGGTAAGAAAGGCGCTGGGCAAGTGTGTTGAGCATTTGCTTTTCGTCGAACAAAAACGGGCCTACATCGCTTTCCGGCCGCTCTTCGGTGTAGCAAACGCAAATCGACCCGATGTTGCGATCCTGAAAAAACATTTCGGCGCGTAAAGCCCAGGGCGTTTCTTTGTATTCTACCGAAGTGAAAACCCGATCCTGATAGACGATGCGTACCCGGCAAATCTCGGGGTACTGAAATGCTTCGGGAAGCATTTCCACAACACGTTCGAAAATTTCGTCTAAAGTCAAACCTTCCTGATGCAGAAGTTCCTCGATTTCGTACAGGACGTTTAATTCACGTACACGCTCTTCCAGTGTGTCGATCAGTTTGTCCAGAGTTTGATTAAGTGCCGCCTCTTTATTTTTCATCGTGCGATTACCCATATTAAATGTTGAAAATTTTTTGCCGTTTGCTTCCTTATGAGTGAAGTTAAATAAATTAAAGACCAAACTCAATGCGCTGTGGCTTTCCTTTTACTCGGGAACACTCCCACTTGCTACAACAGGCCATGTGAGCGTAATATTTTGAATTCTTGCTCGAAATTCGGTGTGAACATGCCCTGGCCCAGCAGTTTCTGGATTTCAAAAAAAGAAAAAAATCGCCCGATTTCCACTTCATCCCGATTAAACTTAAAAGGACCGTTGTAACGCATTTTAAATACGTGGATCAGTTCGCTTTCGTAATCGTTGCGCATCACATAACGCAATAGTGGTTGCGGATTTTTTAGACGAATTCCCAATTCCTCCAGAGTTTCGCGTTCCAGTGCCCGGGCGATGCTTTCTCCCTTGCGTACGTGCCCGCCCACGGCCGTGTCCCACATGCCGGGGAACAAATCTTTCCCGGCTGCTCTTTTTTGCAGGTACAATTTCCCTTTGTCCATTACAATGTGCAGGAGCACTACGGGATGAATGAGTCTGGGATTGCAATGCACTTGCGATCGCTTAGCGGCGCCAATGATTTT
>CAYXUS010000109.1:0-7138 GCA_964468415.1 uncultured Caldithrix sp.
ACCTTAATTTAAAAAAATTATTACCGGCATCCGTCCGGGTGGCATGCGTGCTGCTTGGATGGATGGTTGAATTGTTGAACGGTGTGCTCGGGAGGAAGGGTTAAGGGTAAAGAGTTAAGGGTTACCAGTGCGAAATAGTGCCGACTTATGCGCAATCTCGGTAGTTCGCGCCGGTGTTTTACCCCCTGCCCCTCAAAGGGGGGCTTTTGAGTTGGCGGTTTGCGGCCCTGTGGAGAGAAGCCGGTTGCCGAGTAGTCCCGATTCATCGGGACGTATCGAGGCACCGGCTTCTGGGACTTTTGGTGAGTGGCCGCCTGGCGCCTCGATACGGCTCCGCTGGCGCGGAGCCACTCGGCAACCGGCGGCCCTTTCCCCCTTTTTTCCTTTTTCCTTTTTCATTCCCCCGTGCCACCACGAAGTGGCCCCTGCGGGAACGGCATCCTACGAATAATTCGTAATTTTTGCCAAGGGCATCCTACGGATAATTCGTAATTCTCTGCCCCCGCTTTCCGCGACCCAAATTGCGTTTGGTAACTTAAATCATTAAATTATTGAATTAAAAAACAAACATTTAAGCGAACCGAAGTGAATTTTACATAATGGCGCGTAAGAAAAGCAGAAAAAAATCCAGACAACCACATAAACAGCAGGCCCGCGGCTTCTTGTTGTTAGGCGTGGCACTCATCCTTCTCTTGGCCATCCTTTCGTTTGATGTGCACGATCCGGTTACATTGAGCGGTCCCGGAGCGGTACTTGTACACAACTGGTTCGGCCGGGTAGGCGCGGTGATCGCCTACTATTTAATGCAATGGACATTGGGCTATCCCATTCTCATCCTGCCGCTCATCTTAGGCCTCTGGGCGCTGGAAATGATTCTGGATCAGCGGTTCCGTTGGTTCAGATCCGTGACCTATTCGTTGATTATCTGGGGCTTTATGGCCTCAGTTTTTCTGGCCATGCCCGAGGCATTGCGTACCAACGGACAGATCGCCGAGTATTATCCCAGCGGATTGATCGGCGGATGGGTTGCCTCGAAATTAGTCCTTTACCTGGGCTCCTTCGGCAGCATTACATTGCTGGTTATTCTGACACTTACCCTTCTCATTTTAAGCGTACAACTGGAAATTGCTCCGGCCTTTGCTTTTGTGTCGAATGTATTGGCCAGTGTCGCCGCTTTTGCTAAACGCATCTGGCAAAAAATCCGGGGAACGCGGCACGAAAAAATTCCCGAGCCGGAAGTTCAACCCGAAGTCTCCCGCCCGGAAAAAGAAGAAAGTCCGGAAATATTTTTGCCCGATATGCCCGAAGTGATCGAGAAAGAGAACGAGCAGGAAACTCCGGAATTCTTCCCGCCCGAAGGAGCGGTGCTCTCCCCGACACCGGGGCCGGAAGAAGCCGATCAGGATGAAAAGGATCTTTTTAAAGATGTGCCACCCGAGGGGGGAATTCAAACCGATCTGGATTCGTTGCTACGCGAATTGGAAGAAGCGGAAGGCACAAAATCTTCCGAGCCTCCCGTAAAAGAAGAACAGCCCGTGCCTCTGCCCGAAGAAAAATCCGGCGGAGAAACACTCGATTTTGAAGTTCAGGAAGAAGTTCAGGATAAAGAACTGGATTACGATCGACTGGTTAAGGAAAGTATTGCCAGGTATGAGTTTCCTTCGATCGATTTACTGAACGATCCGCCCAAACAGAAAAGCGGAGTAACGGAAGAAGAACTAAAGACCAACGCCGATTTACTGGAATCGCGTCTGGCAGAATTTGGCATTAAGGCCAAAGTAATTCGTGTAACGGCCGGACCGGTGATTACTTTGTACGAATTGCAACCGGCACCGGGCGTTAAAGTAAGTTCCATCGTTGCCCTGGCCAACGACCTGGCCCTGGCAATGGAAGCACGGGGCATTCGCATTATTGCTCCCATCCCCGGTAAGGCAGCCGTGGGAATCGAAATTCCCAACAGGCATCCGCAAATGGTCTATTTGAAAACACTCATCCGTTCCGAAAAATTTGCCACCAGTAATTATGAATTACCCATTGCTTTGGGAAAAACCATCAGCGGCGAATCGTACATTGCCGATTTAACCAAAATGCCGCATCTGTTGGTGGCCGGTGCGACCGGCTCGGGAAAAAGCGTGGGAATTAATACCATTCTCATGTCGTTAATGTATGCAGTGAATCCGGCCAAGGTAAAGTTTATGCTGGTCGATCCCAAAAAGATCGAACTTTCCATTTACCGGGATTTGCAGGATCATTATTTAATCTGGCGGCCCGATCTGGACGAAGTGGTTTCCACCAAACCCAGCAACACCATCAGCATGTTGAACAGCATGGTGCTGGAAATGGAGCGGCGTTACGATATGCTGTCCGAAATTAGGGCCCGCAATATCGTGGAGTTCAATGCCAAAGTGCGCCAATTGCAAGAAATGGCCAAAGACGGCAAAACCCGTTTTACTCAGTTGCCGTACATCGTCATTGTAATTGATGAGCTGGCCGATTTGATTCTGGTGGCTGCCAAAGAGGTGGAAACCCCCATCGCCCGTCTGGCGCAAAAAGCACGTGCCGTGGGCATCCATTTGATTGTGGCCACTCAGCGTCCCAGCGTGGATGTGATTACCGGGGTAATCAAGGCCAACTTTCCGGCGCGGATTGCCTACCTGGTACACAGCAAAACCGATTCGCGCACCATTCTGGATATGAACGGTGCCGACCAATTGTTGGGTAATGGAGACATGCTCTTCCAGCCGCCGGGCGTGCCCAAACCAATTCGTCTGCAAAATCCGTTTGTCTCTACCGAAGAGGTAGAGCGGGTGGTCGGACACATTAGCAAACAGCCCAAAATGCCCTATTACAGCATTCCGCAACCGGGCAGCGCCTCGGCAGGGGGCAGCATTAGCGGGGGCGCGGTAATGGAACGCGATCCTCTGTACGAAGAAGCCCGGGCTATTGTTGTGCGTCACCAGCAGGGATCTATTTCGTTTTTACAGCGTAGATTAAAAATCGGGTTTTCTCGCGCCGCACGCATTATGGACGAACTGGAACGCGACGGTGTGGTTGGCCCGGCCGAGGGAAGCAAACCCCGGGAAGTTTTAATTACTTTACAAGAATTGCAACAAATGATGCATTAGGAGGCGTATGCGTAAAACGATTTTTGTGCCGGTTTTGTTGATTGTGTCCTTTTCTTTGCTTTTGGCAATGGATGCCAAAGATGTGATTAAAAAGGTTCAGAAAAAATACGACCATATTAAAAATTTTCAGGCTACCTTTGAAAAAATAGAAACCTTCCAGCTTACTGGCTCCAGAGAAAAAAGCGCGGGAAAGCTGTTTATCAAAAATGGCAAGAAATACCGTTTCGAAACGGAAGATCAATGGGTGATTTCTGACGGGAAAACCGTGTGGACGTTCAATCGCATTAACAATCAGGTGCTTATCGATAAAGTGCGTAAAAATTCCGGTGCGCTTTTGCCCCGGGACATCTTGTTCAAATATCCCAAAACCCATTTTGCCACCCTTGTCGGGCAGGAAAAACGCGACGGTAAAAAAGTGTACATCATTAAACTGGAACCCAAAGAAGACAATCAGGGCTATTTTAGCTCGGTTAAAATTTGGGTGGAAAATCGTTCCTGGAATATTGTAAAAATTGAAGTTACGGATTTAAACGGCAATAAATCCATTTTCGAACTTTCCAAAATCGATACCAAATCAACCATTCCCGATTCGCTTTTTACATTTACACCGCAACCCGATGTGAATGTGGTAGACATGCGAGAATAAAGGGTAGAATTTAGATGGCAAATCGCTTTATCGATTTACATTCGCATTTTGTGTTTGGTCTGGACGATGGGGCGCGTTCACTGGAAGAATCGCTTGCCATGCTGGAACAGGCTGCCGAAAGTGGAATTGAACATGTGCTGGCCACGCCCCATGCCACCGAACTAACCGACGATCGTTTTAGCGAGCAGGTGCTGCGCCAGTTCCGTCTGGTGCAGGATGAAGCCCGGAAAAAAGAAATTCCCGTACGGCTCTCGTTGGGAGCCGAACTCTTTTTTAGCCGCCGCTTAATGGAATGGTTGCGTTACCCCTGGGCAACGGTGGCCAACAACCAAAAATACCTGTTGTTTGAATTGCCGCTGTTCGATTTGCCGGATGGTGTGGGCGAATTTATTTTTGAATGTCGCTTGAAAGGAATTACTCCTATTCTGGCGCATCCCGAGCGTTATTTGTATTTGCACAAAAAATTGGAAAAGCTTTATTCTTTTTTTCAGCAAGGGTGTCTCATTCAAATAAATGCGGGGAGCATTGTCGGACAATTCGGACAATCGGTTCAGGAAATGGCCCTGCGTTTTGTCAAAGCAAATTTTGTCCATTTTGTGGCCTCGGATGCCCATGAAACCAGACAGCGCAATTACAAAGTTTTATTGCGTTCTTATGAAGAATTACAAAAAACGGTCGATGATGCTACCTTAAATAAATGGTTCTACGAGAACCCTGCAAAAGCATTGCAGGGAGGGGGCATTGAACCGGGCGATGTGGATGAAACCTTTTTTAATAATACCCAAAAAAGCCCGATGAAAAAATGGGCGAAGCTTTTGAAAAATCGTTTCTTGTCGTGAACAATTGCATTGACAAAAAGTTTGCCGATGCCGGCCTGTGATTTGGCAGAAATTTAAAGAAAAATGAGAAAAGCGGATCGGAATCTGCATGATAAGGTTCGGAGCAGCCGATAAATTTAAATTGCAATACATTCTTTTGGCCCGGAGAAAGAGAAAAATTCACTGGAACAAACGCGTTAATGAAAGTAGAAAAGTGAGTCTGTTTTCGTCGCAGATTTTAATCTTTGTGTGCCTTGGTCACAGCAGTTAAAAATCATTATCTTAAATTAAACGCTCTAATTTTCAGGAGGTAAAACAGGCGTGGAGCCCAAGATTCCTAATACACTGGAATTTAACGGATTGGACGAAGAAGAACAGCCCCTGCAACTGATTGATTACATGCGTATTTTATATCGCGGGCGGTGGATTATTGCCTTTTCATTTCTTTTTGTCTTTATTGCAACGGTAATTTACACCTTTAAAATGCCACCTACTTACGAGGCGCAAACCACTTTGCTCATCGAAAGCAGTAATTCGATGGAGCAGAGCCTCTTTAACCTGACCTCGTTTGGCAGCCAGGCCAATATGCTCACCAATCAAATGGAAATTTTGAAAAGCCGGAACATTGCCGAACGGGTTGTGCGCAAGCTGGCCCAATCGGACGTGCGCGATTCCATCAGTTTCTTTCAGCCGCAGGAAGACGGCACGGAGCTCACGTTTAACGACCGTGTGGAAATTGTGATGAACAGCATGGAAGTGGAACCCAAGCGCGACACCGATATTTTGACGTTAACCTATCAGGCCGGAACCCCTTTTGAAGCGGCCTACATTGCCAACACGATTGCACAAGAATTTGCCCAGCAAAATGCGGAAACCAATCGGCTGGAAGTAACGGAAATGCGCAAATTCATCGAAGATCGCTTGCGTATTAAAGCCAAGGAACTCAAAAATTCCGAAGAACAGTTGCGTAACTTCCAGCAACGGGAAAAAATTGCCAGCCTGGATGCGGAAACCACGGAATTGGTCTCGCGCCTTTCCGAGGCAGAAAGCATGCTGGAATCGGCCAAAATAGAACTGCAAACCAAGAGCAGCTTACTGAAAAATGTGGAAGAAAAGTTAAACGAACGCAAGAAAAGTTTGGGCGTAAATTTGACCGAAACGTCCACTCCGTTCATTCAGGCATTACAAGAAAAATTAGCTGACGCCGAAGCCGAACGGGCAATTTTTATCTCGGCCTTAAAGGCCAGTCCTCCGGCCAACAAAGAATCGTACTTGCTGCAATTAAAAGCCTATGACGAAAAGATCAAAACCCTGCGCGAACAATTGAAAGAAGAAGCGCAGAAGCTGGTCGAATCGAACATGATTTCCGATCCGCTGAAAATTTCTCAGGATTTGGTCACGGAAGTCATTACCTTGACCGGCGAAATTAACGCCGCCAAAGCAAAAATTGACGCTTTGCAGGGAGTGTTGCGCAAATACAACAAACGTCTGGAAGAGCTGCCGGACAAGGTGCTGCAATTGGCACGGTTGCAACGCAAAGAGCAAGTGGACGAAAAAACCTACATCATGCTTACCCAAAAGTTAGAAGAAGCCAAAATTCAGGAATCGGCGCAGGCGCGTAACGTGCGCATTATCGATACGGCCATCAAACCGGTAGACCCGGTAAAACCCAATAAAAAGATGAACCTAATTTTGGGCGTTTTGCTGGGCCTTGGTTTGGGCGTGGGAATTACCTTTTTAATCGAGTACATGGATCGTTCGGTACGCAAGCCGGAAGACCTGGAACGGATCGGGTTTAACGTAATCGCTACCATCCCCCGTATCGAATTGGAAAAAGTGGAAGAAGCCAAAAAACGGCGTTTTGAGAATGGGAAGTTCGAATCACGTCTGATCACCCACATCGATCCCAAATCGCCGGTTTCGGAAGCCTATCGTACGTTGCGTACCAATTTGCAGTTTAGCAAAATCGAGAAAAAATTACGCAGCATTCTGGTAACCAGTGCCGGACCCAAAGAAGGCAAATCGACCACGGCAGCCAATTTGGCTATTACAATGGCACAGGTTGGAAACAAAGTGGTGATTATCGATGCCGATTTGCGTCGCCCGATTTTACATTCGGCGTTTGGCATGTCCCGGGAAAACGGATTGACAAACTATTTGGCCGGGTCGTTAAGTTACGAAGAGATGCTTCAGAATTCTTTTTTAGAAAATTTGAAAGTGATACCCAGCGGCGTTTTGCCGCCGAACCCGGCGGAATTGTTAGCCACTCAGAAAATGGAAGATTTGCTGAACAAACTGCAAGAAGATTTCGACGTTGTTATCATCGACAGCCCGCCGGTGATTGCCGTAACCGATGCTTCTATTTTAAGTACCAAAGTCGATGGCACTTTGCTGGTCGTTTATGCCGGCCAAACGGAACGGGATGCGGTAAAACGAGCCACCAGTATGCTCACTTCGGTTTCCGCACGTATTTTGGGCATTGTGTTAAATGGCTTTGATGTGCAGGGTATTTACGGCTCGTACTATTATTATTATTATCACCATTATTA
>CAYXUS010000110.1:0-31491 GCA_964468415.1 uncultured Caldithrix sp.
TTTCTGAATCATGTCAAAAAAGCGCTTCGCATTCCTTTTGACGGCATCATGCTCGACAAAATTCGTTACACGCATTTGGCCTACACCTGGGATAATATTCACACGTCCAAAGCCATGCGGCAGGGTGTTAATCTGGATAAAATTTTTGATGAGGCGTACAAAACGCTTTACGGTGCGGAAGACGATAAGGACAAATTCATTTACGATTACCGCGACGGCGACAAAGATGTAACCCGCTGGATTGAGCTTAAAAAAGAAGATATTGAAACCTATGTCAAGGCAACGGCCCAAATTGCCCGGAAGAGGCATCTTGAATTATCCGCCGCCTTTATGCCCGAAGGCGCGTATGATCCGAACTTTGCCGATGTGTATTATGCTCAGAATTACCATGATCTTTCCCAATACCTCGATTTTATTGTGATTATGGCCTATGCCCACGATTTTAAAATGCCGGCTACCTGGTTGAAAATGGTGGTCAAAAACGCACAGATTCGAAGTTCCTGTAAAATTTGGGCGGCCATTCAGGGATACGGCGAGGTCCAAACCCCGATGGTTTACGAACAAACCGTTAATGCCCGCATTGCCCAACCAGACGGCATCGCCATTTTTCGCTTTGGCTCCATGAGCAAAGCAAGATGGCAGGCTTTCGACAAAGGCATGCGTGCAAACATTGCCGGGAAAATCGGAAATCAGGTCACGGGGATTATTTTTAGCGGCGGCGGTACCATTCGGAATTGCTGGCTAAAGTCGGCTAAAGCGGCGTTACTTTCTGATAGGATCATTCCCTTGCTTTTGGATGAAACCTATTTGCAAAGCGATCGGTGGCTTGGCAGGGCACGTTTTGTGTTGATACCCGGCGGTGGAGGGGCATCGATTGCCGGGGCTCTGGGCGAAAAAGGGCTAAAAAACATCGAAAAATTTGTGGCGAATGGCGGAGGCTACGTGGGGATTTGCGCCGGGGCCTATTTGCCAATAAAAGGCTATTGGAACAACCTGACCCATGCGCTCGAAATCGTGAATGCCGAGGCCGTGGACATTGATCACTGGAACCGTGGTTCCGGGAAGGTCAAATTAAAAATCGTGAACAGGCATCCGATTTTTGAAGGGGTAAAAAGTCCTTTCTTTTTAGATTATTATTCCGGCCCCGTTTTAAAACCGGCAAATTTGCCGTTGCCACCTTATAAAACGCTGGCCGTTTTTAATACCGATCTGCACGAAAACGGAGCCAAAGCGGGCGAAATGTTAAACAAAACGGCCATTTTGGAGGCACTGTACCGGAAAGGCAGAATTATTCTGTTCAGCCCGCATCCGGAATTAACCCCGGGAAAAGAACAGATGCTGACCAAAGCCATGCTGTACGTATCCAAAAAAGATTAAAAGGAAAGTTAATCAAAATGGAAATTCGCGGGCTAAATAACAAGGACGAATTGGCAGAATTATTTGACGTTTACGAGAGGGTGTTCAAAAAAACGCCCCTGCGCTATTTTCAGAATCGCTTGCTGAATGATCCGTATTTTGTTCCGCAGGACGTTCGGGTCGCCATTGAAGAGGGCCGAATTGTAAGTACGGTAACGGTTTACCGGCGTGAAATGTACTGGAAAGGGCAAAGCGTAACATTTGGCGGCATCGGTAATGTGGCCACCTTACCCGGGTATGGCGGCAAAGGTCTCTCCACCCGGGTGATGCAGGACGCTTTAAATTACATGCGGGAAAGCGGCTTTCCGCTGTCCATTCTTTTTACCGGAATCAATGGCTTTTACGAACGATTCGGATTTCACACTGTTCCGGCGTGGCGCGCTGAATTTTTTGTCCCGGAAACGGTTCCGGCCAAATTTGAAGTCAGAGAATTCAGACCTACGGATTTTGAGCCGGTTCGGCGATTGTACCAGCGCTTCAACCAGAACAGAAGCGGTGCTCTTTTGAGAGAAGCGGCCTATTGGCGGGCCAACTTGCTATTTGCCGAAGAAAACGAACTCTTTTTAGTGGCCGAAGCCGACACGGTCGAAGCGTACATGCGTCTGGTGCCCGGTAATCCCAAAGGGGAAATCTGGGAATTTGCCTATTCCGATGTCCATGCCTTTGTGCAACTGTTGTTTTCTGCGGCCCAAAGGTTAAGGAAGAATACGGTGCAAACGGCTGCTTTAATTCCCAAAAATTTTTTTGATCAGGCCATGCCCGTCAAAGTTGAATACGAAGCCTCGGAAATTGCCATGTACAAAATTTTGGAACCGGATATGCGGGAAATGGCCGACGGATTTGCAGAGTATTGCTTTTGGTGGACCGATAATTTTTAGGAGACGCAATGAGTTTGGTTGGAACCTATTCCGCAGACATTACGCCGGTTCCGCCGGTTGATTTAAACGGCTACATTTTGCGCTTTGGCCGGGCCGAGGGCATCCACGATCGGTTGTACGCACATATTTTGTACGTGGAACACAACGGCCAAAAGGCACTGTTGATCAGTCTGGATATCTTGACGATTTCCACCGATCTGGCCGAACATTTGCGGGATCAGCTCTCCGGCACTCTGGGGATTCCGCGCGAGGCCATTTTGATGGCTGCCATTCACACCCATTCGGCAGTGGGCGGTCCCTATTTGCGCAATGTGGGCAAAGAAAGTCAACGGTGGCGCAAAGAATTTGAAGAAAAAATTCTGGCCGGTAGCCATATTGCCAAAGAAACGGCCAAAGAAGCGGAATTCTACGCTTACCAAACCTTTGCCGCTGTGGGCATTAACCGGAGGAAAGAAACAAGAGGCATCGATCCCCACACGCCTTTTGTGGTCGTTAAATCCGGCGATGAAATGGTGGCGATTTTAATCAATTACAATTGCCATGCCGTTTGTTTAACGGAAGACAATTTGCAAATTTCGGCCGATTATGTGCATTATTTGCGTGAGTATCTTTACGGAAAATTTGCTCAAAAATTTTCCGTGCTGTTTTTTAACGGCGGCAGCGGAGATATTGACCCCAAAAAGCGCGGATCGTTTGAGGCTGCCCGATATACCGGCGAAAAATTGGGCGAAGAAATATTCCTGGCTTTTCAGGCATACACCGGTGAAAAGTTTGAACCCGATTTGCGGTTTCTCTCGCAAACGTTGGAAATTCCGTACGGTTGGCAGCCATCTTTAAGCGAGGCAGAAGCCAATTTGCAGGAGCACATCCAACTGCTTAAAAACGCACAATCAAAAGAAGAAGAGAAAATAGCCCGTGCTTTTTACATCTGGGCCGAGGATATTCTGGAACTTGTTAAAAATGGCCGGTTACCCAAATCGCTAAAGGTGCAAATGAGTTTCCTTCGTCTGGGGAAAGTAAGCTTCCTGGCCCTGCCGCTTGAAATCTTTTCTTCCATTTCATTGCGATTAAGGAAAACGTTTGGCGATACGCTTTTGTTTGTGGTGAGCTACGCAAACGGATATTCGGGCTATCTGGCCGATAAGGTGGCCTATCAGGAAGGCGGCTACGAGGTGGAACAGTGGCATAAGTACGCCGGCATCCTTCCGCAGATACCCGGAGCGGAAGACATCTTTTGGGAAAAAGTAGAAGAAATCAAAAAGAAAATAGATTCGTAAAAACCTTATCAAAGGAAAACAGACGATGGCAAAACTTGCGATTCGAGGCGGAACTCCTGTGCGCCGGCAACCCTATCCCTTATGGCCTTTTTTTGACGAAAGGGAAAAACAGTTTTTGATCGAGGCGCTCGAAAGCAGACAATGGGGCCGAATGAGCGGACAAATGAATGAATTGTTTGAGAAAAAATTCGGGGAATTTCAACAGGCAAAATACGTAACAACCGTGTGCAACGGAACGGTGGCATTGCGCATCGCTTTGTTTGCCGTTGGTGTGGGGCCCGGCGATGAAGTAATCGTCCCTTCTTACACCTTTGTCGCCACGGCCACTTCTGTAATCGAAGCCAATGCCATCCCGGTAATGGCGGATATCGATCCGCATACGTTTAATATGGATCCGAAAGCGGTGGAGGCGTTAATAACGGAACGTACCAGGGCCATTATTCCCGTCCATTTTGGCGGCGCCCCCACGAACATGGATGAAATAATTGAAATCGCCCGTAAAAATAATTTGGCTGTTATTGAAGATGCCGCGCAGGCGCAAGGAGCTGCCTGGAAGGGGAAAAAAGCTGGCACTCTGGGAGATGTGGGAACCTTTAGCTTCCAGCTTAGCAAAAATATGACATCGGGCGAGGGAGGCGCACTGGTTACCAACAATCCCGAAATTGCGGAAAGAATAAGGCGCTTTTACAATTGCGGAAGAAAGCCGGGATATGCCTGGTATTACCATTTTGAAATCAGCGGGAATTACCGTCTAAGTGAATTTCAGGCTGCGGTATTATTGGCCCAACTGGAAAGAGAAGAAGCGAACATTCGCACGAGGACGGCCAGAGCCCGCTATTTGACCAAAGAATTACAAGCCATCCCGGGAATTGAACCTGTTGTTTATGCGGATTATGTGGAAAGCTCCTGGTATTTGTTCTTGCTGAAGTATCGCAAAGAAGCCTTTAAGAATATTTCGAAAATGGATTTTGTCCGGGCAATGAATGCCGAGGGGATTCCCGTAATGGAAGGATATCCTTTCCCGTTGTACAAGCAGCCGCTGTTTCAGGATGCGAAATTCTGGAAAAACGGCTGCCCTTTCAATTGCTCATTTTACGGGAAAGCGCCGAATTACAAAGAGCTGTATCATCCCCATGCCGAAGAAGCCTGTGAGGTGGGACTGTGGTTGCCCAATTATGTGCTTCATGGATCCGAAAGCGATCTGGATGATGTTGTGCGTGCGATTCGTAAAATTCAAACCTATGCGGATGAAATAAAGGAGTAAAAATGCTGCGTGTTGGCATTGCCGGTGCAGGATTTATGGGGGAAGTGCATGCGGAAGCGTATAAGCAAATTTCCGGCACGGAAGTTTTTGCTATTGCGGAGCCGAACGAGGCCAGACGTACGGGCTTTGTGCAAAAGTTTAGGCCGCGCAAGGCGTTTTCAAGCGTGGAAGAAATGGTGCAGGATAAAGAGATTGATCTTGTGGATATCTGTTTGCCTACGCCGTTGCATTGTAACGCAGCCATCCGTGCATTGGAACAGAACAAACACGTATTGCTGGAAAAGCCTATCGCTTTGACCGTTGCCGAGGCTCTGCAAATAAAAGAGGCTGTGCAAAAAAGCAAAGGCAAATTTATGGTGGCCCATGTTTTGCGTTTCTGGCCGGAATATGAGCTCATTAAATCTCTTTTGTCCGGCGACAAAATCGGGAAAATAAGAGAAATTTATGCCGCACGGTTTAACGAATTGCCGCTCTGGAGCGAAGGTACCTGGCTGATGAACGAAGAATTGAGCGGTGGTTTGGCAATCGATTTGATGATCCACGATATCGATTTTTTGGTGTGGAATTTGGGCAGGGTAACGGATGTAATGGCCGCCGCAATTAAAAATGAACAGAATTTTTCCCTGCAAATTATGGCAACCCTGAAATTTGAAGGCGGAGAAACGGCCTACATCGAAGGAGCCTACCTCAATCCTTCGGGCAGAGGCCTAACCACGGAATTCAAAGCCTACGGAGAGCACGGCCTTCTGGAATTGTACCCGGATATGGATGATCTTAAAGTAACGCTGCCCAATGCTCAGGAAGAGCACTTTAGGATTCCGTCCGGAGATGGCTATTACAACGAGATCGCCTATTTTGCTGCATGCATTACCGAAAACAAAACGCCCGATGTTATCACGGTTGACGAAGCGATTGAAAGTTTGAAGGTTGCCCTGGCCATTCGCGAATCTGTTGCGCAAAGAAAATGGCTTGCGCTCTGAAAATGAAAAACCCGGTAAAAGATGTTAGGAAAACGGCATTAAAATGAACACAGAAAACAAAAACATTTTTTCTCTGGAACGTTATTACACTCTGGCTCACGAAACCGGCGCTCAGGTTTTTACGATTGGGCATTCCCATGAACAACGTCCGATTCTTGTTCTGAAAAAAGGCAATGCCGCGCCCAGAGTTTTGCTTATTGCCCGTCTTCACGGGAATGAGCCAGCGCCCACTCAGGCCGTGCTGGATTTTTTTAAGGCCTATTCGGATGAAAATCTCGAAGTGTACGGCATTTTTTTGGCAAATCCGGATGGTGCCGCACGATACGAGCAAAATTGGTTAAAGCATCCCGAACCGGACTGGAAAAACAATTTTGAAAAGGCCCGATTAAATGCGAAAGGTATCGATTTAAACAGAGACTGGCTGAACTTAACTCAACCGGAAACGCAGGCGATTCATAAGTTCATTCGTACCATTCATCCGGGGTTTGTTCTGGATTTGCACGAGTATTACTGGAAAGACGGATATCCTCCCAAAGTTCCTACGGCCGACGAGGATGGCTTTATGGCCACAATGACCGATTGTCCTTTTTTCGGAGTGCATGAGCATGTGGCACTTATTTGTCGGGAATTGATGGAAGAAATCTCTCCACCGCTGGAAAGCGAGTTCAATTGGAAAATTAAGTTGCGTCATTTTATCGGAGAAAAGCGCAATACCTATTCCACGCCGTCGTACCTTGGAATTTATTTGGCGCTGTCGGGTATTCCCAAACTGTTGGTAGAAACCTGGGGGGTGGGCTGTTCTACATTGCTGCTAAAGGAGCGAATGGCCTTTCACACAAGAGCAATTCGCTTAACTATTGATGGCATCTCGCAGCGTTTACCATTCTTTCAGAAAATAAACCAGATGAATGCAATGATCGAACGCAGTTTCCCGGTCGCGGAAGAACCAAAGGCAAAGCGCTTTACGGCTCTGTTGAAAAAACACGGAATACATTTTACCGTGCACGGTATGTCCATTCGTGTTAAAGTTTTAAAGCTGCAAATGGGTTTTGTGGAAGCAATTTTTAACGAGATAAACAATTAACCAACAATAGAGTGGGAAAATGGAAAAGTATGAAAAAATAATCAGGCAAATGACTTTGGAAGAGAAAGTCGGGCAAATGCTGATGATCGGTTTCTTCGGAACGGAGCTTCCGGAAGATGTCAAAACATTTATCGAACGGTACAACATCGGATTTGTTGATATTTTTGCCCGAAATGTGGAGTCGTTAGAACAAACCACAGAACTTATGAATCAAATTCATGCATTGGCCAAAATTCCTCCGATGATTTTTACAGATCAGGAAGGGGGCATTGTCTGTCAGTTTGCCGAGTTAACGTCCACGTTTACCAATCACATGGGACTGGCGGCCACCGACAACGTGGCATTTACGCAAATTGCGGCAGAAATATTGGCCGAAGATATGGATTTGATCGGCATTGACGGATTTATTGCGCCTACCGTTGACGTAAATTACGAACCGGATAATCCCATTATCGGATTACGGGCTTTCTCCGATGATGTTGAAACCGTAACCGCGCACGGACTCGCTTTTTTGAACGGAGTGGAGCAAACAGGTCTGGCTGCCATGCCCAAGCATTTTCCGGGGCATGGAGGCAGCCGCCTGGATTCCCATCTTGTCTTGCCTTCTTTGGAATGCTCCGAAGAATATTTCAGCGCCATGAACCTGGAACCATTCATAAAGCTTGCACCGGTGTCAAATTTTATCATGACGGCCTACATTGCCGTGCCTCAAATCGATCCATCCGGTTTACCAGCCACCTTTTCCAAAGTTTTTTTGAAAGACATTCTAAGAAAAAAATTAGGATTTAAAGGGGTGCTGATCTCCGATTGTCTGGAAATGGATGTTATCAAAAACAACTATTCTCCGGAAGAGCTTGTCAATTACACTGTTGAAGCCGGTGTTGATGTCTTGTTAATGAGTCATACTCTGGAGCTGCAGAAAGAAGTTTTGTCCATTTTAGTGGAAAAAGTTAAAAGCGGCGAAATCCCGGAGAAACGCATCGATCAATCCGTCAAAAGAATTTTGTTTGCCAAGGATCGATACCATGTTCTGAAAGAACATAAAACACGGAGCACGGTTCTGGCCAAACAGAAAGTCAGACAAAAACGTGATATCGAAGATTTTGTCTGCGCGCATTCAATCGTTTTACTGCGCGACCGGTTCCACAAAATTCCGGTAGATACCGGCATTAATCTGGGAATCATTGAATGGGATAAAACACGCTCCACCATTCAATTGCACGAGCCGAGCCATAAGAGCTATCTGGAAGCAACGGCCAAAAAATATTTCTCTAATATCGATGTCCTTATCCTTCCTTTAAAAAAACCGGAATTCTCGGTCATTAAGAGTTTTCTGCGGGAACACGATGAAATATTGGTGGGACCGTTTTCCAGAACACCGGAGGTAGAAAAATTACAGGCCGATGTTATTCGGGAAATTTTACGCCTTCGCCGCGACGTTATTGTGGTCGCTACGGGAAATCCCTACGACATTCGTTATTTCCCCGATGTAAATACATACATTGCGACATTTGGCTTTCGTGATTGCCAGATAAAAGCCTTCTTCGAAGTTTTGACCGGACGCTTTAAAGCGGCTGGGCGCCTGCCCGTAGAAATCAAAAACATGTTTCCCAGATGGTACAGGTGGCGTGATGAGGATGTTTAACCCCGAAGGAT
Source organism: uncultured Caldithrix sp. (assembly GCA_964468415.1). Taxonomy (GTDB): domain Bacteria; phylum Calditrichota; class Calditrichia; order Calditrichales; family Calditrichaceae; genus Caldithrix. The sequence goes on from CAYXUS010000110.1 coordinate 8,556, forward strand.
TTTGTGCCGGAAAAATGTCCGGTAATTTCGACTCTGTTGTGTAATTGGAACGGAAGTTTAAAAAAACATTTGTGGACAGAAACCATCCAAAATCAAAAAACGGAAATGAAAAATGAATTTAGCACCTATTGATTGGCTGATTGTTGTCTTTTTTATCTCGAGTTTGTTTTTTGTCGTTCATGCCAGCAAAAAATTGGTTCAGAGTGTGGTCGATTTCCTCTCGGCAGGAAGATCTGCGGGAAGGTACATGCTGGCTGTTTCGCAAGGCATTGTTGTGGTTGGCGCAATTACCATTGTCGGACAGTGGGAAGTGAATTATGTCGCCGGATTCACATTACAATGGTGGCAATTCACAATGGCGCTGGTCTATGTGGGGGTAACGGTTTCCGGTTGGGTTTTGTACCGGTTCCGGGAAACCAGAGCCTTGACGATTGCCCAGTTTATGGAAGTCCGTTATAGCAGAAATTTCCGAATATTTGCGGGAATATTGGCATTTATTTCCGGCATTTTAAATTATGGCATTTTCCCGCTGGTAACGACCAATTTTTTAATCTATTTTATCGGCCTGCCGAAATACTTTAATCTTTTGGGTGTTTCGATTCCCACATTTCCGGTGGTGATGGCCCTGTTGCTTTCCATCTCTTTGTACTTTGTCTTTTCCGGTGGCCAGATTGCAGCCATATTTACGGATTTTATTCAGGGTGTTTTTAGCAATATCGCATTTATTGTCATTATCGTGTTTTGTTTGCTTTATGTGAATTGGGATCAAATTTTTCAGGCGGTAAAAACTGCTCCGCCGGATGCTTCGTTAATTAATCCTTTTAAAACCAGTAAAACCCATGATTTTAATTTTTGGTATTTTCTTATCGGGGCTTTCGGGGTTGTTTACACAAAATTATCGTGGCAGGGACAACAGGGTTTTAATTCTTCGGCCAAAAGCGCCCACGAAGCTAAAATGGGCGATGTGCTGGGGAATTTAAGAAATATTCCGCGCTTTCTTTTTATGTTGTTCATTCCGGTGGTCGCCTACACAATTTTGCACAATCCCGATTTTTCTGCCGTTGCGGGTAAAGTACAGGCAATCCTGAATAGCCTGAAGGATATTTCCCTGCAAAATCAGCTAAGAACGCCGCTCGTACTGAATGATATTTTGCCTGCCGGTCTTAAAGGTGTGTTTCTAACATTGATGCTCATGGCCGCTTTTTCGACCGATGTTTCGTACATGCATTCCTGGGGGAGTATCTTTATTCAGGATGTAATCCTGCCCTTTCGCCGAAAGTCCTTTGAGCCCCAACAACACATTAAAGTTTTGAAAATGTCCATTATTGGGGTAGCCGTATTTATTTACATTTTTAGTTTGGTGTTTCCTTTAAAGCAATATATTTATCTCTATTTCGCCGTTACCGGAGCCATTTTTACCGGCGGGGCGGGTGCAGTGATTATTGGCGGATTGTATTGGAAGAAAGGAACGACTCAGGCCGCCTGGTCGGCACTTATTATCGGTTCAATTATTGCCGTGACCGGTATTATTCTTAATCAAATTTATGTGGATTTCCCGATTAACGGACAATATTTCTGGGCCATTGCTATGGGCGTCTCTTCTCTTACCTATGTTGTGGTCTCTTTAGTGACCAGCAAAAAGGACTTCAATCTTGAAAAAATGCTGCATCGGGGTAAATATCGAATTGAAGGCGAAGCCGGTAAAATCGAAGAAAAAGTACCTCTGAAAGGCTGGAGAATGTTGGGCATTGGGAAAGAATTTACCACGGAAGATAAAATTATTTATTTCTTTGCCTATGCCTGGACTTTTTCATGGGTGATTGTTTTTATTATCGGAACGATTATTAATCTCACCACAGAAGTCTCGGACATTGCCTGGCTAACTTTCTGGAAAATTTATGTCTATATCACCATCTTTGTTTCTGTCATTGTCATTTTCTGGTTTACCATTGGGGGCATAAAAGATTACCGGAATATGATTCACGAGCTAAAGACCCAAATTCGTGATTTCAGAGATGATGGTACGGTTAAAAAAGATGCGGATGAATAACAGGGAAATTTGATGATGAAGCAATTTTTATTCGTGATTATTTTCTTTGCCGGTTCTCTGGCCCAAACCGTAAGGATACCGAACATCCGTTTCTCTCCCGAGAAATATATTTGTTTCTATTCCGACGATAGTCTCACAATAGATGGAAAATTAGACGAAGTTCAGTGGAAAAAAGCCAAATGGTCGAAAGAATTTGTGGACATCCGGGGTAGAAAGCAACCCAAACCGCGATTTCGAACAAGGGTTAAAATGCTCTGGGATAATTCATATTTCTACATCGCTGCCCGGCTTCAGGAGCCCGATGTCTGGGGTGTGCTGAAAGAGCATGATGATACGCTTTACAAAGATAACAATTTCGAAGTCTTCATCGATCCGGATGGGGATACCGGGAAATATTGTGAGCTGGAAATGAATGCCTTAAATACAACCTGGGACTTGCTGCTTATTAAACCTTACAGAGATATGAAACAACCCGCCATCTCGAATTGGGAAATAAAAGGATTAAAACACAAAGTGGCCATCATGGGCTCTCTCAATAATCCGTTGGATAGGGATAGTTGCTGGACGGTTGAAATGGCTTTACCCTGGGCGGTGTTTAAAGAGTTAACGGAAGTATCCGTGCCCCCGCAAAACGGAGATCAGTGGAGGGTCAATTTCTCGCGTGTTGAATGGTACGTAAAAATAAAGGACGGCACCTATTTCAAAAGTGTCAATCCTGTAAGGCACAAACGCATGCCGGATTTCTGGGTATGGTCGCCTCAGGGGTTGGTGAATATGCACTATCCGGAAATGTGGGGATATGTGCAATTTTCTACGGAAAAAGTCGGTGGACACACAGTTCCTTTTATTGAAACGGAAGAGGAAAAGGCTAAATGGTTCTTAAGGCAGGTGTATTATAAGGAGAGAATTTACTATCAGAAACACCACACCTATACGAACGATCCGAAAAAATTAGGACTGAAAAACAGACGGTTTGCGAATTACATAATGCCTCCGGTCGTTGAATGTACTTCGGATATGTTTGAAGCAGCACTAATCCGGAAAGATAAAAAGACAAAATTGTGCATCAGAAATGACGGATTGGTTTACCGCAGGAAAAACGTAAGGCGGGAATGAGTTAAAATATGTTTTAACGGAAACCAAAGAGTAAATGCATTGTGGCGACAAAAACACAAATAGACGATAAAAGCGACCTTGGTGGCGATTATACTCTGGCTCCGGTGCCCTTAAACCGGAGAAAACATTGGCTGGATGTGGCACTGGTTTGGATGGGCATGAATATTTGTCCGCCTTCTCTTTTATTGGGTGTGTGGTTAATGCGTTACCAAAGTTTTACGAATGCGAATTTATCGCTCATTTTTGCTTTGATCCTTCTCGCTTTGTTCTCCATATTTCAGGGAATTATCGGCACCAAACTTGGCCTGCCTACCTATCCTATCTCACAATTGGCTTTAGGTGATTGGGGCGGGCGTCTCTTTTCCTTTGTTATGTTTTTAACATTAATCGGCTGGTTCGGAATAATGACCGAAAGTCTGGTCTCCACATTCTATTCGCAAATTTTCCCTGCAGCCCACATCGCTTTGGCGGAACGGTATCGTCCGTTTATTTCTTTTGGAGCGGGGATGGTCATTACCGCAATTTGCTTTTGGGGATTTAGGGCAATTACCTGGCTAAACCGTTTGACCATTCCCGGGTTGCTGTTTTTGACATTGTTCGCCCTGCTTAAAATTTTGCAACAACCCGAGTTAGTCCACAGGGTTTTGCATTGGCAGGCGGCTCGAGAATCCATTTCTGTGTACCAGGGAACAATTTGGGTGGTTGGCTCTTTAATCATTGCCGCGGTTACGGCTCCCGATTTTAATCGCTATTGCCGAACTTCCAAAGACACGGTTTATTCCGTCTTGTTGGGCAACATTCCCATGGTCTATTTTTTGGCCATCATGGGCATGGCTTTTGCGGTGTTGTCGGGAGCAGCCGAGGGAAAAAGCGCTATTGAAGCGGCTGACCTTTCCGCAGTATTTGCCCAACAAGGCTGGAATATCGGTCCGCTTTCCGGTGTTCTTGTTGCCTCGTTTATTCTGATCGGGGCCATAATTACCACCAATGTTGTCAATCTTTATCCCGGCGCTATGGCGCTGGTTACCGTAGTTAAAGGAAGCGGAAAATATTGGGCCTATCTGGAAGATCGCGCCGTTTTAACGATTTTTGTCGGATTCTTTGGCTCGGTTGCCGCTGCTTTCGGCATTCTGGCCAGATTCGAATTCTTTTTGGAAATGCTTACGTACTTCTCTGTCCCATTGATCGGGATTATGTCCACAGACTTTTTCCTCTTAAAAAATCGCAGCAAGATAAAAGGAAGAATAAATCTATCGTCTATAATAGTATGGTTAGGTTTTTCGCTGGCTAATATGGGGCATGTGGTACCCGGGGGAGCGTTGGCAACCGTGGCCTATTCGGGGATTTTGTATTTTGTTCTGGAGAAAATTTTTGGGGACAAATTTCATTGGGAGGTTTGAAATGAAACGTATTCTTTTTGTGAGTATTGCCATTTTATTTGCGCTGGCGTGTACGAAGAACAAATCCACTTTAAGCAATGAACCTGTCGAGCTACAATTGGAACCGGTGCTCGGCGTGTGGATGTGGGGGAGCACTTTGGCGCAACAGGGGGCCGATGCGGTTGTGGAAAAATTAACCTCACACCACGTAAGCGACGTATTTTTGCTGGTGAAGGGTATCTCGGGTGAAAAAACGCCTCCCGAGGTATTAACCCCTTTCCTGAGCAAAGCCCATGCCCAAGAACTTAAGGTACATTTATGGTATGTTGTCTCGAGTGACGGGGTGTTCATAGCGGCGCATCCCGATGCCCATATTTACCATTGTCCGAAACCCTCCATTGGGCATAACACGCCGTATGCCATGAATGATGAACGTGTAAATTTACTCTACCCCGGTTACAAAGAATATGTGCTAAAAAATATCAAATATTTCCTGACCAATTTTGATTTTGACGGAGTGCATCTCGACTATATCCGTTATTCGCATTTTGTCTATTCCTTCGATAAATACCATCTGCAAAAGGCAGATTCCTTAGGGTGCGACACGCAACGTCTTTTGAATTTATTTGTCAAAAATTACGATTATTATGCTTACAACGAGGGCTTCGTCAATCTCTATTTTCAGGGCGATAGCGATGTGGTAAAGTGGGTCGAACTGCGCAAACAGGTGGTTAATGACTATATCCGGGCAATTAAAGATTTGTACGAAACCATAGATCCCCATTTGATTTACAGCGCCGCCTTTATGCCGGAAGGCGCTACGCAACCCAAGTGGGCCGATGCCTATTACTCTCAAAATTATTCTTTAAATGCTCCGCTGCTGCAATTCATTGCGCCTATGGCTTATTTTAAGGATTACGGCAAAACAACCGATTGGGTAGGCACCGTTACGGCCGATGCGGAAACGCTGGTGGACAATCACTGTAAAATTGTAGCCGGTGTTCAGGGATACAATAACGTTACCGCCGGGGATCTTAGAAAACAGATTTTGTCCGCTAAAAGCAACAATGCCTTCGGAATTGTGATTTTTCGTTACGGTGATCTGTCTGCCGACGAATGGCAGGTGGTACAGGACATGTTTGGCACCTGGCAGGAGACGCAATCCCAATGATCATTGAAAAAACGACCATCCGGCATTTGCTTATGGGGGCAGCCTTCTTTTCTACAGGCGGTGGGGGATCGCTCCGGGAAGGTTTGGATGTGGTGCGTAATATCGACTCGATTGAATTGGTAAAAGCCGGAGAATTGGAGGCAGAAACATGGACGGCTACCGCCTATTTGGCCGGGACGGTAAACTGCCCGCCGTTGGAAGAGATTGCCCGAAAGTATCCCGTCGGCGTGCAGAGCGGGCACGAGCTGGTGGTCTCTGCCCTGGAATTTTTGCAGAAAATGACAGGGATTGAGATAGGCGCGCTCATTCCGGTGGAATTGGGAGGATACAACACAGCGGTTTCGCTGTATCTGGCCTCACAGAAAAATTTGCCCGTTCTGGATGGAGACCTCACGGGGAGATCGGCTCCGGAAATCAGGCAAACAAGCTATTTTTTAGGCGGATTTTCTCCCGCTCCGGCGGCCGTGACGACGATTTTCGATGAAAAAATTTTCTTACAGGATATTACGGACTATCGCCGTTTTGATTCAATCCTGCGTTTGCTCGTTGAAAATTCGTATGAATTTGATGTCGGGGTGGCTCATTTCCCGCTGAAATTAAAAGGGGCTTCTACTTGGATACTGCACAACACATTGTCAAATTGTATTCGCGTAGGAATTTTGCTGGAAAACAAAGAAACGATGAAGGCCATTCGCGAAGCAAAAGGGAAAATATTATTTGTTGGCAAACTGGAAGAGGAGCAATTCAAAATTCGTGATGGGTTTACCGTAGGAGAGATCAAACTAAAAAATTCGGACGGGGAAATAGTTCTAAAATACAAGAACGAGCTTTATGTGGCCTACCTGAACGGAACTATAGTTTCAAAAGCGCCGGAATTAATCGGAATTATTGGAACAGATGGTCAGCCAGTAGCCAATACTCAAGTACCTCACGACAAAGATTTAATTGTTTATACGCTTCCGAGCCCTGATATTTGGCGCTCTGAAAAGGGGGCAGCCGTATTTTCACCGGAAGGTTTTGAAATAGAATAAAAATTCCAAAAAGAAAAAAATATGAAAAATAATTTTGAAATTGGGAAATTAATGTATTAAATTTGCTCAAGAAAACGGGCGAATAAAACTCTAAATCGAGTTAATTGGGTGAGAGAAAGAATAATATCGCTCTGACTGGCTTTATGGAAAATATGTTTTAATGTTCATGCTGAAAGGTCAAATAGTTTTCGGAAAGGTTATTCTCGGGAGATAGCTTACTGGTGAGCGGTTCTCAAATATTTATGAAATTAAAGACCCAGCAACAAGGAGCTGACACAATGGGATCAATTTTTAAAAAAATAATTCTGGGCTTTGCAATAGCGTTTTTATTTCAGGGCTTTGCAACGGCCGGCTCTGTAATCAAGGGGACGGTTAAAGATTCCCAAACCCATGAGCCTTTACCGGGCGCGAACGTCTATTTAAAAGGAACAACTTACGGGGCAGCTACCGATTTAAAGGGACGCTATGAAATTGACAATGTCCCCTCCGGTGACTACCTGCTTTGTGTGGAGTATGTGGGCTACAAAAAAGTTTCGTTTAAAATTCATGTTCCCGCGAATCAGGTCATCAAAAAAGATATTTACCTGAAATACATGGTTATTCAGGGGCAGGAGATTGTGGTAACGGCCCAGGCCGAAGGTCAAATGGCCGCCATTAACCAACAGCTTACGGCCAAAGCCATCGTAAACGTGGTCTCTTCCGCCAGAATTCAGGAAATTCCCGATGATAATGCTGCCGAATCGGTTGGACGTCTGCCCGGCGTTTCGGTATTACGCAGTGGCGGCGAGGGAACCAAAGTGGTCATTCGCGGTTTGGCGCCTAAATACAATAGCGTTAAAATCAACGGCATTAAGATGGCTTCTACTGACTACAGCAATCGAAGTGTGGATTTGAGCATGATTTCGCCTTACATGCTCGACGGGATTGAAGTGGTAAAGGCCGTTACGCCCGATATGGATGCCGATGCCCTGGGCGGATCGGTTAATTTTAAATTGAAAGAGGCGCCCGAAGGTTTAAAATACGATTTGATTTTTCAGGGTGGGTATAACAGCCTTAAAAAAACTTATGACGATTACAAACTGGTGGGCAATTTAAGCAGAAGATTTTTTAACGATAAATTGGGTTTGTTTGCGCAGTTAGATATGGAAAAGCGCAACCGGAGCTCTAATATTATGGGCGCCAATTACGAGCTGAATTCGCCGCAGCTCGGCCAAAAAAACGAAGTGGATATTACCGGCTTAACGCTCACCGACATAACCCGGGAAAAAAAGCGTTACGGCGGAACGCTGGTCATGGATTATCGTTTGCCTTCCGGTAAAATTGTGTTTAACAACTTCATTAATTTGGGCGATACAAAGGCGCAAAATCGGGCACAAACGTTTGATGTCCCTTTTAGCTACCATGATTACATCACGAAGGATCTGGAAAATAAACTAAACATAATGGTCAATTCGCTGGATTACACCCAGGATTTTAAGTGGTTAAAAGTAAATGCTTTGCTCTCGCATTCGTTTTCCGGGCAAGAATCCCCCAAAAACCTGTCGTTTGACTTCACCGAGAATAATGCTTTAAATAATTTTAACCGCGAATTACCCCCCGATTCGATTCCGAAATACGCCAAAAACGACCTGGACAACACGGTTTTAGCCAATATTGACAAATTCGACGAAATTTCGAAAGACCATATTTACACTGCCGCGCTCAATTTGAGCCGGAACTTCAATATTACCAGTACACTTGCTTCGATGATTAAATTCGGCGGGAAGTACGCTTACAAAAACCGGAGTTACGATTACAATTCATCCGGCGGATTTCTGAATTACGGCAGCGGCCAAACGGCACGCGACGCTATTTTGAATGCCTTTCCCTGGATGAAAGAAACCGTGCCTAACGGAAGTTTGAATTTGCCCTATCCTTTATTCATCGACAAAAATTATAAACCGGATGAATTCTTAAAAGGAAAATATCCCACCTGGCCCGGCGCGGATATCGATTTAATGTACGACGTGGTGCACGTTCTGGAAGGCCTGGGCAATACCGAGGCCTATCGTCACCGCGACATGTCATCGACCCTCTACGATTATTCCGGTAAAGAATATTACAAAGCCGGTTACCTCATGGCCGATTTCAGGTACAAAAATATCATCCGCTTTATTACAGGCGCCCGTTATGAAGAAGTGCGAAGAAAGTACACCGCGATTCAGGGAAATTCTACCATTGGCATTCCCGAATTCAAGTACACCTATCATGATACCACCACGGATGTGGTGAATCACAACCTGCTTCCGATGTTCCACTTAAAGATAAAACCGGTTGATTGGTTCGATGTTCGACTGGCCTACACAAATACGCTTTCCCGTCCTGATTATGTGCAAATCATACCGCGGCAAAACATCGGAGTGAGTACGATTACAATTAAAAACTACAAACTGAAACCGTCCCACTCTGAAAATTACGATCTCTATTTTTCGTTCCATCAACGTCAATTGGGACTGTTTACCATCGGCGGCTTTAAGAAGACCATAAAGGACATGATCTTTCCGATTAACGGCCGGGTGATTCTGCATCCCGAAGAATACGGATTGACTTCCAAAGATAAAGGCAAAAAACTGTACACCGACGAGAACAATCCTAATCCCGTGAAATTGTGGGGCATTGAAGTCAGTTGGCAAACTAATTTCTGGTATTTGCCCGGTATTCTGAAAGGGCTTGTCTTGGATGCCAATTATACCCACGTATTTTCGGAAGCAAAATATCCGCGGTCCATTTTACATCGCGAGTTTGACCCAAATACCTTTCAATACAAAGAATGGGTAGTAGACACTACGTACACGGCACGAATGCTTTATCAACCGAACGATGTGGTTAATGTTTCTTTTGGCTACGATTACAAAGGCTTCTCCGGTCGCGTTTCGCTTCTTTACCAATCGAATATTTTCAAGGCGGTGAATTTCTGGCCCGAATTGCGGGAGATTACGGATGATTACTGGCGGTGGGACATTTCGATCAAGCAAAAACTCCCCTGGAAACGTTTCCAGCTTTATGTAAATATTCGCAATCTGTCCGGAACGATCGATCGGAATATTGTCAAAGGGTCGGGGTATCCTTCGGCAGAACAATACTATGGCAAGGGTATTGACATAGGTTTACGCTATCGATTGGATTAAGTGTAGAAGGGAGGTAAAGGCAGGAATGGGTTTTTATTTGAGTAAGTAAGTCAAATAAGTGAGGAGGAGGTGGTCGTATAGAAAAGCCTTTTACGATATGGCTTTCATTAAGATGCGTTGCTAATAACCAAAAAATTTTAAACGTTAAATTAAACAAAGGGGAAAGATGATGAGTAAAAAAGTAGTCGTTACCGTATTTTCAATGTTCCTGTTTTTATTGCAGGTTCAGGTGTTTGCTCAGACGCCTGCCGATACGGTTGATGTTCCCAGTACGGACAATCAGGGATATGTTGGGGCATTGTCCCGCTTTATTTTAGGTGACACAACCGCTACGGGTGAACGAAACAACATCAATCGTGTTTACCGCCTGAAAAGAGGCGAGGTCTATTTACAGGACGGAAAAACTTATTTCGATTTTCCGGTAAAGATTATTGCCGATGATGATGAGTCAACGCGTCCTCCGGTAATTGCTCCTTATCCTCTGGAAGACGGGAGTATCCCTCGCATCACCTTTTATTTCTACAAAGATGCTTTGTTAAAGAATATTTATTTTTACGGTATTGCCCCCAACGGCCAGCGCGCGACCTGGGACAGGGCGATCATCATTGCGGACAGTGCAAAGGTTACCCTGGATCATTGTATTACGGCCGGATTCAGAGCAGCCGGTATTGCCAATATCGGTGAGAATTCTTCACTGTTTGCCAAAGATTGTATTTGGCGGAACATTTTTGATTCGCGCGAATTCGGCGGCCAGTTCTTCTTTAATTATGGTTCCTACATGGATACAATTTCCGTTGTGAACTGTACGGTATTCTTCGGCTCTTCCTATTTTTTGTGCAATGCGCGTGAATATGCCAATTATGTCCGGTTCGAGCACAATACGCTTTTCATCAATAAAATCAATCCGTTCTACACACCTTACCTGAGCAATGCGGACATTAAGAACAATATCTTCTTTGCCCCTGCTTCGGCCGGTGAAACTCCTTCCGAAAGAGAAGGTGGATGGTATGACTGGGATAACCAGAGAGAATCGGTCTTTAGTATCGATACCATTCCGAGTGATATGGCCACCCAGCACGGCATTACGGAAGCCGAAAGAAGGATTGTATTTTCGCACAATGCTTATTTCTTTCCCCAAAAGTTAAAAGATTATTGGGATAGTATTGATACACTTTATGCGCCTGTTTTCATGAATGATCGTACTACGGCAATGTTCAATGACGATACGAACTATCCCTATCTTGATGCGGATAACAATATCGAAGCCGATCCCGGATTTGACGCGAGCATTATGACCCTGGTCGATAGCCTTTATGATTACGTAAAAGCTTTGCGCGAAGGTGGTGAACTTCGTATCTACTTCTATAATCCCAATCATCAACCGCTGTTCCCGCCGGAATGGCCGTTACCGGAGACCTTAACTTATTCCAATCAATCTTTACTAACGGCCAGTTCCGAAGGTTTACCTTTGGGCGATTTAAACTGGTATCCCGATAAAAAAGCTGAGTGGGAAAAATTACAAACGGCCATTGAGCATCAGGACAATTCAGGCGTAGTCAAAGAATTTACTCTGGAACAAAATTACCCGAATCCGTTTAATCCCAGCACAACGATTAAATTCACGCTTCACAAATCCGGAATGATTAAGCTGGTTGTTTATGACATGCTCGGACGAGAAGTGAAAACATTGGTCAACGGAAAGAAAACGGCCGGTGAATATCAGGTTACCTGGGATGGTATGGATAACAGCGGCAAAAAGGTGGCTTCGGGATTGTACTACTATCGTCTGGAAAGCAAGAATTTCAGACAAACGCGAAAAATGCTCATGCTGAAATAAAATTTGAATCTCCTCTTGGTTGAACCAATGCGCAAGTAAAGTAGCAGGAATGGCAGATATTGGAAAAAATATCTGCCATTCTTTTAATGAGCCATTCCGAACGATAAAATTACAAAGGATTTTAGGGGAATGAAACAAGGAATACGCTATCGGCTTCTGTTTTTCGTCTTTTTGTTAATTCCTTTTGAGGCGATTCTTATGGCAAAAGTTCACAAGGGCATCTGGTATCACCAGCAACCGACCCGTGTCAATGATCAGGGGGTATTTTTTGTGGATTCGGTTGATTATGAGGGCTTTTGCGGATTGGTTACTTCAGCAATGGGCTTGCACTATTTTATTCCCAATATTCACGCCAAGCTCTACCGGATTTTTGGCAGTGTGGATTTTCACCCTCAGGATGGCCGGGGCGGCCTTAAGGCTAAGGATCCGTACATTTATTCTCCGGAAACAACCTACCCGTTCGAAGATTTTTTAGGCCACAAATACGTGGGGCGCCATGTCACCACTACGGGTGTGGCCTACTGGGAAATTCAAAACATTTTTCGGGGTATCGGCAGAGATATCGGGGATTACATCTGCCGGACAAAATGGATCCCGTTTGATACGATCAGATCGTATCTGGACAAAAAATGGCTGGTCATTATGAATTCAAAGCAGGGGGGCGGTCACTATATTTTAATCGTTGGCTGGGAAGGGGATGCTGCGAATTTCGCCAGGCAATTTTACTATATCTGGGATCCCTGGAAGATTCCCCTTGGCTTGAAAAAGAACGAGTATGTGCTTGTTTCCGATTTGGTCGGAAACAGAGCGAATATGGGAACGGCAAAAAATATTTCGGCCTACAAAATATCCGGGACGGTCTTCAGAAAGATATTTAAAGACCAACGAGAAGACAGCACGGTATTCGCTTTCCAATGTCTGCCGCAAAATTTGCCTGCCACAGATAAAACGCTTTCCATGAAAAGTTTGTGGATTAAAGATTTAAGCGGAATCAGAATCTCCGATGTCGTTTCCGGAGCGAAATCGAACGGCGTAACGGATCTTTTTGTGAACGATACGTCCGGGACATTGCTGCGGACTATGGTGCGTTCCGCGCATGCGGCAGGCCTAAAGGTGCACATTGTCGTTTCCGTATTTAACGATTTTGAGCATTCCGAAAAATTTAAACACGTGGAAAACAAGTGGCTCAATGCCACAGATCAAACGTATCTGGAGTGGTTTCTGGCACATCGCCTTAAGGCAGCGATGAAATTTTTGCCGGATGGCATCGTGCTAAACAATTTGTGGCAGCCTGCATCCCAAAATGGATACAGTCAGGTTACCAAAGACGCGCTGACGGACTATTGCATTCGCATAAAGCAAGAACTGCTGCGCAATAAAGGAACTCAAAAAACCATGTTAAGTGCGCTGGTGCCTGCGGCGCCTGCTTTACACGGGCAGGATATTTTGGCCATGTCAGGATATCTGGATGCGATAATTCCTTTGACTCTAACGCATACGTCCGAAAAAGACCCTGCCTGGCTCGGACAATGGGTACGCCATTTAAAGACAACGATTCGCCATGGCTGTAAAATTTGGCCTGTGTTAGAAGCCGTTGACAGCGACTTCAATTTTATGACCCCACTGGAAATAGAAGAGAGCTCCCGGTTTGCCGTGGCCAATGGGGCGGACGGAATCGTACTTTGGCATTATCCGTTAGCCGACTGGCAGTGGGAAGAGATTGTCCAATGGAAGGCAGAAACAAAACGAAAAAACAAATAGCAAGGGTTCCGTAATTTAAAGCATTGGGCCAATTAATCTGCAAATACACGACGGGGAATATTTGATTAACTTTCGGGGAGCACCCGGCCTGGGGTGAATATGGCTTTGTCGGTGTTTGCTGCCCATCTTTTGCAAAACGATTTGAACAGTAAAGGTGAAAAAATGAAGCAAGGACATATTCAATGGTTACATACCGGACGGGTGGGTGTCGTTTCGTTAGACATTCCCGTTATTACCTTTGGAGGAAACAAAAAGCCCAGAATCGCCATTACGAGTTCGGTGCACGGCGACGAACCGCTCGGATTAGTGGTCATCTCACGATTAATTGACTATCTGGACGAACAAAATTTGGCGGGGACGGTTAGTCTGGTTCTTGCCGCAAATCCTGCGGCACAGCTATTGGGGCAACGCGTTTCGCCTCAGGATTTTAAAGATTTGAATCGCGCCGGGGCCGGTAATGCGAAAGGGTATTACACCGATCGTCTTGCAGCAAATCTATTCGAATTTTTACGAAATTTTGATTTTGTCGTCAATATTCATGAATTCGAGATGCACACCCCGGTTACTGCTTTTTATATCGGTGAGGGAAACTCTTCTACGAAACAGCGGATTCTGGATGGCATCGAAGCCTTTGCGCCCGAAATCGTTTGGGTGGCCAAACATACGAACAAACGGGACAATCAGTATCTTAACACCCTTGATGCGGCACTTGCCAGAGCAGGGGTTCCAAGTTTTATTGTCGAAACGGTTCAGCTCCCCTTTATTACCGAACGGGAAATAAACCATGTGGTAAACGGCGTGATTCGCTTGATGGCTTTGTTGGGAATCGTCACCCCAAAGAACAGGAAGGCACCAAACGGCAAAAAACTTACGTTGTATCGCAATGAAATTACAACCGATGTTGCCGGTCTTTGGGAACCCAGAAAACTTTCCTTGTTTACTCCGATAAAAGCGGGTGACGTAATCGGAGAAATACGAACGATCCCGGAATTTACAGTGGAATTGATTACGGCACCGATATCCGGCACTTTAATTCAATTGAGACACCGTCAACTCGTTGGTACCGGTAGCAGTATTTTCAGTATCGGTACAAAAGCCGTATTTTAACAAAACCCACGGAGAGTGGCACGATCATGAAAATAGATTTCCAAACGATTTTAAAGCAGTTCAATATTAAATCTTCCATTAAAGAATACTCCCCTTTCGGGGACGGGCACATCAATGATACGTTTTTGATTAGGCTCAATTCCGATGAGGAAGCCTACGTACTGCAAAGAATTAACCATTTCGTGTTTCCGAATGTCGGGCAACTGATGGCCAATGTGGTTCAGGTGACGGAACATATTCGACAAAAAATACAGGCAAATGAAGGCCGGGGTGCGGAGATGCAGGTGCTGCAGTTCTTAGCGACTAAAAGCGGTAAGTATTTTTACGAAGATTCCTATGGCAGTTTTTGGCGCCTTTGCAAGTATATTGCGAACAGCCATTCCTATTCCGTGATTCCCAATGCAACGCTGGCGTATCAGGGGGGAAGAGCGTTTGGGATGTTCATCTATTGGCTTGCGGATTTTCCGGCCGGGCAATTGGACGAGATTATTCCGGGCTTTCACGATTTAAAATACAGGCTGGAGCAGTTTGATGAAGTGTTGCACAACGATCCGCTTGCCCGGAGAAAAAACGCGCAAAAAGAGGCAGACGAAATTCTGAAACGCGCTGATAAGATGGCCAATCAATTCGAGGCGATTACGAAAAGTTTGCCCAAAAGAATTATTCATGCCGATACCAAGTTTAACAATGTTTTGTTCGGACCGGACAATCAACCGCTTTGCATTGTTGATCTGGATACGGTTATGCCCGGCTATGTCATTTCCGATTTTGGCGATGCGATTCGCACAGGAACGAATACGGGGCGTGAAGATGATATGGATTTGGAGCGAATAAAGATGAACCGGGAATATTTCGAAGCCTATACCCGGGGATTTCTGGAAAAAACCATTTCTGTCCTTCGGGAAGAGGAAGTATTGAATTTGGCCTTTGGCGCGTTGTTATTGACCTATATGCAGTCGGTAAGGTTTTTAACGGATTACCTGGCAGGTGATGTGTATTATAAAACAAAACACGAATCGCATAATTTGCAAAGGACGCGTGCCCAGCTAAAGCTTTTGGCCGAGATGGAAAAAAATTATTCGTGGATGCAAAACGTGGTCACAAAGTACGTCCGTCAAATGGAATCGAATGTTGCCCGCTCAGTTTAAGATGTTGATTTTTTTTGACAAAACGGAAATTTCTCTTAAATTTAATCCTGCAAGGTGTGGAAAATATTTTCGGGTTTAAAGGTAAATATGGCTGATCTATCGTATTACAAACAAATAATATTAGACAATTTTTCCAAGTTAACAAAAAATCAAAAAAAGATCGCACAATTTTTGTTGGACCATCCTGAAGAAATTGCACTTTCTTCCATTGATACTATTGCCGAGAAGCTAAACGTTGGCAAGGCTACCATTGTACGTTTGGCACAAACGTTGGGGTATTCGGGCTTTCTGGAATTGAAGACCGAATTATCGAATAAATTGCGGGATGATTTGAGTCCTACGAAGAAATTTAAAAGTGCATTAAAAGCGCATTCATCCAAATCGGATTTTGTTTTTACTTTGGCTGAAAACGAGATGCGCAATATCCAGAAAACCATTCAGCAATTGGATCGGGAACAGTTCAATAAAGCAGTACGTATTTTTGTCTCGGCCAATAATATTTACACGATGGGGTTGGGAATTTCTTCTTTTTTGGCCGAAATAGCTTCGTATTATTTGAATCGGGTTACCATGCGCGCAAGAGCTTTTACGCATGGCAGCTTGTCCCTGGAAGAGCAGATTATTTCATTGAAAAAAGATGATGCCGTTTTGGTGATCAGTTTGCCGCCTTATTCGTATCAGACGATTGAAGCGACAGAGACGGCTCAATACAAAGGCGTGAAAATCGTTTCCATTACCGATAAAATCACCTCGCCCATTGCTCAATATTCGGATGTGGTTTTTGTTGCGGAGACCAATAATATTGTTTTTATTAACACGGTGGGATCCGTTTTAACCATCATCTATTCTCTGGCTACCGGCATTGGCCTGAGCGATCGTGCTACTTCGTTAACGGCTTTGTCCTTGTTTGAGAAGGTGGAATCGGATTACGGCTTTGATATCCACTCCGATTTTTTCAAATAAACACATTCCCGAATTTTTTCTGAACAGCTTTGAAATGCCTGCAATTTTGTAGCAGTAAAGTGAATAGCCAGACATTCTATTTTCGATTAAAGTATGCAGATGACGGCTATTCCCCAACGGACTGCTTCGTGACGGCACGAATGCGCGAGTAATGCGCTTTGCTTATCCCATCAGCCACTGTTTAAATTCATCGAATCGGTTGGAAAGAACGACGGCCTGTTTTTCTCCGGCCAAGGCCTTTTGCAAACGTTCGGGGATGGGAACCCGTTGCCCGCTGCATTCTTCCACCACCTCTTTGAATTTTGCCGGATGGGCAGTTTCAAGCACTATTGCGGGCCGCCCTGCCGCAGATTCTTTCCTTTGGAATTCATCCAATGCCAAATAGCCAACAGCCCCGTGCGGATCCATTAAATAAGCATGCTTCTGCCAAATTTCGGCAATTGCTTGTCGTGTTTCGTCATCCGTAAAACGCGCACCGTAAATGTGATCGCAAATCCGTGCGTAATTGTAATCAAACAAATCGAGAATGCGAAAAAAATTGCTGGGATTTCCCACGTCCATCGCATTGGAAAGAGTTGGTACTGCCTTGCGCGGCATGTACAGACCCTTTTGCAAATATTCGAAAAACACATCGTTGGCATTCATGGCTGCCACAAAACGTTCAATCGGAATCCCCGACTTTTGCGCCCACAATCCGGCCGTTAAATTGCCCAAATTGCCACTGGGTACAGACACCACCGGTCTTGCCGTTACATCATTTAATTGTGCCCAGGCTGCAGCGTAATAAAACATTTGCGGAATAAGCCGGGCGATATTAATGGAATTGGCGGACGAGAGGGCCAACGTTTGCCGCAATTGAGCATCGGTAAAGGCCTGCTTAACCAACCTTTGACAATCGTCAAAGGTGCCCTGCACCTCCACGGCCGTTACGTTTCCGCCGATGGTGGTCAACTGCTTTTCCTGAATTTCGCTGACCATGCCCGAAGGATAAAGCAACACCACGCGAAAACCCGGTCGATTGAAAAATCCACTGGCCACCGCACTGCCCGTATCGCCGGAAGTCGCCACCAAAATAACGAGCTCTTTTGTTTCGTGGCGGCGCAGCCAGCCCATCAGGCGTGCCATGAACCGCGCACCAAAATCCTTAAACGCCAGGGTCGGGCCGTGAAACAGTTCCAGCACAAACAAATTTTCTCCCAGGCGACGCAAAGGCACCTCAAAGGTCAGGGCCTCGTCGATGATGTTTTGCAGCGCCGAATTCGGCAGTTCGTCCGCAAACGATTTGGCCAGGGTAAAAGCGATTTCCCGGAAGGACATTGCGGGTAAAGCCTCGATTACATCAGCCGGTAAGCGCGGTAATGTTTCGGGAACAAATAATCCGCCGTCAACGGCAAGTCCCTGTAAAACCGCATCTTTCAATGTAACGCGCAACGATTTGTTTTTGGTGGAATAGAATTTCATTTTTGGGTCCTTTTTTTACTTAACGCATTTCCAGAATTTTCGGCCCGTGCGGATTGATGGGCGAAAGGTACAAATCGGCTTGCAAATTCAGCCGATGAAACACAGCACGCATGGCCTCGCCTGCTTTTCGTGCCACAGATTCCGAAGGGCACAGGGCAAACATGGACGGACCGGAACCGGAGATACCGCTACCTAACGCACCGTTTTCTACGGCCGCCTGTCTGGCTGCCTCGTACCCGGGAATAACCTTGCCGCGAACCGGCTCGATAATCACATCTTGCAGCGAACGACTCATCAGGTGCAAATCGCCGTTTTGTAACCCGGCTACAAAGGCCGCGATATTGCCCCACTGCCGCACCGCATCTTTCAATTCCACCTGCTCACGCAAAATTCGGCGCATTTGCCAGGTGGGCAGCTCGATGTGCGGATGAACCACAGCCACCCGTAATTGCCGCGGAAAGTGCAGGGGAATGATGTCCGGTGGTTGCGCAGTGCGTACCAGAACAAATCCTCCGAACAGGGCGGCCGCCACGTTGTCGGCGTGCACGCTCCCGCCGCTGGTCAGTTTTTCTCCTTCCAAAACAAAAGGCAACAGGGCTTCTTCTTGCAAAGGTTGTTTTAAAAAGCGATTGGCTGCCCAAACAGCCGCTACCGCACTGGCCGCGCTGGAACCCAGACCCGTGCCGATGGCCATTTTTTTGTAGATTTCGATCTCAAATCCCATAGGCGGGGTTAACGCTTCCCAAAAAGCCCGAAGCGCGCGCCCGGCAGTGTTACGATCTGTTTGCAAGGGAATTTGTCCTGCGTCGCCGCTGATTTTACGAATGCGTACTTCCGGTGTCGGAATCCGACGTACAAGCACTTCATCGCCGGGTGCATTCAGAGCAAAACCGAAAATGTCAAAACCGCAACTCACGTTGGTAACCGTGGCCGGTGCAAAGGCCGTAACCTGCTCGAGATCTGCTCTCCATTCTCTCATACATTCTCCCTTTCGAAAAACGTGCGGTGAATGGCATTCAATGCGGAAGGCAAATCGTCAGCGGCTAACACCAAAGAGATGTTCAGTTCGGACGATCCCTGCGCAATGGCCACAATATTGATCTTTTTCTCTCCCAACGCCATGAACACTTTTCCGGCGATGCCCGGCGTGCGGCGCATGTTTTCGCCCACCACGGCAATAATCGAAAGCTGCGGTTCCACCTGAATGCGATTAACGCGCTTTTCCAGCAGTTCCAAACGCAGCTCTTTTTGCAGCGCCTGACGCGCCTTTTGCGCACAATGCGGGGCAACGGCAAAACACACGGAATGCTCAGACGACGCCTGACTGATGAGAATGATATTGATTTCTTCCCGGGCCAGCGTGGAAAAAATGCGTCCGGCAATACCTGTTTCACCGATCATGCCGCTGCCGATCACACTTATCAGAGCCACTTCCCGCACAGCCGTTAAACTTTTAATGGCGTAGGGCCACTTTACTTTTTGTCTGCCGATAACCGTACCTGCCGCTTCGGGACGAAAAGTGTTTTTAATGCGGATGGGAATGTGCGCTTCCAGAGCCGGTTGCATGGTTGCCGGATGCACTACCTGTGCCCCGAAATGGGAAAGCTCCATGGCTTCTTCGTAGCTCAAAAACGGTACCGTAAAAGCCGAAGGAACCATTTGCGGGTCGGCGGTCATCACACCGTCTACGTCGGTCCAAATCTCGATTTCTTCGGCCCGGAGTGCGGCGGCAAAAATGGAAGCTGTAAAATCCGAGCCGCTGCGTCCCAGCGTGGTGGTTTCACCGTTTAAGGTGGAAGCAATAAAACCGGTAATAACCGCAACATCTGTTTGGTCGGCAAAACAATCACGAATGGCCGCATTGGTTTGTTCGTAAAGTACCCGTGCCCTGCCGAAATTTTCATTGGTTTTCACGCAACGCCGCGCATCCAGGTAGCGTGCCTTTGTGCCGTTTTCGTTTAAAAATTCGCTCAGAATGTAAGCCGAAAGCCGTTCGCCGAAACTCATCACAAAATCCAGAACACGCGGTGAAAGTTCGCGCAGCAAAAAAATGCCGTGCAAGATGTCGTGCAAGTCGTTCAGTGTCAACAAAACCTGCGAAATGACCGAACTTTGGCGATCGGATGGAAATAGTTCGCGAATCATCGCCAGATGGTGTTCTTCGATTGCTTTTTCTTCCTGCGTATAAGCGGTGTTGCCCTGTGCGGCCTGCCGCGCGGCGCGAATCAAGCGATCGGTTATCCCGGCAAAGGCCGAAACGACAAGCGCGATGTCTGGCTGTCGGTCGGTCACAATGCGGGCCACCTGCTGAATGACAGAAGCATCTTTAAGGGAAGTGCCGCCGAATTTCAAAATCTTCATCTTAACTCCTTTACCCACAAAAAAAGCCGACCTCGGGCTGAAGTCGGCTTTGTTCAAAAGATTTTGATTTTACATGTACTTCAGCCCTTGCCCCGGTTAATCGTACCTGTGCCTGTTGTGGATGTGGTTGTGCCAAACAAAACAACGGCCGCAATGTTCGGGGTAAGAGCGTTGGTACGCTTCATTGTTGTCTCCGTATTTTTTTGGCAAGTATAAGGTAAAAGTAAATTAGTTTCAAATATTTTTATTTTTATTCATTGCCTTCCATGCAAAATCATTCTTTATTCCAATGCGGATTTTACCTAAATTTGTGTTAAATACGGTCTTAATCTGAAATAATTTTTACGGATGTGTAATGAAAGATACCATTTACGACGAACCACTGGAACGTGTTTCCGGTTTTCGCTTCGATGAAAAGGTAGCCCGGGTTTTCCCCGACATGATTCAACGTTCGGTACCCGGTTACAAAGAAATTTTGCAGGGAATAAGTTTGTTCACCGCTTACCACGTACAGCCGGGCACTCTGTGTTACGATTTGGGCAGCTCTTTGGGTGCCGCGTCGTTGGCCATGCGTTCGGGGATTCATGTATCCGATGTTGATATCATTGCCATTGACAATTCTTTGGCCATGATTCGGGAAAGCAAACACTACGTCCGGAATGCCCCGAATATTCATCTTGTTTGTGCCGATTTCCGGGATGTAAAGATTCACGATGCTTCGGTGGTGGTTTTGAATTACACCCTGCAATTTTTACCACCGGAAGAGCGTGCCGAACGTCTGAAAATTATTTACGAGGGGATGCGTCCGAACGGGGTTCTGATTATCTCAGAAAAAATAAACTTTCCCACGAGTGAGGAGCAGAAATTTCAATATGCCATGCACCTGGCTTTTAAAAAGGCGCAAGGGTACAGCAATCTGGAAATCAGCCAAAAACGTACCGCACTGGAAAACGTACTGATTGCCGAAACATTCGAAGCTCATCGTAAGCGTTTGTTAAATATAGGATTTAAACAATGCTTTCAATGGTTTCAATACTTTAATTTCATTTCCATGGCGGCCATCAAATGAACGAATTCACGGATTTTTTCGCTTCTCTGAAAGACAAGGCGCTGTTCCCCGCCACATGGATTGCTTCGCTGGAAGAACAGACCGAACGCGCCTTTAATCCGCAAAACAATCGCGATTTGCACGGCTGGCTGGCAGCCATCGAGCGTCTGCCCGATGTACGCGCTTTAACGACGGATTTAAATCGGGATACGATTCTGATCGGGCAAGAAAGCGAAATTGCTCCGCAACAACGCGCACTCACCGAAGAACAATTGCGTGTCTTGCATCCCTGGCGCAAAGGGCCTTTTTCCGTTTTCGGTATTTTTATCGACACCGAATGGCGATCGGATTGGAAATGGAACCGCTTGAAAAATGCTATTCAGCCTTTGCAGGGAAAAGTGGTTTTGGATGTGGGCAGCGGGAATGGTTACCATTGCCTGCGCATGGCCGGGGCCGGTGCACGTTTGGTGTTGGGTATTGATCCCTACCTGAAAAATGTGGTTCAATTTTTAGCTCTGCAAAAGTTTGTTCGTCAACCAAACACAATGGTGCTGCCTTTGGCTCTGGAGCAATTGTCTCCGATCGCTTTGTTCGATACGGTGTTTTCCATGGGTGTTTTGTACCACCGGCGTTCGCCGTTCGATCATCTTTTTGCTTTGAAGAATCTGTTGAAGTCCGGAGGCGAATTGGTGCTGGAGACGCTGGTAATCGAAGGAGAACAGGGGCAAGTGTTGGTGCCGGAAGGGCGCTATGCCAAAATGCGCAATGTCTGGTTTATCCCTTCTCCGCCGACATTGCAAGCCTGGCTCAGACGTACCGGTTTTACCGAAATTCGTCTTGTGGATGTGACGGAAACGCGTAGCGAGGAGCAGCACTCGACCGACTGGATGCGCTTTGAATCTTTGCCCGCCTTTTTAGATCCCAACGATGATCGATTAACCGTGGAAGGTTATCCGCGGCCGCGAAGGGCCATTTTCCTGGCCCACAAGCCTTGAAGGGAATGACCGATCCGCAGTAACGATCAAGATTGGTGAGGATGGTTCTGAAGTGTATGGGGTAGGCTAAGGGTTAAGAGTAGATGGTTAAGGGTGTAAGGGCTATCAGTGGCGGGGAAAGTTGAATGGTTATTGGTTGATTGGTTGATTGGTTGAATTGTGCCACCACGAAGTGGCAGGCATTTCTTCGGGATTAATGGTGTATTCGGGGGGAGGGTTAAGGGTGTAAGGGTTAAGGGAAATCAGTGCCGATCTGTGCGGGTCAGTGGCCGGGGAAAGGGTTAAGGGTAAAGGGTTAAGGGGAAGCATGCTGCTCCCCGGACAATTCGTCATTCCCGTGC
>CAYXUS010000111.1:0-2988 GCA_964468415.1 uncultured Caldithrix sp.
GCATTTTCGTCGAATCGAATATAGGAACCGTCATCACGCCTTACTTCCTTTTTAGTACGAACCACAACGGCTTTAGAGACGTCGCCTTTTTTGACGCCACCGCCGGGAATTGCGGCTTTCACGGTAACCGTCGGCACTATTTTGTACCCTTAACCCTTACACCCTTAACCTTTAACTTAATGCAGCCACCGAAGCGCACCGAATAACGAATAACCATTCAATCCCGAAGGGATGCCTACCACTTCGTGGTGGCACAATTCAACGATTCAACCAATCCACTATTCAACTTTTCCGGCCACTGATCCACACAGATTGGCACTGATTTCTCTTAACCCTTCACCCTTAACCCTTTCCCCCGCCGCCGTTCGGCACTGATAGCCTTTACTATTCCTGGTAAAGCCGATCGATCCGTTCTTTGTAATGTTTTTCTACCACGTTTCGTTTAATTTTAAGGCTGGGCGTTAATTCTCCTTTTTCCTGCGAAAAAGGCTCTTCAAGCAAGATAAATTTCTTCACCTTTTCATAGCGGGCAAAATCTTTTTGTAACCGTTCAATCTCTTTATTAAAAAGTGCCAGAGTTTCGGGATGTGCTAACAATTCGGCAAGCCCGTCAAATTCGACGCCTTGCTTCTTCGCCCAATCCGTCAAAACTTCATAGGCCGGAACGATAAGCGCCGAAACAAATTTACGGTGATTCCCCACCAGGCACACGTCTTCCACAAACTTGCTGGTTTTCAGTTTATTTTCGATGGGCGCAGGTGCAACATTCTTTCCTCCGGAAGTTACAATAATGTTCTTCTTCCGATCGGTCAAAAACAAGAAGTTTTCGTCATCCAGATAGCCAATATCACCGGTATGGAGCCAGCCGTCTTCATCAATCGCTTCCCGGGTTAAATCCGGTTTGTTGAAATAGCCCAACATTACCGTGGGCCCCTTGACCAGCACTTCCCCGTCTTCGGCAATTTTTACATCCACACCGGGAATGGGCTTTCCGCAAGAGCCGTAATGGACCGCACCTGGCGGGGTTAGGGTAATAATCAAATGTGCTTCGGTCATGCCATACCCTTCGATAATCGGCAGACCAATGGCCTCAAAAATTTTGAGCGTGTCCACAGAAAGCGGTGCTCCACCGGCAATCGGGTAACGGAAGCGACCGCCCAGTTTCTTCTTGATTTTGTCAAAAACCAGTTTTTCGGCAATTTTGTGTCGGCGTTCCAGCCATTTGCCTACTTTTCCCGAACGTCTTTGTTCGTGATATTCCAGCCCCGTTCCGATTGCCCAGTAAAAAATATTGCGCTCCAGGGCCGAGCTTTGTTCCGCCTTTTCATGCAATGCGGCCGCAATTTTTTCGTACAACCGAGGGACGCTAACCATTACCGTAGGTCGGGCCACGGCGATATCTTCGATTACTGTATCCAGCCCCCGCGCGTAGTGGATGGTTGCCCCGCGGTACATTGGGCACCAGTGCCCGGCCAGCCGCTCGTACAAATGGCTCAAAGGCAAAAATGAAAGAAAGACATCGTCGTCACGCAGTCCCAGTACAGATTCCGAATTTACGATGTCGGTGACAAAGCCCCGATGATTCAGCATCACCCCTTTGGGCTCTCCCGTCGTGCCCGAAGTGTAAACCAGACTGCAGGTCTTTTCGGGATCGATTTCCTTCATGGATTGCTCAAACGCTTTGGGATTTTTGTCAAGAAAAATCTTGCCTTCCCGTAAAAGTTCGTCGTAAGTCGTTACCCCGCTCAACGCTTCGTAACTGAAAATCATCTCCAACGTGGGAACGTCGCTTCTTATTTCATTAATCTTATCATACTGCAGCGCATTTTCCACGAAAATGGCCCGAACGCCTGCGTCCTTCAGAATGTAGGCGATTTGATTGGGAGGCAAAGTAGGATAAATGGGAACCGTAATGCCCCGCAAAGCGAAAATGGCAAAATCGCTGATCGGCCAGGCCGGTACGTTGTTGGAAAGAATGGCAACGCGGTCTCCGGCGGTCAAGCCCCGTCCCATTAATGCACCGGTCAGGTGACGAATTTGCTCCCCCATTTCCCGGTAGCGTATTTCCTGCCATTGATGATCTTTGAAAAAGCGAAAAACCGCCTTTTCGCCGTAATTGTCAATGGTTTCGAAAAGCAAATGCAATACACTCTGGAACATAAATTTTCCTTTTGTCAATCGTTGCCAAATGGACCTTCAATATACATATTTCATCCGTTTGAAACAAAATTAAGCAAAAGGAATTGGCAGGATGTATCTTCGCGGAATTCGCAAAGCAAGGCAGAAGTTTTTTCACCATCCGGAAGAGGCGTACGCACGGTAGCCGGCCAATCTCACATGAAATATTTGATTAAGATAAATCCTCCGATCAGCAGGACAACGAAGGCAATGCTTAGCCAATTCAAATACTTTTCGATGAAATTTTTAATGGGCTCCCCAAAATACCAGAGCAAATAGGCCACTAAAAAGAATCGCGCCGAGCGTCCGATGGCCGAGGCCAGCAGGAAAACCGGAAAGTTGATTTTAAAAGCCCCGGCAGAGATGGTAATCACTTTAAAAGGAATGGGCGTAAATCCGGCGGTAAAAACCACCCAAAAATTCCATTCGTCGTACAAATGTTTCACTTTTAAAAAGATGGGTTCGTCAAACCCGGGGATATGAGAGAAGAAAAAAGTAGCCAACGGCGAATACGTGTTCGGATCACTCCACCACAGCCAATGTCCGATGGCGTACCCCAGCGTACCGCCAACCACCGAAGCAATGGAGCACCACAGAGCAAACTTAAACGCTTTGTGCCGCGCGGCAATAACCAGAGCAATTAAAAACGCATCGGGAGGAATGGGGAAAAAAGATGATTCGGCAAAAGCCCAAATAAAAAGGACAATTCCCGCATAAGGTGTTTCGGCCCATTGCATCAGCCAGTCATACATCCGTTTAATCACACCGATTTTCTTTTCAACATTTAACGCCATCCGTGTTCTCCTTTAA
>CAYXUS010000112.1:0-6791 GCA_964468415.1 uncultured Caldithrix sp.
GACTTTATCGCCCCGAAATATTTGGTGGACAAAAGCGATCCATATTTAATCCGTAACCGCCAGAGCGATTCGAGCCGCTATCGCAAGCTTACATCCAAAGAGATTGAAATTCTGGTAAAAAACAACAACTCCGCCGAAAGCTGGGACAAAATTCTGGTTACGGAAAACTTCAATCCCAATTTAATCCGTAATTGCGAATTCTGGGGCATGGTCCGCATCGGCGATTTGCAAAGCGGCTATCTGGAATATCACAAACTCCGCCTGCCGGTCGGCCTTTCCAATAGTGTGATTATTTCCTGCGATATCGGCGACAATTGCGTGGTTCGCAACGTGCGTTACCTGGCACACTACATCATCGGCAAGCAGTGTATTTTGTTCAACATCGACGAAATGATTACTGTGGACAATGCGAAATTCGGCAACGGCATCCTGAAAGAGGGCGAATCGGAAGATGTGCGCATCTGGATTGAACTGGCCAATGAGAACGGCAACAGGGCCGTGTTGCCGTTTGTGGGAATGCTTCCCGCCGATGCTTATTTGTGGTCACGCCATCGCGCCGATACCAAATTCCAAAAACGATTGGTCGAAATGACCGATACATTGGGCGACACGCGCCGCGGATTTTACGGACAGGTGGGCGACTTTAGCGTTCTGAAGAACAACCGGATCATTAAAAACGTAAATTTTGGCGCCTATTGCTATGTGAAAGGCGCAAATAAGCTTAAAAACCTTACCATCCAGTCCAGCAAGGAAGAACCGGCCCAGATTGGCGAAGGCGTAGAACTGGTTAACGGCATTATTGGCTACGGCAATCGTATTTTTTACGGTGTTAAGGCCGTACGCTTTGTAACCGGGCGTAACGTCCAGCTAAAATATGCCGCACGCCTGTTGAATTCCTACCTCGGCGACAATTCCACCATTTCCTGTTGCGAGGTACTCAACAATCTTATTTTTCCCTTTCACGAACAGCACCACAATAATTCGTTTCTGATCGCAGCCACAGTTCAGGGTCAATCGAATATTGCCGCCGGGGCGACAATCGGATCCAACCACAACTCACGCGCACCCGACGGTGAAATTATCGCCAAACGCGGATTTTGGCCGGGATTAAACAGCAGCTTCAAGCACAATTCCGTGTTTGCCCCTTTTGCTCTGGTAGCCAAGGGCATGTATTACGCCGAAATCAATTTGCGTTTGCCATTTACCCTGGTCAGCCCGGGGAATGCCACCGATGAAATCAACCTTTATCCCGGCTATTGGTTCAAGCACAATATGTACGCCCTGGCGCGCAATAGCTGGAAATTCAAAAAACGGGACAAGCGCGTCGTTAAGGAGCAACATATCGAAACCGACTATCTGGCGCCGGACACGGTAGAATCGATGCTCGAAGGCCTGTCCGTTTTGCGTCAGGCGTTGGAAAACACCCTCGGGCAGTCTCTTACCGTGCAAGAGATAATCGAGCGCCAGAACGCATTGGATCGCACCGTACACGTTGTTCTGGACGACGTACTTTACCACGGCAAGGCCCGGGTTCTGAAGGCGGCACAGGGCGTCGCGCTTTACTTTAAAATGATTGAATATTACGGCGGCCGGGAGTTGTACCAATTCTTGCAGTCCCGACTCGCCTCGGGAGAATCGGTGCAACAGGCCCTGAGCCATCTTAAAGCTTTTGACGCCCCCTACATTCGCCAGTGGGAGAACATGGGCGGTCAAATTATGCCTGCCGAAAAAGTGCAGGAACTGATCGAAAACATTAAATCCGGCGCCATCACTTCGTGGCAGCAAATTCATCGCTTTTACGATGACAGCTGGCAGGCCTATCCCCAACAAAAATTTGCCCATGCCGTTCACAGCCTGCTCAACATTTACGAACTAACGACGGAACAATTGGATGAAAATTTTGTTGCTGAAATATTGCAAAAAACCAAACGCACCGCTCAGGATTTACTGGACTGGGCTTTCCGATCCAGAGAGAAGGATTATGAGAATCCTTTTCGTCTGGCTACCTACGAAAGTAAAGAAGAGATGGAAGCGGTTTTGGGAAACATTGAATCAAACAGTTTTTTGCAGGAGATGAAAGCCGAAGTGCACACACTGCAGAGCACAATCGATTCGATTTTGTCCGAAATGAAACAATAAATGGAGTTATTATGGAAAAGAAACGGAAACGTCCCGAAAAAGCGTACAAGAATCTGGAATTTTTAAACAGCCCGGATGCGCGCCCCATTCGCATTTTAGCCGAATTTATCGAGCCAAACGTACGTTTGCAAAAATTCAAGATTCACAGTACGGTCGTATTTTTTGGTTCTGCCCGCGTGCGGCCTCACGAAACGGCCAAAAAGGAGCTGAAAGAAATTGCCGCCGAGTATGAGTCGGATCCCACTCCGGAAAAGGAACGTTTGCTTTCTGCTGCGCGTTTGCGCCTGCGCCTGTCCAAATATTACGAAGAAGCAACGGAACTGGCCCGACTGATTACCGAATGGGCCAAAATCCCCAATTCCCGCCGGCAAAAGCTTTACGTGTGCACGGGCGGTGGCCCCGGCATTATGGAAGCGGCCAATAAAGGCGCCGCCCTGGCCAAAGGAAAATCGATGGGACTCAACATTTCTCTGCCCCACGAGCAGGAACCGAATCCGTACATTTCGGAAGAGCTCATGTTCGAATTCCATTATTTTTTCATGCGTAAATTCTGGCTGGTTTACATGGCCAAGGCGCTGGTCATCTTTCCCGGTGGATTTGGCACACTGGACGAAATGACCGAAGTTTTAACGCTGCTTCAGACGAAAAAAATCCATCGGCCGCTGCCCATCATTATTTTCGGGCAGGATTACTGGAAAGAAATCATCGACGTGGAAGCCATGGCCCGCTGGGGAACCATTGCCTACGAAGACCTGAACATGTTCCAATTTGTCAATACTGCCGAAGAGGCTTTTAAGATTTTAAAACCCTATCTGGAAAGTCTCGATCTTAAGCCATCAAACATTCCGTCAATAAAAGGATAACCGTCCAAAGGGCAAAGCGTACGCGCTTTGCCCTTTCTTCTCCTTTACAATTCTCCAAAAATTAAGTACTTTTGCGCCATGAAATACGAACCCGGATATTTACGCCTGTTAGCGAACGGCGAATTGGAAAAACGCGTTCATGATCTTAACCGTCTTCTGGAACGCTGCACGGTGTGCCCGCGCAACTGCAAGGTAAACCGCCTGAAAGACGAACGGGGCTATTGCCTTGCCGGACGCCAGCCTTACGTGGTTTCCGTGTGTGATCACCACGGCGAAGAGCCCGTTTTGTCCGGTACCAGGGGGTCGGGCACCGTCTTTTTCGGTGGGTGCAACTTGCGTTGTGTGTACTGCCAGAACTATCAGATTAGCCAGCGTCCCCGCTACTATTGGCAGTTCGAAACAAGCGTTAAGGAACTTGCTCAACATCTTTTGCATTTGCAAAATGATCTGGGCGTGCACAACATTAATTTCGTCTCCCCTTCGCATTTTGTGCCGCAAATGGTCGAAGCGATCTACCTTGCGGCCAAACGCGGTTTGCATCTGCCCATTGTGTACAACACCAATGCCTACGATGCGCTGCATGTGTTGCGGTTGTTAGAGGGTATTGTGGATATCTATTTGCCCGATTTTAAATATTTTAATGACGAGCACGCCTGGCAATATTCCAAAGTAAAAGATTATGTGCCTGTGGCCAGGGCAGCCCTTAAAGAGATGTTCCGGCAGGTGGGAAGGTTGAAACTGGATGATCAGGGATTGGCGATCCGCGGGCTGATCATTCGCCATCTCATTTTACCCAATGATCTGGCCGATAGCGAACGGGTATTAAGGTGGATTGCCGAAGAACTTTCTCCTCAGGTAGCCATCAGTTTAATGGCGCAATATTTTCCCAGCTACAAAGCCGAAAAGTATCCCCTGCTTTCCCGCAAAATTCGCTACAGCGAATATCTCAGAACCGTGGAAGAACTTATTCGTCTGGGCTTTGACAGGGGATTTACGCAGCATCTGGACGCCCCGGAACATTACCTGCCCGATTTTGAGAAGGAAGGCCATCCTTTTGAAGATTAAAGAAGCGTGTGGTACAACCACCGAAGTTGTAACGGGTATTCAGCAGGAGCGATAGTCGCCCCTCATTCCCCGCTCAACAAAATACAAATGCGGTCCTGAATCAAATTGATGTAAGGCGTTGGGACCGAATAGTTGTTAAACATCATCACAAAAAGCATCGGATTCGCTTTGCCAATGTTTACATAGCCGGACAATGCCCGCATGTGGGCCATATACCCGGTTTTGGCGTGCACGTTACCCTGGGCACTCGTCCCGCGCATGCGTTTGCCCAGCGTGCCGTCCACCCCGGCAATGGGCAGCGAATCGTAATAATACTTAAAATAGGGATGATGGTACATGTAGCGCAATAATGTGGCCGTAGCCAGAGGTGCAACAAAATTTTTACGCGACAACCCGGAACCATCCACATTAATAAAATACTGCGCAGGCACCCCAATGGATTGCAGCCATTCCCGCACAAACTGACATCCTCCGCTAAAGCTTCCCTGCTGCTTAAAAAGGCCGCCCATTGTTTTCAATATTTGTTCCGCATAAAAATTGTGGCTGGGCTTGTTGACTACTTTGATGAGTTCTTTTAAAGGGTGTGAATAATGGGTGAATAGTGCACGAGCCTGGGCATAATCAAGCGAATCGTTTCGCAAAATTGTCGCCCCCTCAATCTGAATTCCTTTTTCTTGCAGCACCCTTTTTAAACTGCGCAGAAAATAGCGTCCGGGTTTTTCAACACTAATGGATTCGTAAATAGTATCGGAGTGCGCAGGCAAAAATCCGGAAAGAACAATTACGTTCTTACCCTGCAGGCGTTCGATGTGAAATGTGCTGTCTTGCAGGCTATCGGCAATAACAGCATGGTTCACGACGCGAATTTCGCCGTATTTTGGTTCAAACTTAAATGACACGTGCCGCCCCACAGAAGAATCGGCCCAGATCGCAAAATCCACACAATTATCGTTCAGCGCCAAAGCGGAGGTTTGTGCGGCATACCAATACGATTCGTCATCCCAGTTCCATCCTTCTCCCAAAACCGGTTCTTTGAAGAAACTGTTGTCACCAATGAGATTTCCCGAAATTTTAAAGATACCGTGGCTTTTCAGAGAATCGGCCCACTGATTAAAGACGGCAAGGGGATTGCCGCCGTAAAAACGCCCCGAAATGGACGGGTCACCGCTTCCCTTGACGACCAAATCACCGTTTAATGTGCTGTCCGTAACCGGGCCTATGGCAAAAATCTTGGTTTGATACCGGAATTCCGCCCCCAAGTTCACCAGTGCGGCTGCGGTTGTAAATAACTTCATGTTCGAAGCAGGCAATAATATTTTGTAAGGATTTTGCGCAAAAACGACATGCCCGTTGTTTAAAGATTCGATGTACACACCGATGTGGGCATTGGCCAAGGCAGGATCGTCGAGCAACGCACGAATTTGTTCTCTCAGTTTTTCATCCGCTTTTTCTTTTGAAGAAAGCCAATGGACACCGGAACATTGAACAAATACAAAGGAAAGGCTTAAAACCAGAGTCGCTACGAATTTTAAATGTTTTTTCATTTCTCCCCTTCCGGACTTTCCAAATTGATATTTCTTCCATGAAAGCAGATAAAAGAAGTGCTCATTGTAAAGATAAAAAAGAATTTCGCTCAATAGCCGGATCTGGATATTTAGTCAGAGTTTTCCTTGTCCCCGTGTAATTAAGTTTTATTGAAGCAATAGCACGCTGTGACTCGCTTAGCGATCGGAAGGTTTTTACAATCCAAAAAAAAGGCGAGAATCTAAATCCCCGCCTTTATAGATCGTTTGCCTGATGGATCAGACAGCTTCTTTCAAACCTTTACCGGCACGGAATACAGGAACCTTGCGGGCAGGAATTTCGATTTCAGCACCAGTCTGCGGATTACGGCCTTTGCGAGCAGCTCTTTCGGAAACGGAAAATGTGCCGAAGCCAACCAGCGAAACGCTTTCGCCTTTTGCCAGGCTTTCTTTAACCGCATTAATGAAAGCATTCAATGCATCTTCTGCTGCTCTTTTGGACAAATTTGCGTCCTGGGCAATTTTGGTAACAAGTTCTTGTTTAGTCATTGTAAGATTCCTCCTTAGACATTAAAAACCATTTTTGAATTATTATTATTTGTTTCTTATTCTCTAATTTCCATACTGTTTACGATAAAATCAAGTCTTATCCGATATTTTTAAACATTTTTATGGCGAAATTTAAAAAATTGTCCAAGTTATGTTTATTTCTTATATTCGCCCTCGAACAAAACATCAAACAGGAGTAATATAATGAAAAAAAAGATAAAAACAACTTCTTCCCGCGTGGAAGAAATCATGATGCAAAAGAACGGGCAGCAATTGCTCTACCCGCCCGTGGAAAAAATCGGCACCATCATTGTCGATAACTTCCCCGAATTGGGCAAATTAACGGCCATGCGCTTTCTGGAATGGGCCCAAAACAACGAAGGCTCCACCATTTCTTTACCTACGGGCAAAACCCCAGAACACTTTATTAAATGGGTCACCTATCTGCTCCAGAATTGGAATACCCCCAAGGTGCAAAAACTCCTGGGCGAATGGGGAGTCGATCCGGCGCACAAACCGGACATGAAAAGTTTTCATTTTATTCAAATCGACGAATTTTACCCCATCAACTCGGCACAGCACAACAGTTTTTACTACTACGTCAACAAATTTTACATTCGGGGCTTCGGGCTCGATCCGGACAAGGCTTTGC
>CAYXUS010000113.1:0-12062 GCA_964468415.1 uncultured Caldithrix sp.
GTCATCGTTGAGCGTGTCTTGTTCGCCGCCGTAAATGCCACTGGCCCAGAGATACTCCGATTTGAGTTCGAAAATGCGATGGCGCGCAAAAAGGGAAAG
Source organism: uncultured Caldithrix sp. (assembly GCA_964468415.1). GTDB lineage: Bacteria > Calditrichota > Calditrichia > Calditrichales > Calditrichaceae > Caldithrix. The sequence continues at coordinate 100 of CAYXUS010000113.1, forward strand.
GCCGCTAATCCAGCTTTTACGATGAATCTTTTTATTAAAGTCCGATGTGTGAAAAAGGCCGAAACGAAAATCAGGCGTTAGCTTAAAAACAAAATCACCCACCAAATTCAGCCCGTTGTTAAAACCGTTTACGGCGCTTACATTAAAACGCAGGTAACGTTTGTTTAGGTGAAAGTTCACCCCTACATCATTCCATCCGGCAATGGTTTGCTCAATAATTAAAGGCTGGCTAACGACGGGCCGGTCGGGCGAAGCGTAGGAAAGATAGTCGAGCCCGATGGGCACATCGAATTTACCGATTACAATGCCGACATGTTCGTCCTCTTCGCTGCGGCGGGGATGCTTTACTTCGTTGCTTATCAGATTGTAATGCAAATAGACCATGCTCAACTCGATATTGCCCCAGGTGTTATTGTAGGCAATGGCCGCGCCGAAAGAAAGGTTGTCTTTGTAGGCTTTACTGATGTCGATTTCGAATTGATTGATTTGGAAACCGCCCGTTTCGCGTTCGGAAATTCGATAGGTGTTAATAATGTCGAAAAAACCGGTGATTTCGGTTTGGGCCGCCGAGATGCTAATCGTGAGCAGCAAGAGGGCGATTCCGAATCGATAAAAATTTTGCCAGAAATGTTTCATTTCCGTTTTCCCGATTTTATTCCGTAGAGACCTTGCGGTTTTTACGGGTTTGTGAAATAAAAATGGAGCCGTATGAAACGGCTCCATTAGTTCCCAAAAAACAAATGTTATTACAGACGGAAGCTGAACTGCAAAAAGGCGATATTTTGTTCGGCTTCGATTTTATTCGGAGTCACGCTCGATTTTAGTTCGTTGTGCAAGCCGTGGGTAAACGAAAGCGTAGAGCTGCATTTGTCATTCCATCTTTTGGAAACACCGATGGAAATATGATGTTCGACCACAGCGATGGAACCCAAATTGTTGTCCACATCGTTTGTGCCGATTGGCGTTTTGCCGTAATTGTAGCCGGCGCGCAGGCAAAGGCCCTGCTTTACTTTAAAGTTGGCACCAATTGCGTAAACCATTTGATCGTCCCAACCGAATTTCAGAGGGATCACAACACCGTTCGGGCCTTTCAAATCTACCTGATCCATTACGGCAGAAAAATTGTACCATTTCACATCGGCTTCCACCTGCAATTTGGGCATGGGTTTAAAAGCCAGACCAAAGGCCACGTTCTGAGGGCTGTTCATTTCCATTTTGTATTCGCCCTCGCCGCCCATCGGGCTAAATCCGTTAAAGGTGTATTCGGAAATATTCATTTGTGAGGTGTAGGAAAGGCCGGCTTGCAGTTTGTCTGTAACGTGGTAAATGGCACCAACCGCCGCGCCAAAGCCCCACGATTCGGTTTGCGGCATCATGAAGGCCGGCGATTTTAAAGCCATAGACTGCTGGCCGATTTGCAGAGAAAGGCCGAGCATCAATTTGTCCGAAACTTTAAAACCGATGGTCGGTGCGATCTTCAACAGACCTTTTTTCGTGACAATCGAAGAATTTTCGTGGATTGGTGTTCCGGGATTATCCGGAAGCGTTGTCGCCGGGAAGTCCACACCCATACCGGCCACTCCACCGGCGGTTACACCCAGAAAAATTTTGGGCGAGATACGCGCGGCAAATCCGTTGCCCATTCCCAGGTAAAGGTTGGAATTACTGGTAGTTGTCCCTTTCATACTGGTGATTTTACGCGGTGGATTGAGTACACCGAGACTTAAATCGAAACCCAAATTGGCAAAGCCAATTTCACCGATGGCAGCAGGGTTGTACAGCATGCTGGGTACGTCTACCGGCGCGGCAATAATGGCCCCGCCGCGTGCCCATTGCATGGCCGAAATACCAAGCATCTGATCGCCGTCGGTGGCAAAAACCGTTGAAACGGTTAAAAAAAGGATAAATGTTACCAATAGTTTTTTCATAGTGTTCTCCTGAAATTAGGATCAAAACAAAATATCCGGCGAATGGTCATCCGCCGGATATCAATTTTTTAATCGGTTTCTTCGACGATAAAGAACCGTTTAAACGTGGGGATTATGAACAGAATGAACAGGGCCAAAGAGAGCAAGCCGCCAACGCCCCATTCAAACGAATGCCGGACGATGTAACCCTGAAATCCGATTAAGGCCGTCGCCAAAGAAGTTCCCAGAATTATGTAATAACCGAACTTTTTGCGCAGGGCTAAGAACGGAATAGCCAGAATCATCAGGAACGAGGATAAATAATTCATGTAACCGCCCAATAAAAGAACCAAAGTGTTAGGATCGTAGGTCGGTTTGGAGAATTTTACCACCTGCGGAACAACCTGATGGGCTTTGTTTACGATATTCACCAGCGAATCGACCTTAATGGAATCCAATTGAGCCTGAGAAATAGTCGTTAAGGCCAGAGCGTTGTAAAAGTCGAGGTTGGTGAAAAAGTTTCCGTAAGGGCTAAACGGGCTGGGCGGATTAGCCGTTAATTTTTCGGGGATGAAGATAAAATAGCGAACGCCATGCTGCCCGTTCATGAAGACCATACCGGCAACCACACCGACAAAGGTGTAGGGGATGAACTTCAAAATTTTGTTTTTCAGGCTGTCTTCATCCAGCAATAAAAAGATGTAGTAGAAAAGCAGACCGAAAGCCAGCGTCCAGATAACCGGCGGCATAACCGAAACACCGGCGGGCGGCGGTAAAACACCGGGAACCGGACCGTGCGAATAATCGGCCACTACCAGCACCATCCAGGGGATGAGCATAGTCATACCGGCCACGGCGGTAAAAGCGGAAAAGCCCAACAAAATGCTACGGGCCCATTGGGCGCCATCGTACACTTTTTTGGCCAGAACAATGGCGAACGCGCCGAACAGCCAGAGACCGATCATCCAGATGCTGTAGGTCGCGCCCAAAATGGGAACAGCCGGATAAAAATCCGGATCGAACGGGATAAGCCGTTCCATTACTTCGCGCAGGGCGATCTTTAGTGTGTGCATGGCTTCCGACGGAGCCACGTACATCATAAAGAGGCCCATCACAATGGCAGCGATTGCCATAATGGTGCGCTGGGTTTTTGTGGTTTCACTTAGCATAGCTAAACCTCCTTTAAGTTAGTTTAATGGGTAGAAAAACAAAAAGTACTTTTAAACATGCAAACCGCTTACAAAAGCGAGTGTTGCCAACAGTAACATGATCGGGAATCTGCTGAAAACGGTATTTAGGCTCATTTTCAAGAATCCCATTTTTTGTAAGGTTAAAAATATTCCTTCCAAACCGATGATTAAGCCGCCCAGACTGACCAGCAGAAGCTGTAAGGGCAAACCGTATTGCGTTACCAGAATTACGGGCAAGACAAACAGCAACATGCCCGAAATTCCGTGCACTAAGGCCAAAACCAAAGCGGCGGTTTTTTCGGATGCCGTAAAACGCATCCACACCGAAATTAAATAGAACAAGCCCAGCAATACAGAATAGGAAAAGGTCATTTTGGGAATGTAGTCGTGCACCAATCCCAGAGAAAGAGTGATGGGAATTAAAGTGGTGACGACCGGGACAAAACGGTTGGTTAAAAGTTCAAAGCCAAATAAAATAAGCATAATGCTGGCCAAAACCAGCACCCCGAAAGATACGGTGTAAAAACCCGTCGAAAGCACGGAATGCTGATCCATGCCACTGACAATTTTACTACCCGCAACAATTGCGGTGATTAAAAACAGAATTCTGTCGAGTACGGTTATTTTGCGCACTACAATGTCCCTAAACTCATCATGACCATGGAACCTAACATAAACAGCGAAGCATATTTGAACAGGCCGAAATTTACTTTTTCCGATGGCCGGAAAATGCTAATGGCCGCCAGACCTACAATTCCCACGGCCAGCACAGACAGGAGACGCAAGTAGCCCCAGGAAAGCCCGATGGCAAATGCGCCCAATCCAATAGACAGAGCCGCTGCTACACTGGACAGGGCGATAATGATGCGCGTGGTGCGATAACCGTATTGCGAAGGAAATGTAGGCACTCCGGCCCGTTTGTAGTCTTCATAATAACGCATACTAAATGTAAGAATGTGTGTGGGAATCCAGAGTAAAATAGCCAGAGTGAACAAGATACCGATGCCATCAATGTGGCCGATACCCAGTGTGCGTCCGGCCAGGATGGGCATACCTCCGGAAATGCCGCCCCAGACGATGGACCAGGCGGTGCGTCGTTTAAGCCATACGGTGTAGACGATCACATCGATGAAAAGCCCGGCAAACACGACCAGAGCGTAAATGGGAGAAAGCAGATAAGCCCAACCAACGCCTAAAAAAGAAATGATCAGGCCGACGGCAAGTGCTTCTCCGGCCGGAATCTTTCCGGATGGGAGAGGCCGATGGGCAGTACGTCCCATTTTGGCATCAATATCCCTGTCGTAAACCATGTTGAGAATGGTACTTCCGCTAATGGCCAGAAATAAACTGCCCAACAAACCGAGGAATGTTTCCCAGGTCATTACCGGGCAGCGCGCACTGATGTACCCGGCAATGCCGGTAATGAGTAACAAGCCGGTTTGCAAACTTTTGATTAAAGGCCAGTAAAGTTTTATTCGTGCCTTCAATGCGGCAAAACCATGTGTGTCATTATTGTTGGTATTCATCATACCATCTCCTTGCAATAAAACGGATGCCTGTGTTTCGTATGGATATTTTGGGTTTCGGAATGCGTATTTTTTATTGAAATACGAAAACCAGGCATCCGAAAAAAATTACGTTTTACTTTTGTACATCCCGTGCACACCGGAAACCAACATCCGTACCTTCGTATTCGGGTCCGGCGCTGTTGCGTTCCCATACACGTAAGTTGTTTTCGTAGGTGGCAAAGCTTCCGCCACGCATGTAGCGGTAATGGATATCGGGATAATCATCCGCGCACCATTGCCAGACGTTGCCAGCCATGTCATACAGTCCGTAAGGGCTGGGGCTATCGGTGGTTTTAAATCCATCGTAGGTTTTACCGTTGTAGAAACCGATGGGCGTGGTTCCACCCTGTTTGCCGAATAATTTTTCGAACGGATCGTGGCTGCCGTAAAAATTGGCGCGACTGTGGTCAAAGTCGTTTCCCCAGGGGTAGCTGCGTTTGTCCGTGCCACGCGCAGCCTTTTCCCATTCGTTCTCCGTAGGTAAACGCCAGCCGTAAAAATCGGCAAAGGCTTTTGCGCCGAACCAACTTACCATGGTTACCGGATGGTTTTCGAAACCTTTCTGCACGCTAAAGGCCTGGCCATCAAATTTGATGCGCACACCCGGTTTGCTTAAATCCATGTGCTGATAATCGCCAGGGCCAATTTTAAACTCGTGCTTGTGGCCGTTGAAGGGTTCGCCCGGATAATATCCGAGAATGATTTTGTTGTCTTTCATTTTAATGGTGCCCTTGGCCAACGCTTCGTTTAAATAGCGGGCATATTGGGCATTGGTTACGTCATAGCGCATAATTTGGTAGTCGTAATCCATTTTGGTCAGGTGGGCATGCTCGGTTTTGTAAAAATCACCGGCCGGTATTAAAACCCACACGATGGAATCGGGTGCCCCGGTATTGTACACGGGAACGTTTGCTTCCGCATTAGAGTTGGAAGATGCACAACCCGCCATGAAAAGGGCCAGAGCAATGCTGGTAAAAAGGATCAATGTTTTCATAGTTACACCCCCTGTTCCGATGAAGTTGCACCGACTGGCGTAATTCTGGGGACATCCAGTTCCGGATTCTGGGCTTCTTTTTTCCACAGGCCATCTTGTTTGAACAGGTCAAACAAACGCCAGCCCAAAAGCAGACCAAGGGTCACGAGAATGATTCCCAACCCCAAATCGGTTAACAACATGGTCGTGTCGACCAAAGGCTGTTGATGGTATTGATCGACAAAAAGCCGTTTCATGGAAAAGATAGTCATCGAGCCGAAAGCAACGTCCGAACCGATGATGAGAATCCATCCGAACCATTTGCGCACTTTCCCTTTTAAACCGATGATGTCACCATAGTACATTAAGATGATAGTCGCAATTAAAGCGGCTAAAATGTGCCAGTGGCCGGTAAGGGTAATGCGCTCTTCACGGAAAGGCCACACGCGGAAAATTTTGTCCAGCTTAATGGCCAAGAAGATGCCCACGCCACTAACGGTGAAATTCATGAAGACCATTTGCCACAACGGTCCGAACTTCAGCGGATCGTGCAGCAGGGCCTTTAGACTACGGAAGAAACCGGCCTTGCCTTCGATACCCAGTTCGGCAAGGCGATCGTGAATCAATTTACGCCAACCGTAAATGACCAGCATAAGGGCTGCAGTCATCACAAAAACCGAACCGACGTAAATAAAGGTGTGTGCTGTGGGCTCATAAGGTACTACCGACCAAACGCCCAGGGTGATTACAATAATACCAATGATCATCAGCGGCATGGCGATTTTGTGAAAAATGCCTTTGAAATCCAGCCAGCGACCGACAACCAGAGTAATTGCCACGGCAACTAAGGTAAGCATGATGTGCAGGTGGCCGATAATGGCCAATTGCAAAGCAGTTTTGTGCGGATTGCGAATAAGGTCTTCACCTAAAAAGGTTTCATGGCCATTGCCCCAATAAGAGCCTGTGACCGCACCAAAGATAGCAGAGCCCAGAGTGGCTACCACCATAGCAAAAAAGGCGACGCGTTCCAGATCGAGACCCTTTTTGGTGTGTGCGTATTCGGAATCTTTTGGTAAATAGTACTCCTTATTCCAGGGCCACAGAGCGGCAGCCAATAAAATACCGGCAAAAAATACCAGCGATTGACCGACCAAAAACAAGCCGTGGAATACGAAATTGTGGCCAAAATAGGCGAACCACAGACCAAAGATCATTGCCGTCATGTAACCGGCAGTAATGGTGGCATTGATGGTAGCCTGTTGATGCTTTTTCATGGGGACAATCGAGGTGATAAAGTACACTTCGATGGCTACCACTGCCAGAGCGATTGTGTGGTAGAGCATGATGATGCGGCCTTCACGTTGCCAGGGATGTAGTTCCATTCCCAAAAGCCGCACGGTGATATCCTTTACGCCCCATTCGACCATCGGGCCGGAAAGCGTTCCCCAGATGGCGGTGACCAGTGCTATTAAAGAAATAGCGACCAGTACCAGGCCTTTGGTGGAGCGGAAAAGATAAGAAAACCGGTTCTCAGATGAAGCCATAGTTCCTGATACCTCCTGTTGGAATTAGTAAAGTTTGGTTAATTGTAGTAAATGTTTACTCACTTTTTTATTAAAAAAACTAAGTTATGCTACTAAAAACAATTTTAAATTTTTAAGCAGCTTCTTACCGGCCTTGCACAAATCAAACTGGTGCCCGTCCAGACGCCAGCGGGTTACCAGATAGCGCATGGAGCCGATAATAATGTAAATAGTATCCTCAATGTCGATGTCTTTTTTTATTTCATTGTTTTGAATGCCTTTTTCCAGAATGACGTGCAGGGTTTCTTCGTGCATTTTCAAAAAGTTGTTGACCTCTTCGGCCAGACGTTTATGATTCTGGAAAATACTTTCCGAAAAAATAACAGCAGCGACGGCAGGCTTTTGGGTAAAATATTTAAGGCGGTACAGGAAGATGGATTCGAGTTGCTTAATAGCGGGCTGTTTTGAGACCTTCGCTCTTTCCAGGTTTTTGCGGGCATCATTTTTGAACATCATAAGAATGCCCAGCAGAATATCCAACTTGCCCGGGAAATGGCGATACAAAGCGCCTTCGGTTACGCCCAGCTTTTTCGATAAATTCTTAATGGTTAATTGCTGGATGCTTTTTTCAGCAATTAATTCAATAGCCGCATCAATAATCTTTTTCTGTTTTGCCGTAAAGCTCAACTTTTCCGCCCCGAGTAAGTAAATATTTACATACAAATATACAGCGCTATTTCACATCTGTCAACAGGTATTTTTATTTCTTTTTGATTTTTTTGGGAAATTGTTGTGTTTTATTCGAATTCGGTTTTACAACGCGCGAATTGCCGATAGTAAAGAAAACTGTCCAAAAACAAAGCGAGGCCAATGCCTACGTAAACCGGCGATACGAGTTGCCGGGGAATGAGGGTTGTGTTGCGCAGGTAAATGCCCATGCTCATCATGATGACGATTAATACGTAACTGTGCCAGGCCTGAAAAGCAAAAGCGCACACGGGTTTTGTGTAAGCTTTGATGCGACGAATGTTTTTGTGTACTAATAACCGAAAGCCGAAAATGGCAATGGCCAATCCCAATAAAAGTCCGCCGCCTAAGACCCAAAGTTTTTCGGTGGGCGTAAAATGGGGAATCCAGCGAAACGCAATGCGAATTAAAAGGAGTCCCACGCCACTCCACATGATACCAGAAATTAAAATGAGCCAACGTTTGTGCACACCCGGTTTTTTAATCATTTTTAAAATCCTTTTTAATCGATTATCTCACCACAACAAAGCGGCTAATATACAACAAAATTCCAAAAAACAAAAAAGGGATGAAGACAAACGCCTCCATCCCTTTGTTTTTACTAAGGTAACACGGTTTATTTTTTTACGCCCTTCATGAAACCGAAGGTGAAGAACAGGGCCATTAACAGCAGCAAGGGCGACAAAATAGCGAAAACGACGTCGTTAGAGAAGAAAAGCAATTGCTTGCCTGCTTTCAGGAAAGCCAGTGCCATGCCACCCAGGCCGATCAGAATACCACCGATGGCAACTGCGCTAAAGCCTTTTTGTACTTTTTGGTCCTTGCAGGCCAGAAAGGGAATAATCACAATGGTTAACCCGGCGATGGCGTGGAAAACGGGATAAACGACGCTGCCTAAACCAACCATGTTGCCATAGCGGGCTACGGTGATCAATACCAGACCAATGACCATTAACCACAAATAGGGCTTGGCGTATTTGGGATAAAATTGAGCGACCAAACCTGTTGCCAGGGAAAAGGGGATTAATCCGGCAACGACGGCCACAAAGTTATTGCCCAGCGCTTGCCAACCGAAAATGATGAGTAATAATCCGGCGACTAATAGTACCAAAAAACCTACGATGTAGTAAATGTTCCAGACACCTGCCGTTTCGGGATTTTTTTGGCGTTGCAAAAAGCGGTAGATCATGTAGATGGCTACCAGGCCGGTTAGCAACAACATGATTACATCGAAAATACCCATCGACTGTGGATAGTTTAGTAGTGAGTTACCCATAACTCCTCCTTTGTTAGGGTGTTACTGAAAAAGTTTATTGGAACAACATGCCTTTAAAAGCCAAGCACGAACAAGGCTGTTGTTAAGGCCAATAGTAAAGGGAAAACGCTGAAAATGGTTTCTTTGGACAAAATGGGTGCACCGGATTTCAGAAAGGCTAAAAGGAGCCCTCCGAGTCCCATTAATGCTCCTCCGGCGCCCACCAAGGCAAAAGACATTGGCGCTTGCCCGCCGAAACTACGGATTAAAGGCAAAAGAAAGATTATCAGCCCGGCGACGGCATGGACCGGCGCAAGGAAAAGTACGGGAATTTTGCCGGTAGCCTTGAATTGGGTGACGGCAATTCCTAAGAAGCCTAATCCGATGAAAAAGGCGTACAATGTTTTGTAGCGTGGCAGAAAGGCAAAGATTAAAGCTGCAGACAGGCTTAACGGGGCAAGTGTAGCCACGACTACGACCAGTTTTTTTTCTAAAATTTCGAAGCCGAACAAGAATAATAGCAAACCGGCCAAAAGTAGAACGCCAAATGCTACGGTCAAAAAAAGCGTTGCCCAAAAATCGAAACCTTCGATGCCGCTTACAATTTGGTAGCCGGCTAAAAAGACGGTGGCTAAAAAGAACAATCGGTCGGCAATATTTAGTTTTTTCATGGCATTGCTCCTAAAACTACCATCATCATGGATCCTAACATGAAAAGCGAGGCGTATTTAAATAGTCCAAAGTTTACCTGCTCAGAGGGACGGTACAAACTTATCAGCGAAAGTCCGACCAGCCCAACGGTTAGAACCGAGAGTAACCGCAAATATCCCCAGGAAAGTCCCAAGGCGTAAATTCCCGTTCCGATGGCGATGGCTGCTCCAATGCTGGAGATGGCAATAATGCGCTGCGTGCCTGTAACTCCGTAGGTGGAAGGAAATGTGGGCACGCCCGCCTGTCGGTAGTCATCCTGATAGCGGATACTGAAGGTAAGGATGTGTGTGGGAATCCACAGAAGAATGGCCAGGGCGAGCAGAATTCCGATGGAATCGATGTGGCCAAGTCCCAGAACGCGTCCGGCCAGGATGGGCATTCCGCCGGAAATGCCGCCCCAGACGATGGACCAGGCGGTTTTGCGTTTGAGCCAGATGGTGTAAACAACGACGTCGATGAAAAGTCCGGCAAACACGACCCAGCCGAACATTGGGGATAGCGAGAAGGCCCAGAGCAAACCGAGGGCAGAGACGATCAGTCCCACGGTCAGGGCTTCGCCGGGTTTTACTTTGCCGGCAGGCAAAGGTCGGTGCCGGGTGCGATTCATGCGGGCATCGATGTCGCGATCGTACACCATATTTAAGATGGTGCTTCCACTGATGGCGAAAAACAAGCTGCCCAGAAGTCCCGCGATTTGTTGGAAGTGAAACATGGGGCAACGGACGCTAATGTAACCGGTAAAGCCGGTGACCAAAAGCAAACCGGTTTGCAAGCTTTTGATGAGCGGCCAGTACAATTTTAATTTTCGTTTGATCACATCCCGGAAAAATGTTTTCATGGGGCAATGGACTCCCTGTGTTGTTTGTGGGGAAAGGCGGCAGATAGCGATCTGCCGCCGCCAACGTTCAATCTTTATTCGCTTCCCGTTGTAGCCGTCGAATCGGACGGAACATCACGTGCACAGCGAAAACCCACGTACATGCTGTAGTATTCCGGTCCGGCACTGTTCCGGGCCCAGACACGCAAATTGTATTCGTAATTTGCGTGGCTGCCGCCACGCATAAAACGATAATGCATAAAACGGTAGTCGTTTCCGCACCATTGCCACACATTGCCAGCCATGTCGTACAAGCCATAGGGACTGCGATTGTCACGCGTTTGCAGCCCGTTGTAAGTTTTGCCGTTAAAAAATCCCACAGGGGTAGTAATGACCGGACGACCAAACACCTCTTTCAGAAATTTATTGCTATTAGAGTAGTTGGCGATATTGTCATAAATTTCTTCGCCCCAGGGGAATGAGCGCGTGTCGGTACCGCGCGCGGCCTTTTCCCATTCATCCTCCGTAGGTAAACGCCAGCCGTAAAACTTGGCATAAGCATTGGCACCGAACCAGGAAACGTAAGTAACCGGATGATTCTCGTATCCTTTGACGACAGAAAAGGTTTGACCGTCAAAAGTGATGCGAACCCCGGGCTCATCCAGCGGGAAAAACACTTTGTCACCAGGCGTAATTTTCTTTTCGTGCTTGTAACCGTCAAAAGGATCGCCGGGATAGTAGCCCATGACCTTATTATTCACCACTTTAATGGACCCCTTGGCCAGAGCCTCATTTAAGTAGCGCGCATATTGAGCGTTGGTTACATCGGTTAGCATAATTTCGTAAGGCTTGTCAATCTTGGTCACATGGCGATGCAATCCTTTGTAAAAATCTCCCGCGGGAATTTTCACCCAGGCCTCGGTATTAACACCGGTGTCGGTGTAAGGAAAAGGTTCTACCTGCGCGTTCTTTTGCTCCACACAGGAAAAAGCGACTAAAGCAAAAAGGATGGGAAGAAAACGAATTAGCTTTTTCATTGGTTCACCTCCTGCTCGATATTGAGATCTTTGGCCGGAGCGGCGGGGGTAATGCGCGGAATTTCCAGCTCGGGATGGGCCGCTTCTTTCTTCCACAGGCCATCCTGCTTAAACAGATCGAACAAACGCCAGCCCATGAAAATACCCAGCATTACCAGGATGGCGCCCAATCCAAAATCGATGAAAAGCATCGACCATTTGACAACCGGTCCCTGAAAATATTCGCTGACAAAAA